>NZ_JAQQPS010000069.1:0-1333 GCF_036688685.1 Massilia sp. S19_KUP03_FR1 | reverse complement strand
ACTACAAAAATACCTTCACCTGCGTTCGCAGCAGGATTCGCTGGCGCCCCGGTCGCGGCTACAACAGCAAAGCCTGCGTCAATCCTGGCCTGCAGACGGCGATTGTCGTCGGGCCTGCTGGCAGCGAAATTCATACGGACAGTTACGGCCGGGTCAAGATCCAGATGCACTGGGACCGGCTGGGGCAGTACGACGAAAACAGTTCGCCCTGGATTCGTATCATGGCGCCGGCGGCTGGCCATCAGTTCGGCCAGATTCGCTTGCCGCGGGTGGGCGAGGAAGTCACGGTGGTCTACCCTGACGGGAATATCGATCACCCCTTGATACTGGGTGCGGTCTACAACGGCCTGCACATGCCGCCGTGGGCACTGCCGGCGCAGGCGCCGCTGGCAGGTTTGCGCAGCCGGGAAATGGGGGGCGGCACGCGCGGCAACCACCTGATCCTGGACGATACCAAGGGGAAAATTCAGGCGCAGCTGAAAAGCGATCATCAGTGCAGCCAGCTGTCACTGGGGCACATCACGCGTATTGAGGACAATGCCGGGCGCAAGGATCTGCGTGGCGAGGGATGGGAACTGCGCACTGATGGCCACGGAGTAGCCCGCGCTGCCAAGGGAATGATTATTACAACTGAAGAGCGGCAATGTGCGAGGGGCGCCATGAAGGACTTGGCGGAAACGACCAAACGGCTTTCACATGCCGTCGAACAACACGATGAACTAGCAAGCGCTGCGCAGCAATCCCTTGCGCAGGAAGGCGGTCAGCAGCAGGAAGTGGCTGACGTCTTACGCGCACAATTTAAAGCAATACGAGGCAACGGCGCCCAGACGCAAGAAATGGCTGAACCGCACTTATTAATAGCAAGCCCGGCAGGTATTCAAACAAGCACAGAGCAATCGACCCATATTTCTAGCATTGAGCACACTGCACTGACCAGCGGACGAAGCTTGTCCATTTCCACAGGTGAAAGTTTATTCGCAAGTGTTAGACAGACTTTTCGTCTTTTCGTCTTTTCGTTCACAAAGTAGGAATGAAACTAATAGCTGCAGCAGGAGGGATCACTATTCAAGCACATGAGGATGAAATTAAAGTTATTGCGAACAAGGTACTCTCTCTTATAAGTCAAGCCGACTGGATTGATATCAAAGGAAAAAAAGGGATCCGGCTACATGGCTCGGAATGCATGATCGAGATAAGCGACCTTGTACAATTTTTCACATCTAAACCGGTTCTTTTCCACGGCAATCTGGAGACTTTAGGGAAGCGCTGATCAATCGACGTTTTCGGAAGATTCCCACGTTTTTGGCGACGCGACCGCCATGCAGTTTCGCTC
>NZ_JAQQPS010000068.1:0-1386 GCF_036688685.1 Massilia sp. S19_KUP03_FR1 | reverse complement strand
ATAACCTGCTAAGGTTATAGGGACAAGCCGTACGGGCAATTAGTACTGGTTAGCTTAATGCATTACTGCACTTCCACACCCAGCCTATCAACGTCCTGGTCTCGAACGACCCTTTAAAGAGCTCAAGGCTCTGGGAAATCTCATCTCAAGGCAAGTTTCCCGCTTAGATGCTTTCAGCGGTTATCTCTTCCGAACTTAGCTACCCGGCAATGCCACTGGCGTGACAACCGGTACACCAGAGGTTCGTCCACTCCGGTCCTCTCGTACTAGGAGCAGCCCCCTTCAAATTTCCAACGCCCACGGCAGATAGGGACCAAACTGTCTCACGACGTTTTAAACCCAGCTCACGTACCACTTTAAATGGCGAACAGCCATACCCTTGGGACCGGCTACAGCCCCAGGATGTGATGAGCCGACATCGAGGTGCCAAACTCCCCCGTCGATATGAACTCTTGGGAGGAATCAGCCTGTTATCCCCAGAGTACCTTTTATCCGTTGAGCGATGGCCCTTCCATACAGAACCACCGGATCACTATGTCCTACTTTCGTACCTGCTCGACTTGTCAGTCTCGCAGTTAAGCACGCTTATGCCATTGCACTATCATCACGATGTCCGACCGTAATTAGCGTACCTTCGAACTCCTCCGTTACACTTTAGGAGGAGACCGCCCCAGTCAAACTGCCTACCATGCACTGTCCCCGATCCGGATAACGGACCAAGGTTAGAACCTCAAACAAACCAGGGTGGTATTTCAAGGTTGGCTCCACGAGAACTGGCGTCCCCGCTTCAAAGCCTCCCACCTATCCTACACAGATTGGTTCAAAGTCCAATGCAAAGCTACAGTAAAGGTTCATGGGGTCTTTCCGTCTAGCCGCGGGTAGATTGCATCATCACAAACATTTCAACTTCGCTGAGTCTCGGGAGGAGACAGTGTGGCCATCGTTACGCCATTCGTGCAGGTCGGAACTTACCCGACAAGGAATTTCGCTACCTTAGGACCGTTATAGTTACGGCCGCCGTTTACTGGGACTTCAATCAAGAGCTTGCACCCCATCATTTAATCTTCCAGCACCGGGCAGGCGTCACACCCTATACGTCCACTTTCGTGTTTGCAGAGTGCTGTGTTTTTATTAAACAGTCGCAGCCACCAGTTTATTGCAACCCGTTCATCCTTCCACAGTAAAGTGGTCAAACTACAAGGGCGTACCTTTTCCCGAAGTTACGGTACCAATTTGCCGAGTTCCTTCTCCCGAGTTCTCTCAAGCGCCTTAGAATACTCATCTCGCCCACCTGTGTCGGTTTGCGGTACGGTCTCGTATGACTGAAGCTTAGAGGCTTTTCTTGGAACCACTTCCGATTGCTTCAGAACCTAAGTTCCTCGTCCC
>NZ_JAQQPS010000067.1:0-1485 GCF_036688685.1 Massilia sp. S19_KUP03_FR1 | reverse complement strand
CACCTCGTTATACACAAGTCCGCACCGTCGTCCGGCCGGCATGAAAACACGTTTACATTCAAGGACTTAACGCGCCCCTTGTAAACTTGCGGCGAATCAGGTTTGCTCTCGTCTTTTGCGTGGACAAATTGGCGATAGCACCAGCACCTTGGACCGAGACGGAATTTAGACAGCTCGACCTGGGCGATGCGCGCCTGAACAAACGAGCGAGGATCTTGATGGAACGATTTGCGGCTGACCCGACGGCGAGCGTGCCGAAGGCGTGCCAAGGCTGGGGCGAGACGATGGGGGCGTATCGCTTCTTCGACAACGACAGCGTCGACTGGCAGGCGATCATGGCGCCACACTGGCAGCAGACGCAGCAACGCATGGCCGCGTTGCCGGTGGTGCTGTGCCTGCAGGACACGACCGAATTGGACTTCAACGGCCAGCGTGCGTTGGGCCTTGGGCCGTTGAGCTACGAGGCCCAGCGCGGCATGTACCTGCACCCGACGTACGCTGTCACGCCCGCGCGCGAGCCGCTGGGCATAATAGACGCCTGGATGTGGGCACGCGAAAAGAAGGACAAGACCGGCGCGCGCGGCGGGCCGAAGGAAAGTCTGCGCTGGATCGAGGGCTACGAACGAATCGCCGAGATGGCGGCGCAGCTGCCCGACACACGGCTGGTGTATGTGGCCGACCGCGAGGCCGATTTGGTCCCGCTGATGCTGCGCGCGCAAGAACTGGGCGCGCCGGCCGACTGGCTGGTGCGCGCCAAGCACAACCGGTGCATGCCCGACGGCGACAGGCTGTGGGAACACACGGGCGCAGGCGCGCCCATCGGCGAGCTGACGTTCGCGATGGCGGCGCGGCACGGGGTGAAGGCGCGCACGGTGCGCCAGCAACTGTGGGTGCGCACGGTGATCCTGCCGGCGGGAAAAGGCAAGAGCGTCGCCGCCACCTGCGTGATCGCGCGCGAGATCGATGCGCCGGATGGCGTCAAGCCGATCGAATGGCGCTTGCTGACCAACCGCGAGGCAGCCACGCCCGAGGCTGTGGTCGAGTTGATCGACTGGTACCGCGCGCGCTGGGAAATCGAGATGCTGTTCGACGTTCTGAAAAACGCCTGCCGCGTCGAGGCGCTGCAGCTGGGCTCGATCACGCAGCTTGAACGGGCCTTGGCACTGTTCATGGTGGTGGCCTGGCGCATCGCGCGGTTGATGCGCCTGGGCCGGACCTGCCCGGACTTGGACGCGGAACTGTTCTTCGACCCGGATGAGATTCAAGCGGCCTATCTGCTGCGCAAAAAGACACCTCCGGACAAGCCACGTCTGAACGACGTTCTGCGCCAAGTCGCCTGCATAGGCGGCTTCCTCGCCCGCAAGAGCGATGGCGAGCCCGGCGTCAAGACGATCTGGCTTGGATTGAAGGATGTTCACGTGGCGGCGGAAACGATACGCACGTTACGTGAAATGGGCGCACTAAAGAGTTGTGTATAACGAGGTG
>NZ_JAQQPS010000066.1:0-1725 GCF_036688685.1 Massilia sp. S19_KUP03_FR1 | reverse complement strand
AGGCAGGGAACGTACCGTTATTGTCTCAGGTTGCGGCACCGGCGGGAACGGGAGCGCCTTAATTAATCAGCGTTTCCTTAGCTGCAACTAATAAGCCACACCCTCGCTGGGAATCCGGTTCAACAGTAAAAACCAAAGGAGACCGGGGAGAATTTGATGAACGATTTCATTTGGTTTCTGAAAAAGACAATATGCCTTTGGCTCACCGCCGATACCGAATTTTTAGCGAAAGTGGTGAGCAATGGGATGGAGTGACAAATTCGGAAGGCCTCACTGAGCGAATTTACACATCATCCGAAGAGAAATTATCCTTGGAGATATTAGAGTAAGGATCATTTATGAGTAAAAATGTTAAATTTTCAACGGGCGCCAAGACCAATAAAGAAAAAAACTCACTGGTTAAAGTAGTTGTTCCCGAAGGGCCGGATGAATGGATATCTCCGAAAGAGAACGAAGTATTCAAAATAAGTGAAGACGGAAGTTTTCCCGACATCACATTTGAACTCGACATATCGGGAGAGGCCACCTGCTCCTGGTCATGGGAAATCACCTGGTCGGCGTCCACAAGCGGAATGCGCGAATCTAAAAAACGTGGAAGAACTTTAAAAAAATGGTCAGATAGCGGAAAACTTAAAGATTTAGGGAAATTATGGAAGGCTGATTTAAACGGGAAATGTCTCGGTGGCGCACTCAAAGTTACAGCCTCAAATGATGGAAAAAAATTCAACCGCCATGTGCGGATAATTGGCAGCAATCCGACCGAAAAAGCCGTAAGCGAATTTATTGCAACTTTTAGCGAAATATCAGGATTTGAGAAACTCGTTAAAAAAGAAAGCGCTTTCAAGCAATTTATAAATGCAGATGGTGAACCTATCGTCGCGTTTGACGGGGGTTATGGATTAACTCAGCTCACTAATCCACCACCAAAATATCAGGAAGCCTGGAACTGGAAAGAAAATATTAAGGCTGGAGTTAAACTATATAAAGAAAAAATGAGGGAGGCAAAGAGATACCTCGAAGGATCGAAGCGTGATCGAACTTATAGCGCTGAGCAACTTGAACTTGAAACTTGGTGCCGATGGAATTCCGGCAACTACCATGAGTGGGATAAGGCCAATAATAAATGGATACGCGACCCAACAATCTTAAACGACACTAATACTGGGAACATCGGTTGGGACATCACCAAAAGCGAAAACAAAGGAAAACAAGAGGAAACTTTGCATGAACGAGATAAATCCGAATATTCTAAGCCACCAACATCGAAAAGTCTATGGCGCTACTCCGGAGTGGTCTATGCTGACAATGTTAAAAATAAATAGCTTAAAGATAATCACATTCTCCCTGACATCTGTATTCAGTACATACACCTTGGCAACGGAACTACTCTTGAAGGCACCAGGTGCGTCAGTAATAGTGGTGACGGAACAAGGACAAGTTACGGCTAAGGCGACAAATCAAAAAAAACATTACATTATTTCAAAATCTTTCAGTGATCACCTAAAAAAATCTTTTGAAGTATCGCTAATAAATACCTATGCCGACAAGCGCGACCCGATGTTTTTTATTTTTACACGAGAGCCGTCAAGACCTAATTCGATGGGGCAAGGTTATTGCGGCGCCGGGTATGAAGATTTTCTTTTGCTGGTTAAGTGTCAAGTCTCGCCTGGTCATAAACGCGTTTGACGAATAACTCTGGTTTCTTATGCTGCCACTCCTTGAGCG
>NZ_JAQQPS010000065.1:0-1760 GCF_036688685.1 Massilia sp. S19_KUP03_FR1 | reverse complement strand
TCAACTCGTCAAGCACGGCTTTGGCGCGGAACAACGCCATGCTGCGACGAGGAATATGATCACACGAAACTAAACAGCTAGCCTGTGATTGGTGAGGATCTTTCAGCCTCTGCTCGCTAGACTCGTAAAAATAGCTGCTCTGGTTAAGTAGCCGCCTTTCGCGCTTGACATAAAATTGCTTGCGCGAATACACGGCACGCAGCGTATCGACAGTCCAACAAAAGGATTTTATAATGGTTTGCTTGGATGCCTAGTTATCGTATTGTTACAAAAACATAAATTTCGGAGATGCGAATGAAAGTTACAGATGTTTTTACCCCTAATAAGTTACCTTCCGTAACGTTTATTGAAGATCATCTTTTAGGAAAATTAAAGTACCTAACTGAAGCACTACTTTCTGGACCATGTGTCATTTCTTTGTCGGGACCATCCAAGTCAGGCAAAACGGTTTTTATTGAAAAAACACTTGGCCATGATCGGCTTCTTCAAGTTACAGGGGCAGGAATTGATTCACCAAAGAAATTATGGGACCGTGTCTTTGATTTAATTGGGACACCAAGTAAAGTTACTGAGACGACCGCTGCTGTTGCTTCAGTGACAGCAGGGGCAACAGCAGGGGGTAGCATTCCTTTTCTCGCTAAAGCTGAAGCCTCGATAGCTGGAACAAAAGGGAGTACTGTTACTAAAGCAGAAGAGCATATTCCTGACTACTTGAACTTACTCATAAAAGAACTAGGAAACACCGATTTTGTAGTTTTCATCGACGATTTTCACTATGTAAATAAAGAGGTTCAAAAACAGATTTCAGAAGAAATTAAGGATGCCGTGCGAGGCGGTGTAACATTTATCTGTGCTTCCGTTCCATACCATTCTGATGATGTTCTCCGGGGAAATGCAGATCTTCGAGGCCGAATTTTTGGCATAGACTTTGATTATTGGGACGCAGGCGAACTGCAACAGATTGCTAATCTTGGTTTCAACGAACTAAAAATAAAAGTCACGCCCGCCGTATTAATCGCTTTGGCGGACGAAGCAGCTGGATCACCTCAATTGATGCAGTCTCTCTGTCTAAATCTTTGCTTTGAAGGTGGCTTCTATGACAGCCAGCCGGATATAGTTTATGACTGTGACCTAGAGACTGTTAGAAAAATATGCGTACGTACGGCATTATCTGCAGATTATTCTTCCACAGTCTCAAAAATGAGGGATGGCCCAAAAACCAGGGGCACAAACAGAACGGCGCATAAGGTAAGTGACGGTTCAATTAGAGATGTATATCCAATAATTTTGTTTGCCATATCTTCGGATCCTCCTGAGCGAACAATTCGTTATGCTAGCCTTCAAGCGCGAATTACAGGTGTCTGTCCAGAAGGTAATCCAAGTGGCTCCAGCGTTACAGGTGCATGTGCTCATATGTCGGATATTGCGAATGACGCCGAAAATCGAGTAATTATTGAATGGGACATTGAAAATGAAGTACTAGACATTCGCGATCCATATTTGCTCTTCTTTTTACGATGGGGCGACTGGAAATAGTCAACAACAAATTCTGCCTTTCAATGTTCATTAAGATTATTTTAATAAGACGGGGAGAACAGGGCGCGGGAAAATCGGTACGCTAAGGTTCTCAGGTCCTATCAAAGTGTACAATTGCAAGGCGAACAACATGGGTAAAAACGTGGGTAAATGTAGCGACTCGTGGGATCATGTACCCATCCGCAGTTGGCCACTCTTCAAGGCCAGGCACGTTTTGCGTACAC
>NZ_JAQQPS010000064.1:0-1838 GCF_036688685.1 Massilia sp. S19_KUP03_FR1 | reverse complement strand
AGCGAAACTGCATGGCGGTCGCGTCGCCAAAAACGTGGGAATCTTCCGAAAACGTCGATTGATCAGCGCTTCCTTAGGCTAACTCGCCGAACTTTGCAAGAGGGACAGTGCTCGGGTGAAATAAAGAATATCGAAAACGAAATTTTACTTGTTGATTTTTAGCTATTGGAATACGGAATTAATTTGCGTTATATCAAATGATCGCAAGTATTTATTTATATCTAGAGAATTTAAATCCAATAAGTTTCATTATTTCTCATAAAAAATCGCCCACGCATTCAACTGCCTGTTAAACGACAGCAAGCGATCCCGCAAGCAGCTACCGCTTTCGCGCTGTCTCGAAAAAATTGCACAACTCGGCGGGTACCTCGCTCGCTCCAACGACTCACCACCAGAAAACATCGTCATGTGGCGAGGCATGCGCCGGCTCGCGGGCATGCTGCTTGGCTTTAATCTCGCATCCGAAAGATATGAGTAATCGGAAGGGTGGGACGACGCTTACCTATGAACGCACAATGGCAGAGAAAGAACTTATCGTCGTGTCCGAAATTACTTGACCACTACATGTCATGGCCTGAACGACCAGCGAGTCCCCGTCACGCGTAGTTCGCGCACCAAACTGACCTCTGTCCAAGAGAGTGAGGGCTCCAACCGTATCGAAAATATGAGGCGAATCAACTCAATTCTTTTGAATACGCATGGTATTTGATTTGTCGCACGTGAAACATAAGTTACCTATGAAAAACTTGGTATGTCGTATTTGCGACGATCAACATTTAAATTTCTGGAGAAGATTATGCAACAACTTACTATTGCAGAAGTTAACGAAGTATCGGGTGGGAAATCGTTTTTCTACTGGCTCGGCTATGGCTTTGGCGCGATGGCTGCTAATGCAGGATCAGTGGATATGCTCGGTGCTATGGCGTGCGGAGCGTAACCAAGCGCCACCGAGGTGATCGTACTTCGTTAGAGAGATCGCACCTAGAAAATTTTCACTAATACTGGATGAGTCCGCTATAGTAAAATTATTTTACCAATTGTAATAAATTATTAATGGAGGATGTATGCAAGAATTAACAATGGAAGAAATAGTCGACGTTTCCGGGGGGAAAATGGCTTGGTTATTGATTCTCAACGCGGCTGCCGATTTTATCGAGGGATTTTCTGACGGCTACAAGGCAAAATAGCACGATAATAATGCTTGGCGTGCTTAGTATTCTGAGGCACGCCAAGATCTGTCCCCTATTTAAATCAGCGATAGCCTTTTTGAGGCGTCTATTTTAAGTAATTTTGGGGAGCGAATATTAAGCAATGAATTTGTACGCTTCGTAGCATCCAAATAATAACGAATATGATGGTACGGCCATAACAAAAATGGAATTCCAATTCTGCTTTAGAGGCTAAAAATGGAGCGATATTTCAGCGGCATTCATGAGAAAAACCAATTTATCTTTATTGGCTTGGCTTTTGTCGCATCACTTATTCCTTCGGTTTTTATGCTATGGTTCGTCGACGCGCCTGACCTCAAGAATGGCCAATTATCGATATTGGGAAATTTTTTTCCGTATTTTGTAATATTTTTCATTCCGGTTTTTGAAACTATAGTCTGTCAAGCATTTCCAGCACTGTTAATTGATATATTTTCGTTAAATGCGCCGATTCGAATCCTTGTTATTACACTTCCGTTCTCCTTGGGGCATATTGTCCCAGATCTACCGATTTCTAGTTTTGTTAATGGAATTTCTGGCGGTCTTATTCTAGGGAAGCGCTGATCAATCGACGTTTTCGGAAGATTCCCACGTTTTTGGCGACGCGACCGCCATGCAGTTTCGCTCCCG
>NZ_JAQQPS010000063.1:0-2430 GCF_036688685.1 Massilia sp. S19_KUP03_FR1 | reverse complement strand
GCTGCACCCCTTTGAGGTAGCCCTTGAACGCGGCCCAATACCAGAGTTTGCAGTAGTCTTTGCGTGCCCCATTTTGGAGTTCGACTTCATTTTCCCTGGCCTTGTATGCAAATATCCGTCGCGTGCGACAATCCAGGCAGAACGGCGCGCTAAGGTTTGCGCATGCTTTTGGGTTGAAGTACTGCTTGATATATTCATCGTGTTCGGCATCATGTGTGTATCCAGGCATATTCCTTGGATTCAAGCTCGGCACCGTGATCGAAAGCGGGTCGAACCACACGAGCAGTCGCACGCGGACACCACGTTTGCCCGCGGCGATCAACAGGTCGCCATACGTCGTTCCCCGCGGCCATTTACCACCTGCGTCGCGCACCAGTTCCATACCGGGGTCGAAGCCCCAGAAACAGATATCGATGCTCTCTTTGGCAGCCTCGATTTCCTTGGCGATATCGGCAAAGCCTTTTTCACCGCAAATCATCATCGTCAACTTGCTGTTATCGGAAATCGGATGCGTGTCGCATTTGTTTTCCAGTAACCACTGCGCCGAGCTGCTCGATTGCCGCTTCTGTTCGTTGGTGTGGATGGTCTGTATTCGTTTGATTGGATCGGTCATGGTGCAGCTCCAGAGATGGTGATTGATCGCTCAGTCGTGCTGCCGATCTGGCGGCGTGTCGATCGATGCCGTCGCCGCGCCAGGCGGCGATTTCCCTTTCTCCTTCGCCGTGACATTCAGCAAAAACTCCTCGCCATCCGCCATCACGATGCGGTAACTGGGCGTGCCTGCCTGATGGCGGATTTTTGCTCGACCAAACTGGTCGGTCATGCCGTCTTCGACTTTGGTGTCGCCTTTGTAGAGGGCATAGGCGAGATATTCATAATTGCCGCCGGCGGGGTGGGCGCGCATGTCGTGGTACAGGTGTTCCGGCTCGGTCGACTCCGGCAAATCGTCATGTTTTGGCGTCGGTGCATCCGATTGCGGCCGGTTTTTTGGGGCCCGCGTTTCGAGATTGCCGTGAAACAGCGTCGGTGACGGCGTAAAAAACTGTGTCGTGTCACTGATTTCCAGCATCGCCGTGCCGCCGTGCAGGCGCACGCCCTTTTTGCCGCGAATATCCACCCAATCGGTCTCGCTGATAAGCGTGAGCACCTTGTTGGCAATGGCGGTAATATCGTCGGATTGGGCCTGGATATGCACCTTGCCGGCAGCGGCAATCAGACGCATCCCTGCCTTGTGGACGAACAGTCGAATGGCGTTGGTGACGCTGGCAAGCAGGCTGTCGCCGGTGGCAATCGACAGGTTCTTGCCAGTGGTAAGCGCGGTGTGGTCGGCGCTTGCCAGGTGGGTGGATTGTTTGCTGGTCGACGCGATGCCGGCAGGGCTGGCCAGCACCAGGTGCGGGGCTGCCAATTCTGGAAATATGGCGGCGTCTCCGACGCCGGCAATGGTGTCGTTCTGGTCCTTGACGCTTGCTGCAACGTCGATCTGGTCGCCTTCCGCATGGGGCAGGTCGTGGCGATGCGCGGCATCGGCCATGGTCTTTTGCAAGGTAGCGGCAGCGACCAGGCGCCTGGTGCTCTCGTCCATGGTTTTTACCGCGCCCGCGGCGCGGGCACGCGCTTCGGTGGTCACCAGCATGCCCTTGCCGGCGCGCAGGACGCCCCAGGCCTCGGTATGCAGCTCGAACCCCTCGCCACGTTCATCCTTGCGCCCGGCGTTGTCCTCAATGCGCGTGATGTGCCCCAGCGACAGTTGGCTGCACTGATGATCGCTTTTCAGCTGCGCCTGGATTTTTCCTTTGGTATCGTCAAGGATCAGGTGATTCCCGCGCGTGCCGCCCCCCATTTCCCGGCTGCGCAAGCCTGCCAGCGGCGCCTGCTCCGGCAGCGCCCACGGCGGCATGTGCAGGCTGTTGTAGACCGCACCCAGTATCAAGGGGTGATCGATATTTCCGTCAGGGTAGACCACCGTGACTTCCTCGCCGACACGCGGCAAGCGAATCTGGCCGAACTGATGGCCAGCCGCCGGCGCCATCACACGAATCCACGGCGAACTGTTTTCGTCGTACTGCCCCAGCCGGTCCCAGTGCATCTGGATCTTGACCCGGCCATAGCTGTCCGTATGAATTTCGCTGCCAGCAGGCCCGACGACAATCGCCGTCTGCACGCCAGGATTCATGCAGGCTTTGCTGTTGTAGCCGCGACCGGGGCGCCAGCGAATCCTGCTGCGAACGCAGGTGAAGGTATTTTTGTAGTGCGACGGCGCGCCGGGTCCGGCCTGGTAATTGTTGCTGGCCTCGTGCCGCACATCGAGAATCAGGTATTCGCGCCTGCCGATGCTGGCACGCGGCTCGGAATCGTATTCCATCGAGCGTGGCTCGGCGCTGAAATGGCCGCCGAGTTTAAAAACGCGGCCGGGCTGCACCGTGCGAT
>NZ_JAQQPS010000062.1:0-2432 GCF_036688685.1 Massilia sp. S19_KUP03_FR1 | reverse complement strand
GTACGCAAAACGTGCCTGGCCTTGAAGAGTGGCCAACTGCGGATGGGTACATGATCCCACGAGTCGCTACAGTTAGACCCCTCACTCCGCGACTCTCCATAAAGTGTATCCGGAATGCTAGATGTGGTGTGGTTTTGGGTATACCCTAATGGAACCCACCCTTAGCCATTCAAGAAGAAGCTGATGACTCCTTAAGCCGCATGTTTCCTACTGGCATGCATCTATGCGGCACCAATTGACGATGACTGGACAACAGCGTAGTGTTGTCAGCCTATCCATTATCAGAAAGACACAAATGCGCAGCGATCAGATGCCAATCGGCGTACCACAAAGCATGTCAAACGAATATGTAGATATTAAGATCGTGCGCACCTCTGACAACGAAGTTGACCTTGAGTACCGTAGCCTGACCAATTTCGACCTTCTCTTGAAGGCTGCCTTGAAGGTTGACGGTAGCAGTTCGGAGCTAGTTTTCTTTGACCGAACGTTCTGGACCGTTTCGGTCGATGGCCGTCCGGCTACTGAAGCCGATATTGATGACTTGCTGACCAAGACAGGGCTTGGTTTCGCAGCTATTCCTGCCGAACGTCAGCTTCGCATAACAACCCGGTAAAACGAAAGTGGGTCCATTTCCAAGTCCCCCCGGTCTTCATTTCTGAGTGTTTTCAAAAAGCCGCTAAAGGGTCAAATCTTTTGTTGCTGTTGGAGATTTGATAAGGGGGCATCTTTTTCTGTTTGACCATGCCTACAGGACTACAGGGGAACCAGTGGCGGGTACTTCAGCTTATGCACAGCGTCCCGCTTTTGCTCCAAGCTAGACCCCCCGGAGTACAGCCCGTAGGTCATGGTCTTCTTCTCATGGCCGACAATGTCAGCAGCTACCCCCTCCCCCACGTGGGCTTGTTCAAACTGTGTGGCAACGGTAGCGCGAATGCTATGAAATACCTGCCTACGGGGAATGAATCCCATAGTCGTCTTAAGCCTACCGAACCGCTTCCCCAGAGCCTTGCCCCGTTCGCCCCGACCGTCCGTGTTCAGGCCGTCAATAACGTATGGGTCTTCACCCTTAATGCCTGACAGAATCGGAATCAGAACAGGGTGCATTGGCACAGTACGTACTGCGGCCTTGGTCTTCGTCCCCCTGAAATTGATGACCTCCAACTTGAAATCAAGATCAGACCGCTTCAGCATCGCCAACTCTTCGATGCGTGCGCCGGTGTACATGGCAATCGTAATTAGCAGCGTCAATTGAGGGTCTTCAACTGCTACAGGCGACCGAAGGATCGAAACGACCTCATCAGCGGAAAATGGGATCACAGACTCCTGCTTCTTGGCAGTCTTAGGCACTTTCATCTGCGCAAAGGCAGCGGTGTTTGGCGCATCAGCAACGATTTCATGGTCTACCAGGTACGCCCAAAATGACCTTGCTTGGTTCATCATGCGGGTAACGGTCTTTGCTGCAAGCTCCTCCTCATCGACCATAGAGGTAACCCATGCCTTAAGGGCTTTAGGGGTAACACTGTGATCGTCGGGAAACTGGTTCACAAACCGCTCTACAGCGGCTTGGTAAGCGGCCTTCGTCTTGATCCCATGGTTGCGGTATTGCGCCATGTAATCCTCCTTGTAGTCGGCAAGGATCGCCCTTTGGCCGATAGCGACCTCAAACGCATCCTTTGCTTGGGGGACTGTAAAGCGTTGATCCTGAACCATGTCCTCTAACTGGTCAATCATGACGAGTTCAGCCAGTTCCCTTTCCGAGGGCGACTTGTAGCCCGGCAGAGCGTCATCATCCATCGGCAAGACACTAGAACTCCGAAGCTGCTTCGCCCACGACTTCGTCCACTCAGTTACGTCCACACCATTGCGTGCGGAAAGAACTTCGCGCTTCCATGCTGCGACCATTTCAGCGCCACGGATTGCTGCAAGGCGCTTATTACCCGTGCCCGTGGTACGCCACATTTCGGCCTTGTTACCGAACTTGTCCCTAACGTCCTTAGGGACAGTAAGCCGGGCATGATAAATCGACCCTTGGAGCTTCAGGTTAGCCATGGAAATTGCCTTGTTGGAGTAAGAACTTGGAGTAGTTTAACCGGCTGGAACCCGCCCTACAAGGGCATCATAGGGGCAAGACCCATCGGGAATTAGAATCCCCCTCTCTCCGCCAGAGATAACGCAAACGTTACCAAAGTTTGCCCAGAAGCCCCTAAGAATCAACCGCTTAGGGGCTTTTTTACGCCCGTACTGCCAAAGTATGCCCATTGACACCCATCTTTTTTGCATCCATCCTTGCGCACACGGATTCATGGATCAAAAAAGGATGGATGCAAGATGCCGAATTTAGCCACGCCCCTTACTGCACCTCGTTATACACAAGTCCGCACCGTCGTCCGGCCGGCATGAAAACACGTTTACATTCAAGGACTTAACGCGCC
>NZ_JAQQPS010000061.1:0-2700 GCF_036688685.1 Massilia sp. S19_KUP03_FR1 | reverse complement strand
GCGCCGATCATGTATGTCGTCACCGGCATGGCCAGCGTGCGTATCAACGCCCTGCCGCCAAACGACTGGACCACGCCCCTGGCCGCGCCCGAACTGCCTGAAGCATTCGTGCCGGAAGCGATGCGCTTCGGCCAGGCTAGCAGCGCGTTCGACCAGGGCATGGATGCACCGGGAGAAGCGCGCGACAAGGCGCGCCAGCGGGAAGCCGGCGACCCGTATGCGGGTGACCGCAAGGTGCCGAACCACGCGACCAAAGAAGCGAAGTTGAAAGGCACCGACGCCGCCGCAGGCGATGTTGCCAGTGAAGCCGCGCTGCGCTACGAGCATCATGCCATGTTGCGCATGGATGCGAAGCGCGAGGGTCTTTACAAAAACACGGACAAGGTGACCGAAGAGGACTCGCCGGGAAGCGCCAGTGCCCGGTACACGGCATGGCGTAACGACAAGATCAAGGAAGCGCTGGCCGATAACATCGATACGCATGCGACCGACCACTCGACCATCATGACCAACGGCATGCATGCGCAGAAGGCGCTGGCATATGACGTGGCCATTGGTGTTTGCCGCATCAGGCCGGACGATCTGGCCGCCTTGCGCGTGTTGGCGGATTGGCGCTATCTGAAAGAAATCGATAAAGACGAGCCAAACGCAGCGTTTCATGATTATTTCTTGAACGGCCTTTTCAGAAACCGCTCTGCCATGGACTGGGCTACTAAGACAGATGAGGGCAGCATGCCATCCAAAATTATCGACAAGCGTGAGATTTTTTCAAAATGAACGGGGAAATTCCATGACGATCTTTATCCGAACGTGGGCGCGCCGCGCCGCCTGCAGCGTGGTTGCGCTGGTCACGCTTTTTTTTCTCACTTCTTACTGGAGCTATCGGACTGAAACCGACGGCACGCACCGGATGACTGATGGGGAACTGAGCCTGCGCTTGTTTGCGCTGCCGACTCTCGGAGCCGGCATTGTGTTGGCGCTGACGACTTTGCTTGCTGCGAATATGACCAAAGCAGCACCCACGATATCCACCGCGCTACCGGCAGTCCAGAAGCCTTATATGGCCCAGGTCGTCGGCCTGCAATGGTTGAATCCGCTTCAGCGGCGTGATTACCCCGCTGAGTGGCAACTGTTGTGGACCATGGGGCTGGCCTGGCCAAACAAGGATGACGACAAGGTCAAATCGAACCCCAAAAAATATGGAACTTTACAATCGATCGCTGATATAGCAAGCGGAATCAATGGCACTGCATCTTTAAAAAATTATCACTACAGCTATCTGGAAGAATTGACACATTTGTTCCGAGATATTTACTTCACCGATTCAGACTATTTTTACAATGCACACTCGCTGAAGGATAAGACGACCTGGCGTGAACTCGCCGGCATTCACGTGGAATACGCTCTTCCTGGTGGCAAACTTGATCCGGTCGAGGCTGCCGGTGCTGCGCGCGAAAATATTATCAAAAGCTTCGATATCGGAAATCAATGGTTCCCAAATTCATGGACCCGTAGCACGCCCCCAGACGTACGACTGACGATCGGTGGTCCAAACGCCGGTTTCACCTCCCTCGCGGCGGGCCTAGACTATCTGCAAGCCCACCCTGCCGAAACTGTCTGGGTGATGAACTGGGACGCCCCCAGCCGCCCTAAGGATGCGCAAATCAACGAGAACATGGTTCTGCTCGTCCTGGCCGGCCCGGACTATAAAACTGACCGCGCACCACTGGCATGGCTGCCCTACCCCGCCGTCAGAAAAGCCAGCGCATTCGAGGCAAGCGACAACGGCCAGTCACGCCCCCTGCAAGCCTGGAAAGCGGCGCTCGACAAAGCCGCCGCGAACGCCGGCATCCAGAAAACCTCAATCGGCTTCGTCATCCACGACGCCGCCAACCTGCACCGCGACTCGTCCGACCGCCTGGCCGTCCTGGCCCGCACCATGACCGAAGAAGTCCCCGAGCTCGACTTTATGAAGCAGACCTTCAATACCCCCGCGCTGCTTGGCGAAATGGGTGCGGGCACGGCCCTTACGAATGTCGCGCTGGCGATTGCCTACGCTAACCACTTCGGCAAGAACGTGCTGGTGGCCGGCACCACCGACCATGAGGAGCTTACCGCCACAGTCGTGCTGCCGCCGCCCGTCGTGCGACCGATCATACCCGACGCACCCTGGTTCCGCGCCCGGGGCGGCAACCATGCGTATTTGCCGTGGTGGGGCCTGCGCAATGATGCACCGCCAACTTGGCCACAAGGCTTTTCCCAATAATCGACGAGAGGAATCCCATGCGTCGTGTGATCCAAATGAACGATCATCCAGCCACTGCGGCAAAGTGGTTTCCGCCGCACCGCATACAACCGTGATGGGCATTGCCATGGCGCACAGGGGCGACCATTGCGTGTGCCGTGTGAAAGGCCACGAGGTTTGTTTCATCGCGAAAGGCGAACTCATAGCGGAGAAGGAAATCACGTTTGTCGTCACCGGCGGCGCCTACCTCACCCTCAAGGGCGGCAACGTGGAAATCGGCGGGCCGGGGGCGATGACGATCAACACCGATGGGCACCACTGGAATGGCCCTGCCAGCGGCAAAACCGCGCTGCCCACATTTTCGGAAGGCGAATTCGCGCGCATCCCGCGCCTGCTGCGCGCCACCGACGGCCAGCCTGTTGAAGGCATGCAGGTGCACGTGGCGCGGGCCGGCG
>NZ_JAQQPS010000060.1:0-2948 GCF_036688685.1 Massilia sp. S19_KUP03_FR1 | reverse complement strand
CAGGCTACCCGAAGGGGATCGCTGAAACTGGCACCCACCACCGATGTCAAAGCGCTTATGGCGGGCAACGACGGCAAGTACGACATTGCCCTCGATCCGCTATGGAATGGTGAATCCCAGCAGGAAGCCGAACCGTTTGGGAAGCAAGAGATCGCGTTTTATCAATGCGACCATCTGGGCACGCCGCAGGAATTGACCGACCATGAAGGCAAGGTCGCCTGGTCGGCGCAGTACAAAGCGTGGGGGGAAGCGAAGGAGGCGATCAGCGAGGCGGCGCGCAAGGCGGAGATGCGCAATCCGATCCGGTTTCAGGGGCAGTATTTTGATGATGAGACGGGGCTGCATTACAACCGGTATCGGTACTATGATCCTCAATGTGGTTGCTATTTGTCTCATGACCCAATTGGTTTATCGGGCGGTGCTCATACTCGGCGCTATGTTCAAAATAACCCGGCAAGAGGTGTCGATCCGCTTGGACTTGTCGACATAAATATGTTCCCTTCGCATGAAGCAATCCGAGAATACGCAGAAAATATCCCTAGTCCCCCAGGAACTTTTACAGTCGGCGGGCATGGAAATTCGCAAAGCATCTTGACTTCCGAAAATAAACCTCTCTCGGCGCGAGAATTAGCCTTAAGAATTAGGAATCATCCCAAATATGAGTGCGGCATGCCTGTCCAATTATTCTCTTGTGAGACAGGTCAAGGCACCGACCCAATCGCGAAGAAATTAGCAAAGGAGTTAAAATCGCCAGTGAAAGCGCCTGATAAAATATTGTGGATTTATTCTAATGGGGAAACAGTTCCAATGGGAATGAAGCGAAATCTAGATGGAGAAGACATAATGGATACTTCACAACCAGGGAAATGGAAAAAATTCAAATTCCGCAAATTCTTTTTCTTCTAAATGAAAAAATAAAAACTAATGCTAAGTATAAATATGTTTTATAAGGAATACTCGATTTCACATAATGAATATATTAATCTGACCTTTATAAAGGAAAAAAAATGGAAAACCCTGGAGCCCCTATCACGCCTGGCATGTCCTTTAAACTTAGTAAAGAGGAAATAATAGACTATCAGAAAAAATCTCAAGATGGAGATGGAGAGGCATCTAAAAAACTATGGCTATTCTACGAGTTTGCAGTTCGTGATCGAATTAAGGGTGCAGAGTGGCTGGAAAAGGCTGCTGAACAAGGTTTGCGAGATGCAGAATATAGCTTAGCCTTTGATCTTTCACGTCAAGGGAGTCCTCGGTATGATTTGGAAAAGGCAAAATATTGGGCAACGAAGGCTGCGGATAGGGGAGAAAAGCTGGCGCGCGGACTATTGCAAGAGATTAAGGAGATTGAAGAGCGGGGCGATTCTAAGTAATCGGGCTCGGCAGGAAGTGCATGGTCTACTGCTCGACGGGCAGAACGTCACGTCGTTTCGGGATCGAGGCACTGTACTACGAAACCGGCCGCACCCAAGCCAACGGCCTGCTGCAACGATAAAGTACGTCCCAACCGCCTGATCGAACAGCAGCTCGGCACAGTCGCGCACGCTAGCCAGCAGAGCAGGCATTTTTATCCCGGTCATTATCGGCCGGATTAATCGCGGTGCAGGCGCTGCCAAAAGGCGGCGCACAAGGATTGCTGGCGCCGCTTGCGCAGACGGCGCTGGGCCAGGTTGCGGGCAACGTTGCGGACAAGCTCACGGGCGGTGCCGCCAGGGCCGGCAAGCTTGGCGCCGCCGTCGCTGCCCCCCCCCTCGGTTTGCCCGGATCGCTGCCGCGCCTCGACGCTGAAATCGCGCCCGCGCCCCTTCAAAAATCCGTCCTATAAAAGGCCGCCGTGACCGCGCCCACGCCAACCCCGACGAAACCGGCCGAACGCGCGCCGGAAGTGGCAGTCGCCCCGCTCGACACCATCGACCCGCAAGACATCGGCGCCGGCGCCGCCGCGTTCGACAAATGGCTGCGCAAGATCAGCGACGACTACGTCACGCTGGAGCGCCTGAGCACGGTGGCCGGCAGCCTGCCGGTGATCGGCAACATCATGGCGTTGATCGACACCATCATGGAGATGGTGGGGATCGTCCAGAAGCACGTCAACAAGAAGGAAATCGAATTCCTGCAATGGGTCAGCCTGGGCATCAACCTGATCGGCGTGATCCCGGTGCCACCGGGGATGAGCGCGGCGCGCATGAGTTTGCGGCCGGCCCTGCACCTGGTCCGGCAAAAGCTGGCGGTGGGCGTCAAGGACCTCGGCGCCACAGTAGTCGAGGTGCTGGTCATGCACCTCAACGCAACGCTGGCCGGCGAGCTCGAGACCTTCATCGACAGCGCAATGGGCAAGCTGGCAGGGATGCTGGACGAGTGCGCCAAACTTGCCGACGGTATTGCCGACGATTTGATCAGTATCCTCAAGCGCTGCATTGGCACGCAACCGCTGTTCAATGTGGCATCGCGCGCGGAAGTGGCGGACAAGCTGCACGACCCCAAGGTGGAGAGCAGGTGGCGCCGCATGCTTGGCGCCCTCAGCCAACAGTACAAAAAGAGCGCGAACTACGTTGTTGCCGTGGCAGCGAGCCAGCTGCCGGACAGCGCTGTAGCGGGCATAACAATCATCATCGGCCACCTGACCGACTTCAAGCCGGCGTTCCGCGGCAAGCTCGCCGCCCTGGCCGACGAACGGGCGCAGATGAGCATCCGCTGGATACTGATGCGGCTGCGCGACGCGGTCGTCAAGCACAAGAAGCGCTATCCGGCAATGGTCCCGTCGGCCAAGGGGGCGGACCACAAGAAGGACAACCCGGGCCACGAGCTGGGCGCCACCGGCCGGCAAAGCCCGGCCACCGGCGACGCCAATGCCTGCAAGCTGTGCCCCGTCAAAGGCGGCACCGCGCACTCGATCAGCTTCGCCACCGGCGCCGAAACGTTTACCCATACCGACTTCGTGCTCGATG
>NZ_JAQQPS010000006.1:0-305785 GCF_036688685.1 Massilia sp. S19_KUP03_FR1 | reverse complement strand
TCGTCGTAGTCGTAGGCGGCGAGCTGGCGCACCAGCGCGCCGTCGCGGATTTCCCACAGCGCGCGGATGCGGCCGCTGTTGACGTCGATCTGGGTACCGGCATGGGCGACGACGGTCTCGCCCTGCTTGCTGACGATGTCGCTGAGCACCGCCTCGCCGGCGACGATGTGGTCGTAGCGCAGACCGAGGGCGGCGCCGTCCTTGGCGTGCAGCGCGATCAGCCGGAAATGCTCCTTGCCCAGCGCGGCTGCCTTAGCGCGCACGGTGTCGACCAGTTCATAGGTTTCGCGCCAGGGGCTGGGCTCGCCCTCTGGCAGCGGCTTGCCGAAGTCGAGCGTGAGCAGGGTGGCGCTCATGCGGGTGAGGGTGATTTGCTCGACCTGGTCGTGGTGCTTCTCGCCGATGCCCAGCCACGCATAGCGGTGGCTGCGGCCGTCGGCGGCGTGATAGAGCAGGGCGCTCGGCTTGCCTTGGCCGACGACGTCGATGCGGGTGCTGTACGGGGTCAACCAGCGCGCGCCGAGAGGGCCACGGTCGTAGGCGACAAGATCGCTGCGGTAGGTGCGGCTCCACTCGATGGGCAGCGGCGCATCGAGCACGAAGTCGGTATGGGTAAAAGTTTCGGCGCCGGTGGCGAAGCTGATCGAGTGCGCGGTTCATCGCAAACCTTCTCTCGAACGACCTCACCGGGGTTTCATGTAGATTTGTGTCACAAAGTCACGTGATTCATAACTTACGTCAACTTGCCCCCACGCGAAGCGCCACGTACGCTGCCTATCTCTTTTATTATCAGGTGGACCTCCGACCATTTTTTCTACAAAATTTAAAAGGAGACGATATTCCTCTTTCACCGACTTTTCACTTACATCGTCCCACCCTTTGCTGGTGCATGGCCCATCTAACCAGCGCAATACTAACCGAAGAATACTTTTCTCTGACAACCTGATGAAAATGCCAAACCTCATATTGTCTGCTACGGTCTCTACGTAATAGTAACTGCCTACACCGTCTTCTCGCTTTTCAATCAGACCTTCTTCGGCGAGAGTATTTATATATTTATCATCAGAGACAGTACGAATATTTTTCGCGCCGAGATTGATCTGCCCTTTAAAAAAATTAATCATGGGCTTGTCAAATTAATCGTTGATCCTTTTTTCATACTTTTACGATTTTTTGCGGTGATGTAATACTGCGTTCCGCCGCCCGGACCGTGCTGATCATTAGCTAAACGCCTTGGCGGTTCAGTCAGCACGATCAGGACTGACCTAACCCAGGCTTCATATAAATGTCCGCCTGAAAGGCACGTAGGTCATAGCTCACGTTAAGTTGTCCCCACTTCAGGCGCCACGAACGCAGTCTATCTTTTTTATTGTCAGGTGGCCGCCCGACCAGTTTTTCGATTAAACCCAATAAAATACGATATTCACCTTTCACAGCTTTTTCGCTTACGTCGTCCCATCCTTTCATAGAACTGTCTAACCAGCTCAATCGTAACCAGTCGATTTTTCTATCTCGCAAAGAGATAAAAATGCCAAATCTCATGCCATCCGCAACCGCTTCGGCGTAAAAATAAGGCTCCCCTCCACCAGGGTCTCTTCGTTTCTCAACTGAACCTTCTTCGCTAAGAGCATTTAGATATTCATAATCAGACACGACGGAGATATTTTTCTCACCGACATTGATTTTTCCTTCAATAAAATTTATCATGGGTTTGTTAACTCCATAAGTGAGCCCTTTTTCATGCTCCCTCGATCGTTTGCCGCAATGTAATATTGCACTCCGCCCCCTTGTCCGTATTGGTCATTAGCTAATGCGTAGGCTGTCGCTACGCAAAGATCTTCTTTCAGCGTGAATTTCTGTACCTTCTCCCTTGCGCGGAATTTGAAGACTTTAGGATTATTTCCAGCATGCCCTACTTGGGTAGCCTCATGATATGCACTAACTGATTTCTTTGATGCTTCTAGAGTAGACTCGTCAGCAAAGAAACCGCCCGGCTTCTTACCGTAAGGATAGAGAGTATAGATAGTAGTTCCTTTGGCCAGCATCACATTCGACCAGCGGTCTTTATTTGGGTAAGCATCGCCGCTTTGAAATCTTGCTGCAGCCCGCGACGGATTTTGCGTGCCTTTACATGGCGTTCCACTACATATAGGGCAAGCTGCTTTCTTCTTCTCCGGGCGCAAACCCAGAGGATCGATCCAACCCGTCGGATTAGGCGCGTACTGATAGGCATTCATCCCGCCGAGCAGACCGATAGGATCAGCTGTTATGTAACGAGCGCTGTCCGGATCGTAGTACCGATACCGGTTGTAATGCAGCCCCGTCTCATCATCAAGGTACTGCCCCTGAAACCGTATCGGATTGCGCATCCCCGCCTTGCGCGCCGCCTCGCTGATCGCCTCTTTCGCTTCCCCCCACGCCTTATACTGCGCCGACCATGCGACCTTGCCTTCATGGTCGGTCAATTCCTGCGGCGTGCCCAGATGGTCGCATTGATAGAAAGCGATCTCTTCCTTCCCGAACGGCCCGGATTCCTGCTCGGCTTCACCATTCCATAGCGGAT
Organism: Massilia sp. S19_KUP03_FR1; assembly: GCF_036688685.1. Classification (NCBI taxonomy): domain Bacteria; kingdom Pseudomonadati; phylum Pseudomonadota; class Betaproteobacteria; order Burkholderiales; family Oxalobacteraceae; genus Massilia; species Massilia sp. S19_KUP03_FR1. The sequence continues at coordinate 303,222 of NZ_JAQQPS010000006.1, read as the reverse complement.
CGAGCGCATTGTCATATTTGCCGTCGTTGCCCGCCATAAGCGCTTTGACATCGGTGGTGGGTGCCAGTTTCAGCGATCCCCTTCGGGTAGCCTGCACCAGCGGCACGAAGCTGTCGCGCTCGTAGACGTAGTGCACGGTCCGTTCGCCCGCCGCATAGCCTTGGTGCACGCTGCTTTCCAGCGCCAGCGTGTCGCCGTCCCAGCCGTACATGGTCCGGCTTCTCTCGCGCAAGGCAGTGCCTTCCATCGCCTGGCTGTGCTTGGCGATGCGCCGCCCCAGCGGATCGTAGGCGAAGGTGGTCACGCCGTGCGAGGTCGTGGCGCGGGTCATCCGGTTGAACGCATCCCATTCATACGCCGACCGCTCGCCGTTTTGGGTACGTTGCACCAAGTTGCCGCGTTCGTCATAGCGGTAGCGGACGCCGGCATAGTCCTTGAGCAGGTTGTCGAGCAGCTTCGGCAGCGGCGCGCGGCGGGTGAGGGGCGCCTGCTGCGCGGGATCGGGCACCTGGATGTTCCCGGCCGGATCAAAAGCGAAGGTTTCCTGGGCCAGTGCGCTGCTTGCCGACAGCAGCCGTCCGACCGGGTCGTAGCGGTACTCGATGCGTCCGCGCCGGCCGTCTTCGATACTGGTCAGCTGGCCGGATGGGTCGTAGCCGTAGCGCCGATGAATGGCAGTTTGCATGCCGGCCTGGACGTCGGGACGGTACGGTGCTGTGTAAGCATGCCGGCCCTTTCGGCCGACCTGGTCGATGGCGCCGAGCTGCTGCTCGATCAGGCGGCCGGCCGGATCGTACTTCATCGTCTGCAGAAGGCCGTTGGCCTGGGTGCGGCCGGTTTCCTGGTAGAGCGCGTCGCGCTCGAAGGAGACAAGGTCCTGTCCATCGAGCAGCAGGCCGTGCACGTGGCCGGCGCCGTAGGTGAGCCAGTCGATGCGGTGGCCGTCGGGGCGGGTGGTGCCGGTGCGCTCGTTGAGTTCGTCGTGGTGGTGGTGCCAGACCGCAGTGCGTTTGTCGGCGTAGAACGGGCCCTGGTAGTGCTGGTGCTCGCGCACCAGGTTGCCGGCGGCATCGTAAAACCACTGCAACCTGGCGTGTTCGTTGTTCGCTTCGGCCAGCTGGCCGTTGGCGTTGTAAGCAAAAGTTTCGATCTGCTCGGACTGGCCGGTGGCCGTGGCGCGGCGTTTCAGGAGCCGCCCCATGGGGTCGAAGTCGAGCCGGGTGGTCACGCCCGCTTCAATGGTTTCCGCCAGCACGCCGCTGGCTGCGTCGTAGCGGTACTCGGTCGCCTTGCCATCAAAACCCTGTTCCTGCAGCAGGCGGCCGACCGGGTCGTACTGAAAACGGTAGACGCTGCCGTTTTCATTTTCCAGCGCGGACAGGCGGCCAAGCGCGTCCCACCGGTAGTGCAGGCTGTGTCCCAGCGCGTCGGTGCGCCTGGCGATCAATCCGGCCGCGGTGTAGCGGTAGGCGGTGGTGCGTTGCAGCGCGTCGGTGTGCGCCAGCAGCCGGCCTTCGGCGTCGTGGCGCAGCTGCTCCTGCCTGCCGTCGGGGTGGATGACCGCTTCCAGTTGGCCGGGGTAGTTGCCATTGGCGTTGCCGCTGCCTTCGCTGTGCGCTTGCGCCAGCGTTTCGGCGCTGAGCGGCGTGTAGCGGTAGCCCGTCACGTTGCCGGCGGCGTCGATGCGCTTGACCAGGCGCTGGCGCTCGTCGTATTCCCACTGGCTGCTGTGCCCGGAACAGTCGGTGTAACTGGCCAGTTTGCCGTCGGCGCTGTAGGCGAGCTTTTTGACGCCGCCCCTGGCGTCGGTGATGGCGACGGGCCGGCCGGCCTTGTCGTAGGCGTAGGCGGTCTTGTTGCCGCGCGGGTCGGTTTGTTCGGCCAGCTGGCCCTGGGCGTTGTAGTCGCGCTTCCAGGTGCCGCCTTCGGCGTCGCGGATGCCGGTGACGCGGTGCGCTCTGTCGTACTCGAAATGGACCTGGCTGCCGTCAGCGCGCGTGTGCGTAATCAGGTTGCCGTGCGCGTCGTAACGGTGATGCTCGCTGCTGCCGTCGGCGTGGATGTGGCGCACGACGTTCTTGGCGGCGTCGCGGAACAGCCATTCCTCGCCCCCGTCCGGATACACGATGCGGTAGGTGTAGCCGGCGATGTCGTAGTAGTAGCGCGTCTCGTGGCCGAGCGCGTCGGTCACGTAGGTCAGGCGGATGTTCTTGTCCCATTCGAGCCGGGTGTCGTCGCTGCCGTCGTCGGCCCACTCGCGGATCGCTTTTGCGTGCGGAGCGCTGCCGATGTCGTAGGCGAGGTTCATGCCGCGCCCGGTGCGATCGAGGTAGCGGGTGACGAGGTGGCGGTCGTACTGGTAGTGCCAGGCGGCGGCGTTGTCGTCCTGGGCGCGCACAAGGTCGTCGTGGTCGTCGTAGTCGTAGGCGGCGAGCTGGCGCACCAGCGCGCCGTCGCGGATTTCCCACAGCGCGCGGATGCGGCCGCTGTTGACGTCGATCTGGGTACCGGCATGGGCGACGACGGTCTCGCCCTGCTTGCTGACGATGTCGCTGAGCACCGCCTCGCCGGCGACGATGTGGTCGTAGCGCAGACCGAGGGCGGCGCCGTCCTTGGCGTGCAGCGCGATCAGCCGGAAATGCTCCTTGCCCAGCGTGGCTGCCTTAGCGCGCACGGTGTCGACCAGTTCATAGGTTTCGCGCCAAGGGCTGGGCTCGCCCTCTGGCAGCGGCTTGCCGAAGTCGAGCGTGAGCAGGGTGGCGCTCATGCGGGTGAGGGTGATTTGCTCGACCGGGTCGTGGTGCTTCTCGCCGATGCCCAGCCACGCATAGCGGTGGCTGCGGCCGTCGGCGGCGTGATAGAGCAGGGCGCTCGGCTTGCCTTGGCCGACGACGTCGATGCGGGTGCTGTACGGGGTCAGCCAGCGCGCGCCGAGAGGGCCGCGGTCGTAGGCCACGAGATCGCTGCGGTAGGTGCGGCTCCACTCGATGGGCAGCGGCGCATCGAGCACGAAGTCGGTATGGGTAAACGTTTCGGCGCCGGTGGCGAAGCTGATCGAGTGCGCGGTGCCGCCTTTGGCAGGGCACAGCTTGCAGGCGTTGGCGTCGCCCGTGGCCGGGCTTTGCCGGCCGATGGCGCCCAGCTCGTGGCCCGGGTTGTTCTTCTTGTGGTCCGCCCCCTTGGCCGACGGGACCATGGCCGGATAGCGCTTCTTGTGCTTGACGACCGCGTCGCGTAGCCGCATCAGTATCCAGCGGATGCTCATTTGCGCCCGTTCGTCGGCCAGGGCGGCGAGCTTGCCGCGAAACGCCGGTTTGAAGTCGGTCAGGTGGCCGATGATGCTTGTTATGCCCGCTACCGCGTTGTGCGGCAGCTGACTCGCTGCTACGGCAACAACGTAATTCGCGCTCTTCTTGTACTGTTGGCTGAGGGCGCCAAGCATGCGGCGCCAGCTGCTCTCCACCTTGGGGTCGTGCAGCTTGTCCGCCACTTCCGCGCGCGATGCCACCTTGAACAGCGGTTCCGTGCCAATGCAGCGCTTGAGGATGCTGATCAGATCGTCGGCAATACCGTCGGCAAGAGTGGCGCACTCGTCGAGCATCCCTGCCAGCTTGCCCATTGCGCCGTCGATGAAGGTCTCGAGCTCACCGGCCAGCGTGGCGTTGAGGTGCATGACCAGCACCTCGATCACTGCAGCGCCGAGGTCCTTGACGCCCAGTGCCAGCTTTTGCCGGACCAGGTGCAGCGCCGGCCGCAAACTCATGCGCGCCGCGCTCATCGCCGGCGGCACCGGGATCACGCCGATCAGGTTGATGCCCAGGCTGACCCATTGCAGGAAATCGATTTCCTTCTTGTTGATGTGCTTCTGGACGATCCCCACCATCTCCATGATGGTGTCGATCAGCGCCATGATGTTACCGATCACCGGCAGGCTGCCGGCCACTGTGCTCAGGCGCTCCAGCGTGATGTAGTCGTCGCTGATCGTGCGCAGCCATTGGTCGAAGGCGGCGGCGCCGGCGCCGATGTCTTGCGGGTCGATGGTGTCGAGCGGGGCGACGGCCACTTCCGGCGCGCGTTCGGCCGGTTTCGTCGGGGTTGGCGTGGGCGCGGTCATGGCGGCCTTTTACAGGACGGATTTTTGAAGGGGCGCGGGCGCGATTTCAGCGTCGATGCGCGGCAGCGATCCGGGCAAAACGAGGGTCGACGCGCCGCCCGTGAGCTTGGCCGCAACGTTGCCCGCAATATGGCCCAGGGCCGTCTGTGCGAGCGGCGCCAGCAATCCTTGTGCGCCGCCTTTTGGCAGCGCCTGCACCGCGCTTGCCGCTTGCTGTGCAGCTTGCGCAATCGCGCCGAACTGGTCGGCTGCGCCGTTGAGATTGCCTGCCGCAGCGTTGGCGCCGGCGAGAGGCGGTTCAGCCGCGCCAGCGGCAGCGACGCCAGCCTCGGACGGCGCCACGTTCGGCCATTCGCTTGCCTGGCCGAAGTAGCTGCCTTCATCCCACGGGTCGCGCGGGTCCTTGCCGTAGCTGACCGTCGCCATTCCCATCGGCAGGCCGGCCACGCTGGCGAAGCCATTGCCATCGAGCGTTCCCTGGTGGACGCCACCTTCGGCGTCGACGACGGTGTAGTCGCCTTGCTCGACGCCTTGCTTCCTGCTGCCTTCCAGGTTCACGTACTGGTGATACAGGTCGAGCTGTCCCGGCGCCAGCTGCACGGTCTGCGGCAAGGCCGGCGTGCCTTCGCTGCTGGCGGGGACCAGGCTGTGCTGCGCCGCGTGTTGGCGCCAGGTGCCGTTGGTGCCATGGACGATCCCCGCTGCGTTCCAGCGGCTGAAGCTGGTGCCGCCGTTGATCACCACCTCTTCCTTTGCCGTGATCGTGATCCGGTTGGCGGTGTGGGTGATGTTGAGCTTGGCCAGGATGTTGACGCTGTCTTTCAAGGCGCTGATGTCGATGTCGGCGCTGGCCGCCACCAGTTTCATGCCAGCCTTGTAGGCAAACATGCGCACCGCTTCCTTTACGCTCACGAGCAGGCTCTTGCCCGCAGAGAGGCTGGCATGGCCGCCGCTGGTCAGGGCGGTGTGCTCCACGCTCATCAGATGGGTGCAACCCTGGGTGCTCGCCTCAAAGCCGGCGGCACTGGCCAGCGTCAGGTGGGGCGCCTGGAATTCCGGGAATTCACCTTGCGCAGGCAGGCCCCCCTGGCCTTTGATGGCGTCGAGCTGCGCCTGCAGCGCGGCGGCAACCTGATCCTGGTCGCCCGGCTGGTGCGCCTGTGCCTGTTGGGCGATCTGCGACAGGCTCTCGTGCAAGGCCTGACCCTGGGCCATGCGCGCCAGCGTCGGCGCCATGTCGGTGATATGGGCGCCGGCGTTGGGCCGTCCTTCTGTGCTCAGCAGCAGGCCGTGCTGCGCCCGCACGGCGCCGTGGCCGTCGGTGCGCAGCTCGAAGCCCTGGCCGCGCGCGTCTTTGCGTCCGGCATTGTCTTCGATGCGGTGGATATGGCCGAGGCTGAGCTGGCTGGCGAGATGGTCGCTCTTGAGCTGCGCCTGAATTTTACCGGCGGTATCGTCGAGCACCAGATGATTGCTGCGCCCGCCGCCGTCCAGCTCGCGACTGCGCAAGCCCGACAGGACGGCCTGGCCTGGCAGCTGCCAGGGCGGCATCGTTTCGCTGTTGTAGACGATCCCGGTGATGAGCGGATGATCGACGTTGCCATCCAAAAACTGCACCACCACTTCCTGGCCAACCCGGGGCACGCCGATCTGGCCAAACTGGCCGCCCGCCACCGGCATGGCCACGCGCACCCACTGCGAACTTGCCTCGTCATACTGGCCGGCGCGGTCCCAGTGAAACTGCACTTTTACACGGCCGAGGCTGTCCGTGTGAATCTGCTGGCCGGCGGGACCGACGACCAGCGCCGTCTGCACGCCGGGGTCAAGGCAGCGCTCGCTGTTGTAGCCGCGACCGGGGCGCCAGCGCACGCTCTGGCGGATACAGGTCATGTCGTTGTTGTAGTGCGAGGGCGCGCCCGGCCCGGCCTGGTAATTGTTGCTGGCGTGGTGGTCGATGGCGACGATGACGTAGTCGCGCATGGCCATGTCCATGTTCGGCGGCTCGCTGCTGAAGTGGCCCAGCAGCCGGAAACTGCGCCCCGCCTGGGCGTTGCGGTCGTTGCCCCGCGCGTGAAAAAACTGCGTCATGGCGTCGAGTTCTTGCATGCTGCGCGTGGCCAGCGCCTCGCCGCGGGCGTGGTCGCGAAAGCCGTAGGCGCCGGTGTTCCTGAAGCGCTCGTAGGCAGTCACGCTATCCTGGCGGTTGGCGGAGAGGCCATGCGCGCGCTGGGGGCGCGGCTTTTTATAGTCGAAACTGGTCAACGTCAGCGCACCGCTGCCGATCCGCCGCGCCGGTTGCCAGCTTTTGATGCCGTCGGCCTCGGTGGCGCCCGATTCGTTGCGAAACACCATTTCACCGATGTCGCCCTGATTGCCCATGTCGATCCAGGGCGCGAACGCCGTGTTGTCGGCCAGGCACAAGGTATGCCCGTCGGCGCGGTGCTCGTATGTATAGTGCAGGCCGAGCGCTTCCCAGCGGCGGTGCAGGTGGTTGTAGTCGGTCTCGTTGTACTGGTTGGCGCAACTGAGCACGGGGTCATCGTCGGTGAGGGCGATGCGATAGTCGCGCTCCAGGTAATGGCCGAAGGTCGTTTCGGTCAGTTGGACCAAGGTTCTGCGCTGGAATGAGACGCAGTCTTCGCGCAACCGGGCAAACGTCAGCCAGGGGCTGAGCACCATGCGGTAGAAAGCGAAACCGCCGTCGGTCTTGATCAACTCAAACTGGCTCACGTAGCCATTGAAGTAGCGCAGCGAGCCGTCGGCGCGCACCAGCGACACCGTGGCCATTTTCGCCATCATCGCGTTGAGCGGGATGAAGGCGTTGTCGGAGAGCAGTTCCAGGTCGATGCGAAAGTCGCGCGACAGCTCTTCGCGCGCGTGCATGGTGTTGACCAGCAGCGTGCCTTTTTCGGGACCGTCGTCGAACGGAAAGTCCAGGCGCAGCAGCCGGTTCAATTGCGAGGCCTTGCCGAACACGGACAGGGTGGCGATGTCGGCCGCTGCTTCGTTCAGGTATTGGTGGGTCATTGCACCTCCATCGCCAGATGAGTCCAACTGGCCGAGGGCAAGTATTGCGCTGTTTGATTTTGGAAATTTGCGCAGGATCAATGGCGCCACGCCATCCATGCGGCCAGGGCAAAAGCGTGGCGCCGCAGCAACCGACTGATCACGCGCACCGAAACCAGCGGCAATTCAAACGCGAATCGTCATGCAGGTATCCGAACGGCTTGCTTGATGACGGCAAAGTTCAGTAATTTGAGGTGGCCTGATGTCTCGCGCCCCGCCCTTGCGGCAAGGATAACGACGAAATGGCGCGACAGGCCCGACACGCGCTGCGGGCCTGGCCTGTGGCCAGATACAGCCAACCAGCACCGGTCCTGACATACAGGTCCTTGGCATCGCTGCGTTTAGAGTTGCAGCGTTCAATCTGCTCCCGTTCAGCTGATTCTGGATGGTCGCTATCGTAAGCTATTTGGCAAGGGAGAATAATTCAACCTTTAACCCCGGAAGCCCGCCGGCGGCTTCTAATGTCAATGCCTGATTCCGCAGCATTGCTTCGTACAAATCACCTTTGCTCTCCAAACTAAAATAATGCGTGTTGGGCCGCACAGGTACAGCGGCCGGCACCTGCGCCATATGCATGAGCTTCACACCTGACAGCGCGTACTGGATGATGTTGTCGATGTTGGCCGGTGCACTGATCTTGAAAAGGGCTGGCACGGCTGCGACCAGTTCGAGTGCCGGCATCTCGGCGCTGACTGCAATGCCCAGCATGGTCGTTTCGTCCACCAGGTCCGCCCTGAGTGTGGCCACATGGCGGGTGGGCCGCGCCGGGTCCCTGACAAGCTCGATGACGTGATAGCGACTGGACAAGGTCACCTCGATCAAGTCGCGGATGATGGCGTCGAGTTGGAGAAAGCCCGCTGCCGCATCTTCATGGTCATAGGCGGGAAAGGTGTCGATGCTGTAGCGGCGCGAGAATGCCAGCAGGCCGCCAGCGAGTGCGCTGAGTTTGTCGAACAGGAACTCGGGGTGGTGGGCCCGGTAGCGCAGACAGTGCGACAGTGAGGCACTGGCGCTGGTAATGGTGTTGAGCAGAAGGTAGGAGGTGATGTCGATGTTTTGAATTTCGAAGACATCATCGCTCACCTGCCGGTGGCGCCCGTACAGCGCCTCGATCTTCACGTACAACTGCGCGAGCAGGCCCGCCAGCATGGCCTGCAGTGGGGTCGACGCTCCCGTCGACAAGGACGGCGCGAAGAAGGCCGGGTCGAGTTCGAAGCCGCCACTCGCCTTGCGCCGGATCCGCACGATCGGGAAAGCGACGTAGGCATCACGCGACTGGAATTGCGAGAGCAGTCGTACATTCTTCTGGAGAAACAGAACGGGCGTTTCGATGGCCTCCGAATACAGGTCGTTGGTGTCGCGGTCCCGCGAGGCATAGCGCGTATCGCGCTCGTCGGACGTACGCGACACGTTGTCGCCGTAGGGATTGAGTCGAGGTAAGGCGGCATAATAAGTACAGTGCTGAACGCTGGCCGGTAGTGCGCGCAGATCGATCGGCGTCGGCAGCTTTTCGATCGCCGATGCTTCATAGACTTCACCATCCTGAAAAATGAGCGACACAGCCGTCGCTTGCAACGAGTTGTTCACCAAGGCAGCGCTATCCCACTCGATCGCCCGCACGCCCCACAGGTGCGCATTGAGCGCGGTGGCGACGTGCTGCAGGCGCGCCTCGTGATACAGATCCTGCTGCTGGAACTGTTGCGGCGACAGCGCCAGTCCCTCGAACCAACATACTTTTGGCGGCAGACTCATCGCATTCCCCCTGGTCTTGTTTGATCCAATGCAAGCACTATGGAAGCGTAGCGGCCGTCTCAGTTGGCCGATTGATCTTAGTCAAGTTGCCCAGATTGATTTTTCGAAAGCTGCTCCTTTTGGACGGCCCTGCAACGATCGCTTCAGCAGTTGATATGGCGCAAATTCGCTGTTTTCAGCGCGGCAATAATTCTCTTCGATCCAGTGGGATCGCCCTGCTATGGAGGGATCGATGCAATCGCAACGCTACGCGCCTGGACTATTCGATCGGCTCATTGACGACCAGGGCGGCACGCCGGCCACCTGGACGCTTGACCATCTCAAGGAAGCGGTCGCGCGCGACCTCGAGTTGCTCCTGAACACCCGTGCGGCGATGCCGGAGCAGCTCTTTGCTGCCTATCCCGAGGCCAGCCGATCGGTGCTCACTTACGGACTGATCGACTTTGCCGACATGTGCATGACCAGCGACACCGACCGCAAGAAGATCTGCGCCGCCGTTCTGCTGACCATCAAGCGCCATGAAACGCGGCTGCAAGGCGTCACGGCCACGCTGCGCCATCGCAGCAGCCAGATCAACCGTTTCGACTTCGTTATTTCGGGAAAGCTCAAAGCCCAAGCCGCCTCCGACATGCTGCAGTTCGATGCGGTACTCGAGCCGTCCACGCAGCGCTATTCGATCCGCAAAACCTGAACCATTCCCGCATCGGCCCATGCCCATGGATGACATATTGAAGAAATACGAACTGGAAATGGTCCAGCTCAGGCTGCTAAGCAGCGAGTTTGCCCGGCGCTATCCTAAGGTCGCCGGCAAGCTGCAGATCGCCGGCGACGCGTGCGAGGATCCCCATGTCGAGCGCTTGATCCAGGCGGTGGCGCTGATCGCCGCCCGGATTTCAAAGCGACTCGATGACGACTACCCGCAATTTACCGAACGCTTGCTCGACGTCCTCCATCCCCATTACACGCGGCCGTTTCCTTCGTGCGCGATCGTGCGCTTCGACAAGGGCGTGACGGGCGAAGACGCGGCCCCTTCAATCAACCGGGTTGCGCGCGGCAGCATCCTCGATTCGGCCCCGGTCCAGGGCGTGCCTTGCCGCTTCCGCATGGCGCACGAGGTGGTCCAGTCGCCGCTTGGCATCGCATCGGCGAAGTTCGACGCGCTGATCAAGGCGCCGCCCGGCGTGCGTTTGCCGATCGCCGCGTCCTGCTCGATCGACATCGAGATTGACAACGGGGCGGGCCTGCCCCTGAATGCGCAGTCGCACTTGCGCTTGTTCATCGACGGCGAGGCGTCGTTTTGCGCGACGCTGCTCGACACGATGTTCCTGCGCGTGGTGTGTGCCCACCTTGAACTGGACGATGGCAGCTGGCTTGCTTTGCCTGCCATTCCGCTGCGGCGGGTCGGCTTGCGTGACGACGAGGCGCTGATCCCGTTCGGGGCGCGATCCCATCGCGCCTACCGCGTGCTCACCGAATACTTTGCCTTTCCCGAAAAATTCAATTTTTTCGACATCGATCTGGGCACGCTGTTTGAACACGCCGGGCCGGACTGCAAGCGGCTGACCTTGCACCTGGGCTGCGCCGGCGTGCGCGCCGACTCGAATACGGCGCGCATGTTGCGCGGACTGTCGGCTGCCAACCTGGTGCCCGGCTGCACCCCGGTGGTCAACCTGTTCACGCAGCCGGGGGTTCCCATTTCCTTCACCGGCCTGACCGCGGACTACCCGGTGCTCGCCCACGCGCAACACCCTCACGGCTACGAGGTCTATTCGATCGACAGCGTCCACATGGTGCGCCAGAGCGCTGGAACGTCCTCCCCAACCGAATTTCGTCCTTTCTATTCGCTGCGCCATGGCGAAGAGGCCGCTGACGCCGGCCATTACTGGGTCATGCGCCACGACGATACGGTCGCCGCCATCAGCCCCGGATTCGAGAAGCGCATTACCCTGGTCGACGCTGACCTGGCCATGCTGTCGAAGGATAAAAGCTGCCTCTCTCTCATGCTCAGCTGCACCAACCGGGATTTGCCGTCGAGGCTGAAATACGGTCAGCGTGATGGCGACCTGAAGTTGCTCAAAGGCGGCATGCATGCGCCGATCCGCTTCCTGCGGCGCCCTTCGCCGTCGTACCGCTTCCCATCCGGAAACGGCCAGAATTGGCGCCTGATTTCCCACCTGACCCTGAACCACCATTCGCTGGTGCAGGAGGGGCTGGAGGCGCTGCGCGAAATGCTGACCCTGTACGACTTGCCGCAGTCCGCCACTTCCCAGCGGTTGGTCAAAGGCATCGTCGATCTGGACTACGCCGACAGCGCCACCTGGATGCGCCGCAAACTGGGGCCCTGCCTGGTGCACGGCATCGAAGTGCGCCTCACGATCGACGAGGAGGCCTTCGTCGGCAGTGGCGTGCACATCTTCATTGAAGTCATCGACCAGTTTCTCGGGCTGTATGTGCAGCACAACAGCTTCGTCCAATTGGTCGTCATGTCGCAACAAACCGGTGAGGAGATCAAGCGATGCAAGCCAAGGAACGGCTACCAGCAACTGGTGTGATCCACCATCTGTTCGATGAACCCGCGCAGTATCAGTTCCGCCAGGCGCTGCGGTTACTGCTGCTGTGGCTGCGCGCGCAGGGCGTGACCTACGACGACGCCTTCAAGCACGTGTTGCGGTTTCAAAACAGCCTCTCGCTCGGCTTTCCCGCCAGCGAGATCGAGTCGCTGAAAGCCGAGCTGACCGGTGCGGCCGACCCGGCCGAGCACGGCGATCAGGTCGAGCCTGGCGTGCCCGGTCAGATTGCGCTCACGCCGGCGTTCATCGGCCTGCTCGGCGGCAGCGGCAGCCTCCCATTTCATTATTCCGAACGTATCGCAGCCCAGCAGTTGCAGACCAAGGACGGTAGCGCGCGCGCCTTCCTCGACCTCCTGTCGAACCGCATGGTTGGCCTGTTCTTCGAAGCTTGGGGCAAGTACCGGCTGGAAACGAGTGTCGACACGCACGGCGTCGACCCGCTGCGCGGGATGCTTGGCCAATTGGGCGGCTTCAAGGGCGCGGGCGCCCGGCGCCCCGCCAGCGGTGAGACTGACGTGGAAGCGTACTTTGCCGCCGCCTTTCGCACGCGGCCCGTGTCTGCCTTCGCCGTCGCCGATGCGCTCAGCGACCATTTCGGCGTGCCGGTCGAAATCGAGCAATTCGTTGGCTGCTGGGACAACATTGGCACAGACCAGCAAACCATCCTGGGCTGCGCCGAGCCTGGCTTGGGCCATGGCGCCGTATTGGGCAAGCGGATCTGGCGCCGCGACCTGCGCATCCGGCTCAATATCGGCCCACTCGATGCGGCGCAGCGCGATCGCTGTCTGCCACATGGTGCCATCGCCACGGGCATGAAGCGCATGCTGCAGCGCTTCGGCATGTCCAACCTGGACTGCGAGGTGCGATTGCTGCTCAAACCCGAATGCGTCCGCCCCGCGGTGCTGACCACAAACAAGTCCGCGCCGGACCGGCTCGCGTGGGGATGTTTCCTTGCCACTGCTCCCGGCTCGCCGACCAACGCCGACGTGCGCTACCTGTTCAAGATGCACGTCGCCCGGCCGCCGGCCGGGAGCCGCTTGTCCCTGGTCTCCTGAAACCTGCCCGCCTTTTAGCATGGTCACAACAATCGTCGACAAACGATTACGGATGAATTTGACCGAAGCGGCGGCCTATATCGCCGCCCTGTCGTGTTTTGGCGCTACCTCGCAATTGAATCGGCTGTTGCGGCTGGACTTTCCGTTCGGCGACGGTCCGGGAAAAGGTTCCCTGCTGGTCAACACGATGGACACGCGCGCGCTCCAGCAGGGGCGAGCGGTACCAGGTTTGCTGTCGTGATGACAGGGCATGAAATTTCCCAAGGCGAGCTACTGCATGAGGTCGAGTAGATCGTTCGGCATGGGCTTGGCGTTCAATCCACAGTTGCGGGGAGGCTGCCAATGAGCGTGCAGCCACATTCAGTGACACATCCCTCGACGGCAATCGGTACACCGTTTATTGTCACAGCGGGGTGAGCTGTGATGATCTTGTTGACGCCATGTGGCTTTCCGCCTGGGTAGAATTGCGGGCAATTGACTTGATCGCCGAGTCTGGCGATAGCGCGTCCTTGTATGTCTTGAGCAGGGGAACCATTGATGACGGTACCGCCGTGATCGGTTTTGTCTCCGACCGTAATTATTTTCTTGGGCAATTTATTCTCCTTGGCCCCGGTCCCCAAGAGCAACCTCTTTCAGGTGTATTTCCAATTAATCATTGGACCGGTTCGGGTAGTTTCCAACATAGGGCGACACAGCTGATGACCAGAAAGAGAAACTGCGGCTTATGTTCCCAAGCTAACGAGCTCGCTGAAGAATGTCGCTGCTAAACATGGTTCGGGAGCCAATAATTTCGATCATGTTGTTGTCCGTCGGGCCGCATGCCGAGTGCAGCAATCATTTTTCTACCGGATTCGTATGGCAGTCATGCTATACCGCAACTACCATGCAAGGATACAGATAGGTCTTGCGCATAAAGGTAGATAGCCCTTCTTCCAAACTCATGCAAACTTAACCATCCTAAGCTTTCTTGCCGTTGGATTCCTGCTTCGCCGAAACCAGTTTCATCTTACGTTGGCACGCAAAATCAGCGCCGGTCCTTCCGCTCGTAGGCCCTAATGGTGTCGTGTGCCACGAATCGTGCAAACGGCCGCATTGATCTTAAACGCTTTTTTCACATATTTCGTCACAAGCATTTTTGAAGACGTGACACAGATAGTGAAAAAATGCGCGATTCGTGACACAAAAAATGAACAGGTCGTGCAAGCGAAGCATGATGCCGCCTATGAGAAGCTCCCACGAACTGTTCAAGGCAAGAACGCTTGCTTCACCTGAAAATTGCACCCCAGCCTGATGTCAATTGAGGCAAGTTCTTATCAAAAAAGGCTCTGATGGGGTTTTTTGATGACGGAATTTTCTGGTTTAATTGAATTCCGCCTAGCATCGATAGTGCTTGCATCCGTCGTCATCTTGACTTATAAATGTAATCGATTACATTTATTGCAAGATAGCCATGCAGGCACTTGTCCCCCATCTTCCCACGCCGGACACAGTCGTTTCGATCAGCGCCGTCGCCGTGCACGCCGGCGTGTCGGTCGCCACCGTCTCGCGCGTGATGAACCAGCAGAGCGGCGTGCGGCCGGCCACGCGCGACAAGGTGCTGGCCGCCGTGGACGCGCTCGGCTACCGCATGAACCATCTGGCGCGTAGCTTGCGCACCGCCGAAAGCCGCATGCTGCTGACGATGGTGCCCGACGTCGGCAACCCGTTTTATGCGCAGATCGTCCGCGGCATCGATACGGTGGCGCGCCAACACGGCTATTTTGTGCTGCTGTGCGACACCGGCGCCGACGAGGGCCGTGAGCGCTCGTATTTTGATTTGCTGCGCATGCGCCGCGCCGACGGCGCCATCTGCCTCGACCCGGACACGATCCAGCATGCGCTGGCGCATGAGGCGGCCAGCCTGCCATGGGTCGCCTGCTGCGAATTCGACCCGTCGGTGGCCGTGCCGTATGTCGGCATCGACAATCACCGCGCCGCGGCGGACGCGGTCGGGCATTTGCTGGAACGCGGCCATCGGCGCATCGGCCTGATCAATTCTGACGAGCGTTTTGCGTATGCGCGGCAACGCCAGCGCGGCTATCTCGATGCGCTGGCCGGCGCTGGCATCGCGCCAGATCCGCGCTGGCGACGCACCGTGGCCAGCCTCGATTACGCGGCCGGCACGCAAGCGGTGCTGGAAATGATGGCGCAGCCGGATGCACCGACGGCCATTTTCGCCGTCTCGGACACCTTGGCGATCGGCGTGCTGAGTGGTTTGCGCCAGCTCGGCAAGCGCGTGCCGGAAGACGTCGCCGTCATTGGTTTCGACGACATCGATATCGCCGCGCAGATCGATCCGGGCCTGAGCACGATCGCCCAGCCGATGCGCGCGCTGGGCGAGACGGCGGCGCGCCTGCTGCTGCAGCGCCTCGCCGATCCGCAAGCCCATGTGCCGGGCGTGCTGCTGGATCATCAATTGGTGTTGCGGGGGAGTACCTGAGTGAAAGCTGAACCATGAAAGTGAAATGATGAGTGTCGCCGTCAGTTTCCAGGGTATTTGCAAGGACTTCGGTCCGGTGCGGGTCTTGCACGGCGTCAGTTTCGATCTGGCGCCGGGGCGGGTCTACGGCTTGCTCGGCGAGAATGGCGCCGGCAAGTCGACATTGATGAAGATACTGGCCGGTTACGAGTCCGTCAGCGAAGGCCAGTTGCTGATCGACGGCAAGCCACAGCGCTTTGCCAATTCGCGAGGCGCCGAGGCTTGCGGCATCATTTTGATCCACCAGGAATTCAACCTGGCCGAGCATTTGACGATCGCGCAAAACATGTTCCTCGGCCATGAAAAGCGCAAGGGCTGGCTGCTCGATGACGCCGCGATGAATAGCGAGGCGGCGCGTTATTTGCAGCAGGTCGGCCTCGATGTCAGTCCGGACACCAAGGTGCGCCAGTTGATCGTGGCTGAGAAGCAATTGGTGGAAATCGCCAAGGCCTTGTCGCGCAAGGCGCGCTTTTTGATCATGGACGAGCCGACCGCCACGCTGACGTCGGCCGAAACGCATCGCCTGTTTTCGGTGATGGCGCAACTGAAAGCCGATGGCGCGACGATTTTATATATTTCGCACAAGCTCGATGAAATTGAGCGCAACACCGATGAAGTCATCGTCATGCGCGACGGACGGTTCATCACGCGCGAGCCGACCGCAGGTCTGACGCGCCAGCAAATGGCCAATCTGATGGTCGGGCGCGAATTGTCCGACATGTTCCCGGCCAAGAACGTGCCGGCGCCGGACGCGCCGGTGTTACTCAAGGTTGAAGGCTTGAACGTGCCGGGCTGGTCAAAAGACCTGTCGTTCGAAGTGCGCGCCGGAGAAATCCTCGGTTTCGCCGGCCTGGTCGGCGCCGGCCGCACCGAGTCGTTCGAAGCGCTGCTGGGATTGCGTCCACGCGCTGGCGGCGCCATCCACCTGAACGGCAGGCCGGTTGACGTGCGCAATCCACGCCAGGCCATGCAAAACGGCATGACCTATCTGAGCGAAGACCGCAAGGGCAAGGGTTTGCATGTGAACCTGGGTTTGCGTGAAAACCTGACCTTGCTGACGGTGGAGCGCTACGCCCATCCGTGGCTGGACCTGAAGGCGGAAAAGCAGGCGCTGGGCAAGGCGGTCGACGAGTTCACTATCCGCACCCGCGACCTCGACAGCAAGGCGCGCATGTTATCCGGCGGGAACCAGCAAAAGCTGGCGTTGGCCAAGTTTTTGCACGCCGATCCGCGTGTCGTCATCCTTGACGAACCGACGCGTGGCGTCGACGTCGGCGCCAAGCGCGATATTTATTTCCTGATCCACAGCCTGGCCGCCCAGGGCCGCGCGGTGATTGTCATTTCATCCGAATTGATCGAATTGATCGGCCTGTGCCACCGCGTCGCGGTGATGCGCGGCGGCACTTTGCAAACCACGCTCGGCATCGAGCACCTGACCGAAGAGGAGTTGATTGCTCATGCAACCGGTACGCACTGACAGCAATACAAAGGGCAATGGCCTGTTGATATTATTGAGCACCATCAAAGGTATGGGGCCGCTGCTGGGACTGATCGCCCTGTGCATCGCCGGCACCTTGCTCAACGGCGAATTCGCCACCGTCGACAATATGATGAACGTGCTGACGCGCACGGCCTTCATCGGCATCATCGCCGTCGGCATGACGTTTGTCATCATTTCCGGCGGCATCGATCTGTCGGTCGGTTCGATGGCGGCGCTGATTGCCGGCTGCATGATTTATTTCATGAACAAGCTGGCCATGGGTGTCGGCGGTGTCATGCTGGCGCCGCTGACCATTGTGGTGCTGGGTATCTGCATGGCCATCGTGCTGGGCGCCGTGTTTGGCCTGGTGCATGGCTTGCTCATCACCAAGGGCAATATCGAACCGTTCATCGTCACGCTCGGCACGCTGGGCATTTTCCGCGCCTTCCTGACCTATCTGGCCGACGGCGGCGCGCTGACCTTGGACGGCACGCTGGCCGACCTGTACAGCCCGGTGTACTACGCCACCGTGCTGGGCATGCCGTTTCCGATCTGGATCTTTTTGCTGGTCGCCGTGGCTGGCGCCGTGATTCTGAACCGCACCACGTTCGGGCGCCATGTGCAGGCGATCGGTTCGAATGAACAAGTGTCGCGCTACGCGGCGATCCGCGTCGACTTCGTCAAGCTGTCGACCTATATGTTGCTGGGCATTTGCGTCGGCATCGCCACCGTGTTGTACGTGCCGCGCCTCGGTTCGGCGACACCGACCACCGGATTGCTGTGGGAACTCGAAGCGATCGCCGCCGTTGTCGTCGGCGGTACCGCGCTCAAAGGGGGCGAAGGGCGCATCATCGGCACCGTCATTGGCGCGATTTTGTTGTCGGTGATCAGCAATATCCTGAATTTGACCAGCATCATCAGCGTCTACCTGAATGCCGCTGTGCAAGGCATCGTCATCATCGCGGTGGCCTTCCTGCAGCGCGGCCGGAAATAGCGATTCGCGGTTTTATAACGGGTGGCCAAGCCGCCCATCACTTGGAGGAGAGCACCATGAACAGCATTACCCGAGTAGCAGGCGCCGGCGTTCTGGCAATGAGCGCACTGTCCGTGCAAGCGGCTGAAAAGCTGGTGGTCGGCGTGGCGATCCCGACCGCGACGCACAGTTTTACATCCGGCATTGTCTGGTGGGCCAACAAGGCCAAGACCGATCTGGAAAAAGCCCATCCGGGCTTGAAAATCATCGTCAAGACGGCTGCCACGGCGCCGGAACAGGCGAACCAGTTGCAAGATATGTTGACCGTCAACAAGATCAACACGCTGGTTATATTCCCGATAGAATCGGCGTCGCTGACGCAGCCGGTCGCGCAAGTGAAAAACAAGGGCGTCTACGTGACCGTCGTCGACCGCGGCCTGACGACGACCGACGCGCAAGACGCCTACATCGCCGGCGACAACACCGCGTTCGGCAAGCTTCCGGCTGAGTATCTTGCCAAAACGATGAATGGTAAGGGCAATATCGTGATATTGCGCGGCATGCCGACGACGCTGGACAACGAGCGCTACGATGCATTTACCGCCGTGATGAAAGCCAATCCGGGCATCAAAGTGCTGGACGCCAAATACGGCAACTGGAACCGCGACGACGCCTTCAAAGTGATGCAGGATTACCTGACCCGCTTCAAGCAGATCGACGCGGTCTGGGCGGCCGATGACGATATGGCGATTGGCGTGCAAAAAGCCATCACCCAGGCCAAACGCACCGATATCAAGCAAGTGTTCGGCGGCGCCGGCGCCAAAGGTGCGGTCAAGAAAATCATGGACGGTTCCGATCCATTAATCACGGCCAACGTATCGTATTCGCCGAAGTTCATGTACGACGCCATTAAACTGACGACGGAAGCGCGCTTGAAAGGCGCCAAATTGCCGGCCAACACCATCATTCCATCGGTGCTGATCACGCGTGAAAACGCCAAGCAATTCTACTTCCCTGATTCGCCGTTTTAATTTCGCCTTGGGGACGGACGAGGGCGTCGAGCTCACGATTATGAGGCAATTCATTGCTTTGTAATTGTGGCCTCTCCCCCGGTGTTATCCAAGACACCTAACATCACCTGCTGCGCGTCGCGATTTGCAGCCCGCGATGCTCATTGTGCATGCGCACAGTTCCGCTTCTTGTTCACAATTGACGGCCGCTCGCTACGGTCTTGTCAGGCGTTCTAAAGGAATCCACCATGAAAACCATTCATGGGCCAGCCATTTTCCTGGCCCAGTTCATGGGGGACGAGGCCCCCTTCGACAGCCTCGAACATTTGGCCGGCTGGGCTGCCGGACTCGGTTACAAGGGTATCCAGGTGCCGACCGATCCGCGCCTGTTCGACTTGAAACAAGCCGCCGCCAGCCAGGGCTATTGCGACGATATCGCCTCCATGCTGAGGGAACACGGCTTGCAGATCACTGAATTGTCGACCCATTTGCAGGGCCAGCTGATCGCCGTGAATCCGGCCTATGACGCGCTGTTCGACAACTTCGCCGCACCCCATGTGCGCGGTAATCCGGCCGCGCGCACCGCCTGGGCCTCCGAACAACTGCTGTTCGCCGCCACCGCCTCGCAGCGCCTCGGCCTGTCGGCCCACGTGACGTTTTCCGGCGCGCTGGCTTGGCCGTATCTGTATCCGTGGCCGCAGCGCCCGAAAGGTCTGGTCGAGACCGCCTTTGCCGAACTGGGCAAGCGCTGGCTGCCGATACTCGATGCGTTTGACGCTGCTGGCGTCGACCTGTGTTACGAGCTGCATCCGGGAGAAGATTTGCATGACGGCGTGACGTTCGAGCGCTTCCTGGACGCCGTCGGCCAGCACCCGCGCGCCAGCATTTTGTACGACCCCAGCCATTTCCTGCTGCAACAGCTCGATTACCTGGCCTTCATCGATATTTATCATCAGCGCATCAAGGCCTTCCACGTCAAGGATGCCGAGTTCCGCCCGAATGGCCGGCAAGGCGTGTATGGCGGCTTTTCTGACTGGCAAGACCGGGCCGGGCGCTTCCGCTCGCTTGGCGATGGCCAGATCGATTTCGGCGCGATCTTTTCAAAGATGGCGCAATACGATTTTCCCGGCTGGGCGGTACTGGAATGGGAGTGCTGCCTGAAGCATCCGCAAGACGGCGCGGCTGAAGGCGCCGAGTTTATCCGGCGTCATATCATCCGCGTCGCCGAACGCGCCTTCGACGATTTCGCCGGTGGCGCCGTCAGGCAGGAACAAATCAATGATTTGCTTGGCCTGACAGGCTGAGCATCACAGGAGACAGCGAGGAGACAGCGATGCAGCGACGTTTAAGATTGGGCATGGTGGGCGGCGGCCAGGGCGCCTTCATCGGCGCGGTGCACCGCATCGCGGCGCGGCTCGACGATCATTACGAACTGGTGGCCGGCGCCTTGTCGGGCGACCCGGCGCGCGCCGTGGCCAGCGCCGCCGACGTGCGCATCGCACCCGAACGCAGCTACACTAGCTACCATGAAATGGCGCGCGCCGAAAGCGCGCGCGACGATGGCATCGACGTTGTCGCCATCGTCACGCCGAATCATTTGCACGCACCGGTCGCCACCGCTTTCCTGGAAGCGGGCATTCACGTGATTTGCGACAAGCCGCTCGGCATGTCGCTGGCCGAAGGCCAGGCGCTGGCGACGCTGGCGCGGCACCACAACAAGTTGTTCGCGCTGACCCATACGTACACCGGTTATCCGATGGTGCGCCAGGCCAGGGCGATGGTCGAGGCTGGCGAGATCGGCGAGTTGCGCCTGGTGCAGGTTGAATATTCGCAAGACTGGCTGGCCGCGTCGATCGCCACCGGCGCGGTCGACAACTGGAAAAACGATCCACTGCGCGCAGGTCCGGGCGGCACCTTGTCCGATGTCGGCACGCACGCATATCATCTAGCGCAATTCGTCAGCGGCCAAAAGCCGTCCAGTCTGCTGGCCGAATTGAGCACCTTTGTGCCGGGCCGGCCGCTGGACGACCATGTGCAGGCGATGTTGCGCTATCCGAATGGCGCGCGCGGCACCTTGTGGGCCAGCCAGGTGGCGACCGGCTGCGAAAACACGGTACGGTTGCGCCTGTTCGGCAGCAAGGCGCAACTCGATTTTAATCAGGAAACACCAGCCGAACTGTGGTTCACGCCGCAGGGCGGCAATCCGCAGCGGCTGACGCCGGGCCGTGTCGGCAGCGCCGCCGCCGCGCATGCGACGCGGGTGCCGGCCGGGCATCCGGAAGGGTATCTGGAAGCGTTCGCGCAATTGTATAGCGATGCGGCGCGCCACATCATCGCACTCGACGCCGGCCTGGCCGTGCCGCTGGAAGCCTTGTGGCTGCCGACCGTCGATGACGGCGTCGACGGCATGGCCTTCATCGAGGCGGTGCTGGCCAGCCATCAGAATGGCGGCGTCTGGACCGATGTGCCGGCCACGTGTTGAAATTTGTTACGAGGCATGTCTACCTTAATGATGAGTTTGCTTTAAGAGGTATCGACGGTCGTATGCAAATGTCGCTACACTACCGACTCCGGTAAGTGCCCTAGTTGGCCCGTTTCGCGCTCATCAATTTGTGACCCCGCACCGCCCTCTCTTACGGAAAATTAAGCGTGAGGATGAGAGAACCGATTTCCCTCAGCAGCCGCAAAGAACGCGTAGGTATAGATCATTTCTGTATCTCCTTCTGAAGATGTCGAAAATTCGTATGGTACCCCGTTTGGGACGAAGAACCAGTCACCAGGACCATATGCTTTTCCATCGAATGTAATACAGCCTTTTGTCACAACGCGCAGACCTCCGCCGGGATTTCCAACTTCGCCTTCCGGGTGAATGTGCGGTTGGACGACAGAATTTTTTGGGAAAATTGTTTTTGCAACGCGGATCGGCATCATGTCGATTGGGAGTTGCCATTTACGAATGTTGCTTCCAAAAGGAGTGTCTAATGGCATCGTACGCTCGGCCAGCATAGCTATTTCATCAAAGCATGATACGCGCTCAGGTTTCACGCCGGCCTTATGCATTTCTCGACGATTGTATCCTTCCCGCACGAGACCAAAGGTCTCAAGCTCGGATGCGGCATATTCACGCCTTTCTTCGTCGAATGGCATCGCCCTTTGTTGGGCGGCTCGCCTCAATGTCTCGTGTTCACAATCGCTGAGTGAAAAATTAGCATCAATATCCATGTCTATCCCCTTTTTGGCCAATAATTTAAATATTAAATTGAAACTTTTCGGTGCACTGTTTAATTTACAATATTTTATATGGACTGTCGATTTCTTTTGATACTCGCGCAGAAGATTCGGTGCGCAAGAACTTCTATTTGGGAAACAAGGCGCGTCGCAACTACTTGATTTTTCAGAGAATAGATTTTTAGAAAGCCAGTGAACTAGCGCTTCTTTAGACTCGTATGCTGTAAATACAACACCCAAGGAGATGAAATCTGGTTTAGCATTTATAATTCTTACTCTTTTTTGGACTTGCTATGTCGCAAACATATGAATTCAAAGCGGGAAGCTTTAAAAATGAACTATGGATTGGAGGAAAGAAGATTTTCAACAATTTAATTTCTGTAGACGTGGAATTCTTGACTGCAGGAAAGTGGGAGTGGGTAGTTGCTGACGCGAAAGGAACCGTTGTGAAAAATGTACCGCATGACGGTGGTGGCTGGACAAGTATCCATCTACCTTCACTTGGATTATATGGAGAGCACAGTATTGGATTTCACAACCTGTCACCGGGCGAGAAAAAGATCCGCTCCGGTGAAGTTACTTTTGGTTAACTTGGTAAAATTATATAGAGGGGAATAAAATGGATGTAAACATCTCACCGGATGACGATTTTGAATTTAACCGCGCTAATATTAAGAATATTTTAGCTGCTTATTCTGCTCTGGAAAAAAACGAGAGTGCCTTAATTAATTTCGTCAAAAACCCTGATGAATATATGGAAGCTGCGCTCGGCCCGGAAGAAATGAAAACAGGGCTACACTTCCACGTTCATTACGATGGAGTCCTCTATCCGGCTGATTCAGCGCCTTCCCACAACCAACTTGTATTTAGTTCAGAAATTCGCGTCGCTGCAAATCTCATTCCTGGAATCAAAGAAATAATTCAGAAAAAAACCCTCGATGACTTCGCGCGTGGAGGCGGCGCATATTGTAGCGGGTGCAAGAAATGTGCTATTGCACGAGTGGTAGCTTTCCCAAAACCTGAAGGACCAGATGTAAAGTAACCCACGCATATCGTTCGCTGCCCCGACGCTTGATCAAAAGGTGCTGTCGCGCTAACTGAGCATGCGACCTGATCAAGTAAAATGCGCACTCAACACTGCCTATCCGCCGTAGTGCTCAGTTTTGAGAATGCGTTTTCCGATCATTGTCGTCCAGAGCGGTATCCGCTGGGCGAACGGGGTCGGCGAACGGGGTCAGGTCTGCCGTTCCGACACGGTCTCAGCTATTCGTATATCAGCAAATTTCCAAAATTTGCACTGCTGTGGTTGTGAGTGAATAGCAGATCTGGTCTTTATCGCCAGTGTCGGGATGTGGGAACTGACCCGGCGCCCATGGGTAAAAAAGAGCAGCAGTGCGATATAAAAGTCGCGGATTTTGTGACGTCGACGCGTAACGCCGACGTCGATGGACTTGGAGACGATTCAGGGCGATCGCCGACCTGGACCGACCATCGCCCCAAGCAATCGCCTCAGCTAAGCGGCCAGAACCATACTGTCAGCGCAGAGAAGTAGCAGCTCCGGGCGCACCGTTGAAATCCGTGCTTTCCCATCCAGATCAAGTCGATGTGCCCGCCATCGCCGCCGCTGATGCGGAAGAACGACGCGACGCCCGTGCGCTTCCCGATGCCCGTCCGCGCCGCGGCCTCGTTGCGGTAGACCTCCGGGGTTCCCCATATTTTTTTGAGGATGTTGGACAGCTTGGCTTGCCCGGGCTCGATGCGGCGCCCATTGAGCGATCCGCCCTTGGCTTTCATTCGAGCGCCTGGCAGCATCACGCCCACTTTCAGCAGGGCGTAGCTCATGCGAATCGCGCACGTGTCTTCGTAAGCCGGATTGTTGACCAAATCCTTCCAGCCAATGTCGGCGAAAAGCTCGTCGCGCTTGGTCGCGCGAGGATATTGCCCCATCAGCGCACTGAACCGAGGGCGGCTCATGACTTGCTCTCTGCGGCGCAAGGAAAACGCTTGCCCAACGCCGCCGTGACCAGAGGCATGGCGTTGCCGTCGAGTTCTTTGGCGCTTAAATTCGCGAGCGCCTCGGTCACGAGGTAGTTCAGTTCGTGCGGTACGGCCTTGCGGTCGGGGCACCAACGCGACCCGACGGTGGCGTCCATAATTCCGTCCAGATAGCCCATGGCCCGCTCGCGCTTGACCGCATTGAGCGTCACGGCAGGATCGGCCATCATGTCGCGCACCAGTTCTTTGCCCGTCATGCTCGGCCGGTAGGTGGCCGCGCCAACGGCCTGCTCGGCGCGGGGTCAGTGCCCACATTCCAACACAGGCACATCAGTCGCTGAGTTAGTGCTCGGCGCGGGGTCAGTTAGCGGCGCGTGCTAGCGGCGCGGGGTCAGTGCCCACATTCCAATGCTAGCGGCGCGGGGTCAGTGCCCACATTCCAACACAGGTACATCAGTCGCTGAGCGGAGCATCATGGCTTTCGATGAAGCAACGCGAATTCTCGGGCAGATTGGCGTTACGTTGACTGCCGCCATGGTCGGCGCCTAGACGATCCGTACGCTGAGAGCATGACACGACCCCTGCGTATTGAATTTCCTGGAGCTCTCTATCACGTCACCGCTCGTGGCGACCATCGAAGCGTCATTTACGTTGATGAGGCTGATAGGCTCGAATGGCTGCGCGTCCTGACGAAAGTTTGCACACGGTTTAATTTTGTCATTCCGGCCTATTGCCAGATGGGAAACCATTACCACCTTATGGTCGAAACGCCAGAAGGTAACCTCAGCCAAGGAATGCGGCAACTAAACAGCGTTTATTCACTGTATTTCAACCGCCGCCATCGCCAAGTTGGTCATGTCTTCCAAGGGCGATTCAAGGGAATACTCGTTCAGAAAGAAAGCTATTTACTCGAACTCGCACGTTACATCGTCTTAAACCCGGTGCGTGCAAGATGCGTTCAGTCAGCGATCGAATGGGCGTGGAGCAGCTATCGAAGCACATTGGGAATGGCCAGCGCTCCACCGTGGCTCGATTCCGATTGGCTGCTTGGGCAATTTAGCAGCGTCAGGAACGACGCCTGCGCGGCCTATGAAAAATTCGTGGCCAATGGCGTCAATGCCGCAAGTCCATTGCGATGCGTTCAGTATCAACTTCTGCTGGGCGACCAAGCATTCGTCGAGCGATTCCTCGAACCGCCTGGCCCTGATGAACTGATCGCGGTCTGCAGGGAGCAGCGCCGCGTCGCCGCACTAAGTCTCGACCAGTATGCGACAAAATTTCCGGAGCGTGATCAGGCGATGGCGGAAGCATATTTCTCTACCGCGTTTACAATGGTTAAGATTGCCGACCATTTCCACGTCAGCTACCAAACCGTAAGTCGAGCGATCAGGCGCTTTGAAAAAGCCTGATTGCGCCGAGCTTGAGATGCTTCTGCACGAATTTCGACTAGATGAATGCATCGGTAGCTCGACCAACGATCCCGGGCGATCAATCACTGACGAGCCTGTGTTGGAATGTGGGCACTGACCCCGTGAATTTCCACGGGCGATCAATCACTGACGAGCCTGTGTTGGAATGTGGGCACTGACCCCGTGAATTAGAACCACATCCACGGGCCGCCCATGCTCAACTTTCGCGACTCGATACCCAAGGATTTTTTCAGGCGTGTAGCGGCATTAGACGGAATCGCTGAGGCGGCGCTGGCAAAGGCGGCAAAGGGTAAATAATTTCCTTTATGCAATTCAAATGCCGAAAGGTACGCGATCTAGTACTATGGGCTATTGCGGCACCATTGCTAGAGCGGCCAGCAGACGGGCTCGGCGAGGGTGCCGCGCCCATCTGAAGCGACTGCAGGAACTTACATGCGCGCTATACCGTTATTTTCTTTCCTGCGCCGCGCCGGCGCCCAGCTGCCCGGCGCCGATGGCGCCCCCACCACGCGCATCAGCCTGCTTGAAGGCAAGAAGCGCCCGATGACATTTGGTTCCTTGCTCTTCATCGGGCTGGTGGCATTTGCCATGGTGTGCCTGGAAGGAATGTCGCTCTACCGCACCTATTACAACGAGCTCGAACAAGCGCAGGTTGCGACGTTCAATATCACCAATGCGGCGGCGCAGCACGCGGAGAAGACGGTCGAGTTAATCGATGCGATCCTGTATGGCGTTGTCGAGCGGGTGAACAACGACGGCATTGCGCTCGACCAGCCGCGCTTACAGACGCTGATCGAAGAACGCGTCAACAAAATTCCGGCCTTACAGGGGCTGTTCGTCTACGACGCCACCGGCAACTGGCTCATTTCGTCCGCTGGCAGTACGCCGGCCAACGCGAATAACGCCGACCGGGACTACTTCCGCTATCACCAGTCCCATGTCGATCGGGGCATGCGTATTGGCAAACCCATCATCAGCCGATCGTCGGGCGTGTGGGTGGTGCCAATGTCGCGCCGCCTGCAGGACAAGGCGGGAAATTTTTCAGGCGTGGCGCTGGCTACGGTGCCTATCCGCTACTTCCAGGACTATTACTCCAGCTTCGACCTGGGCCGTAATGGCGCCATGCTGTTGGCTCTGGCCGACGGCACATTGATCGCGCGCCGGCCATATATCGCGAATGCCATTGGTACCAACATTGCCAATGGCGCGGTCATGACGATGTTTCGCGAACTGGGCGACCACGGTTCCGGAATGCGCATTGCCAAGCTAGATCGCGTCGAGCGCCAGTACAGCTATCGCAAGCTGGCGGCGTCCCCGCTGGTCGTCTCGGCGGCATTGGCGAAGGATGAGATTTTTGCGTCGTGGTGGGCCGAAACCTGGCGCGAATGCGCGGTGGTGGCACTGCTGCTGGTTATCCTGCTGTTCATCGGGTCGCGGCTGTTCCGCCAGATTCTGATCCGCGACGGCATGGAGCGCGAACTGCGCCAGATGCACCAGGCGTTGGAAGAAAGCGTGCTGGAACTCGACCGCCTGGCCCGCACCGACGGGCTGACCGGGCTGTCGAACCGGCGCTGTCTGGGCGAGCGCGTCGACACCGAACTGGCGCGCGCGCGCCGCCAGCACACCCCGCTGGCTATGATCATGATCGACATCGATTTCTTCAAGAAGTACAACGACAGCTACGGCCACATTGCCGGCGACGCATGTCTGAAACTAGTCAGCGCGGCGATCGACGACGCTACCCGGCGCCCAGGCGACCTGGCGGCGCGCTACGGCGGCGAAGAGTTTTCGGTGATGCTGCCCAACACCGACTTGGAAGGCGGCATGGCCGTCGCGCGCCGCATCTGCGCCGCCGTGGTGGTGCTCAGGGAAGCACACCGTGCCAGTGACTTTGGCATCGTCACCATCAGCGCCGGCGTCTACGCCTGCGTGCCCGATACCAGCATCGACGCGAGCACGCTGTTTGCGCACGCCGACCAGGCCCTGTATGCGGCCAAAACGTCCGGGCGCAACCAAGCCGTGGGCAGCGCGGCGCAGCCGGCGATGGTCTAGCCGCCAGCCGCCAACCTGTCCAGCGCGCGCAGGTCGTCGGCCAGGACGCGCCGGAAGACCAGCCGACGTTCCGCCTGCTCCACTGTGGTCGCGTTCGCGCCGACATTCTGCCCCGCTGCGTGACGCCCTAGTGCTATTTATTCATGCTGGATCTATGACCATTACTGGCTTCGAAGAAGATGCATTCTCGAAAAAATGCCACGCACGGTAGGGTGTCAGGTCCGGCAAAACGACATTTTTGAATTACTTCGATGAGGTTTTGTCGATACAAAGCTTGAGCGTACTGATCGCGTCGCCAACTACGCCGCGCAGCTATTTATAGCCAGCTGCTAACCCCGCCATGGTGTGAGCAGGTGCCCCGACGGTGTTGACTGAAGCTATACGTCCCATCACGACACTTGGCGCTGGCGCCGTCTGGAATCTGGTTTTCCACTGCCTTTGCGGGTGAGTGAACCGTTTGCCCGTCCGTGTTCTGGTAATGGTCGTGAGATTGCAACGCGCGTTCGTCCGGTTCCGCGCGACTGACTGGCGCGGAGGTTGACGTTGCTAGTGACGGGGGCGTTGATTGGCGCTGAGCATGTGCTGTCGGTATTGCAACCGCGAGTGCGAAGACGGCGGCGGTAAGCAACTTCATCAGCATCAGCAGGATCTCGCTCGGAGCGTCGTCCACGTGCGCCGCGACAAATTCATCATACCCTTGCAGTTCGGAAAAACACTATCTGATTGTCAACTTCGGTGCGCCGTGGAAGTATGGCTGCAGTTCAATGCAAAAAAGCCGCAGCACTCTTGGTGAGGGCTGCGGCTCTTTCGGTACTGCTGAATTCTTGGTGGGATAGGTGAACGATTCGGAACAGCTGGAAGCCGCATGGGTGCTGGGTTCTAGCTGCTCAGTTAACAGAAATTGGCTCTACTATTGATATCAGTAGAGATCGGCTAAAAAGTGCGCGTTACGGCGTAACAAATCAATGAAAATTGATTAACTCTAACAAATTGGAAGCGAATTCCCAACGCTAGTTCCCGGAATATTTTTGTCGACCTGGCGAACTCATGTGTATGTATTATCCGACGAGCTTGCTGAAAGACAGGTGTATCCATGGCTTAGGCGGAGCCGCGCCTAATGCAACAATCCCAGGATGCACCTTAAATTATCCACGCTCGTCCTACGTTACGCTGTAACAGGAACTCAGACGATGATTAAAACGACGTTCAAGGAGATAGCGATGGTAATGACAGCAACGAAGCGACGAGCAAAGTATCGAGCAAGCAGGGCAATTAACGGCAATTTCCTGTTTGGCCCTAGACAGAAAGAATTCCGACTATCATGCAGTGCGCGAGGCCCGCAGGCTAGTCGGAATAGAATGCAAGGGCCTGTGCAATTTTTGCCCACCGACTCCTTCCTAATGCCCTGTCTCTCCATTTGGCGTAGCGACAAATTCATTGCCAACAGAACATTCCTATCTAACCGCTATTTAAGTTTAGCAACGAATTTTACTTATGTTTCACCGGGGGAATCTCCGTTTTCACTGACCTAGATGGAGGCGCTGGTGGCGGCGGAGGCGGTGGCGGGCGTGTTGGGTTAGTGGCCATGTTGAGGAGGTGGCGGAGGCGGTTGTTTGTGGGTTATAGGAGCGTCACGAACTACTCTCACAGGCGGCGCCGGTGGCGCAGGAGGTGGTGAGGTCACCGATGGCTGATTCATAGTTTCTCCTTTCAACGGAATGGATGACAGGATTTTAATCTCTGATGGTTTACTATGCAACGACTTGTCAAGTGATCCAAGGAAATAGAAAATAAAAGCAAGAGATGTCGCACCTACGGCAAAAAATAACCAGTATATGGTGTTGCTATAATAGTACGACCTTTTTTCGTTTATCTCGGAATTTGTTGTCGCGCATTCAATATACCTTTCCTGAACGCTGTTTTTTATTGCACTATGAACAAGATTTTCCTGGTCTGCAACTGGTTCGCCTTCATATGTCACAACACATTCCCGGTGATAATCATCCCACGTTTTTGCTAATGCGGTTTTGCTATAGAAATAACCCCATGCAGATCTTCCGCAAAAATATCCGCTCGTTATTATGAAAATGGCAGCAATAAAAAATAAAATGTAGAAAGAGGTCACCCATAAACTGGATAAATCTCGGTCAATGTTTTGACCCATAAAGCCAAGGGCACCGATGGTTGCTGTAATTAATGTTATCGGAATCTGAACCCGTGTATGCATTTGCTCACGGGCTTCTAATTCGTGAAAATATAATTTTTCATAAAATTCAAATCGTTCTCGATCGTTCAAATCTTCTCCTGATATACTGCTATCAATGAAGTCCGCTACCGTCTGATTCTATGAATTTGCCCTAACTTCTTGACGGCGGGAATTGTTGGGTGGAGCTATTTAAAAATTTTCCTGCAGCAACCTCTTCCTTGATTATTTTAGGTACTCAATATTTATCCAACTCGACTTTCAGGGTACTGATTTTTTATATTCGCATGGAAATATTTTCCATGCGATTCGCAACTGTCGAATTCACTCCAAAAAAATTCCGGAAAATTCATATATTGCCATACCGCTCCCGATTTGAATTCGATTTCGAGGGTCGAATTTTGTAAGTCATATCCAATGCTTGCAATATTTGATGACGTAACGCTCCTACGTTCCATATTAATCCTTTATAATTTCTGTTCACGAATTCTAGTCACTACTAATTTATAGTTTTCTAGGCTCGGTGCGTGTGTCTGACTCCAGCATGCCACTAACTTCGGATCCTCGCTTGTTGGACGTGGATTATTCAACTTTAACCTTACACGAGAAGGAATCTTAATGGCCTCACCTGAAATAACCGCTTCGCCAATTCGTAGCGAAGGAAGTAGATCCATCAGGCTACTGAGATTATCTGGTGCCGCAGACTTTACAATCGACTGATCGCTCGAATTTGTAAGTCGGAGAGCTATAAAAGTACCGATTTGAGCTAGGATCGTCTCAGATAGTTCAGATGGCCTTTGTGATATCACCAATGCCCCTACACCGAACTTTCGGCCCTCCTTAAATATTCGTTCGACTGCCGCCTTGGAGTAGGAACTTCTGTCATCCTTGCCAAGATAGGTGTGCGCTTCTTCAAACGCTAACAGTAAAGGTCGTTTTTTTCCAGTGTAGGGTTCGTTCCTACCCCAAAACATACTGTCATAAACAAAACGCGTGATAAGCCCTATGGTAATATCCAAAACTTCAAAAGGGACGCCGCTTAAATCTAAGATTGCTAATTTATTTTGGCTTCCAATCCAATCAGTAAGTAAATCGTGCAAATCCTTACCAGATTCGGCGGTTTTATATTCTCCTGGGTCAAATAAAAAATCAAACCTTGAGTCGCGTAGACGAGACAAAATCTTCCGTTCATACGAAAAAAATTCGATATGCTTAGATTTATAGGGTGCTGCGTTGTTCATTGCGTACGGTGTAAAGCTTGCAGCGATTAATTCTTCACA
This sequence comes from Massilia sp. S19_KUP03_FR1, assembly GCF_036688685.1. Lineage (NCBI taxonomy): Bacteria > Pseudomonadati > Pseudomonadota > Betaproteobacteria > Burkholderiales > Oxalobacteraceae > Massilia > Massilia sp. S19_KUP03_FR1. The sequence goes on along the minus strand of NZ_JAQQPS010000006.1, from coordinate 272,496 downwards.
ACTGCCTTCTGAGATCATTTCGGCCGTTACGTCATTTTGCTCATCTTTTGCGGCAGTGGAAAAAGTGGCATTCAATCTCCAGTTCATCTCAAACCACAACCTGCGCGCTGAGAAAGGAATAGGCGAATCAGCAGTGACGTAATCGCTGTTAACAATCCCAGACTTTAGATTGAGGTTTTCTTTTTTTAAATTTGTCACTAGGTCTCTAAGCATCCGATACTCTACTTTTTGTTCATCACGGCTGTCCGCGCCAACAAGGAAGAAAGCAAGTTCCTCAAATGTCATTAACCAGAACGGAATGACAAGCGGGGATGCCGCATCTGAAATTCTCAAAACCTTTGCATCGGGAAATGCCGTCGCATATTCGCCGTGAGGATCGACTAATATCACTCGCGATCCGGCATACCCGTTCAAAATTGACTTCAGAATACTAACCGTCGTATTCGATTTTCCACTTCCAGTGGAACCTAATATCCCACAGTGGCGAAGAACCAAATTGTGAGTGTCGACATAGACACCCAAATTTTCGGAAGATGAATGTTTTCCGATTTCTATAGATCCAGTATCACTTACGCCATATATATCTAATAAATCGGCTTCGATGACCAGGTGAACTTCATCATTTATTGTAGGGTAAGTGCCAACTCCTTTCTCAAATTCGTTGTCACCTACTTTTTCGCCGATAAGTTGCACGGATAGGTACCTCGACGCCGATTTTTCTATCTGTACTATCTCACTACCTGGGCGATCACTCACAGCTGCGACTATACCGTAAATAGTTATATTCCCCATTGGCATTTTAACAAACGTTCCAATTTGTCCGATCTTATAAATTCGTCCTTTTATGATTGGCGCCGCCGAAGGTATTTCGCTAGAAAGTTCGACCTCTACAATGTTAGAATCGACACGAATAACTTGACCTAGATAGGTAGAATCAGTTTTCATTGACTGCAACCTCGATTTCACCGCTGCGACCAGAGTTTTCAACAAGGAAATTTACTAGATGGTTAAAGTCCCCCAGAAGCATCTTTCCATTTTCATTATCCCAATACGTATTGGTATTTTCTTTTAATTTTAAGTTCGCCTCGACAAAGTTTAGCTTGCCAAGTACACCATTTACTATTGCTTTTGTCGGGCCGAATGCCGTTAAGTTAAGATATCCGCTTGCTATTTGATGTAGTCGTTCAACTTCATAATCTGCATAAAAGAAGACGATTATGCTTAATCTGTTATTTTGGCGTAAGCAATTAAATATAATTTCATTTATATGCTGGTCGAGGAACGAATACCCGGTAAATATAAATAGCAACTCGCCAGAGAGAAGATAATTTCGCAAACGATCAAAGTACACTAAAAATGGCTGGCGGCGAGACGAATCATATTTATCCTTGGACGGATAAATCACTATCTCGCTTTTCTCTTCCTCTATTTTTTCTATTTTTCCTAGCCTAACCACTTTGTGAGAACCAGACGAACTCTTTTTCCAAAACCAACTCAGAGAGCCGTGGATCTTCCAAAGTCTTATCCAGTTTTCGGTTAGATCCGCTTTTCGTACAAAACGTTCGACGCTTTCCTGCCAAAAAAAGGGTTCGTATGATCCTACGAACCCATCAAAATACGGAACACGTATTGACTCCAGCGATCGCTCAATTAATAAATCATAGTTGGTAGTAAATATTTCTTTCGATTGTTCACGATTTTGCATGCTTAGCCATGATAGAAAGCGCTTTGGTACCGTCAAATCAGCTATTGCTTCCGCATCAGTGAGTATATTGTAGATAATCCGACAGATTTGCACATCAAGCTGCCTAGATTCGATGCCAGTAATTCCATCAAAGTTACTATCTTCTCGCTCTGCAGTTATCTCGCGAATGCGACGTGTTTGATTTAATATATCCTCAATACTAATTTTTTCACTTGGATACTTAATTTCAAGATCTTTTTTCACTCGTTTAAAAAGACCAAGTAAGGGTTCTGTCAGCTCTTGCTCTATCTTTCCTGTTAGCTGCGCTATATTTGGCAATCCCAGCGCACAAGAACTCCCAGCACCCATAAAGAAACCGATATTCTTCGAGTAAGATAGCTGAGTCTTTAATTCTCGTGCCTCTCTAATAACGTCAAAATCTTGCATTCATTACCCTCACAAAGGTTTCTATTTTGCAATAATATGCCATCGGCATAATTACACGGACAGCGTAAGTCTTCTTATTTGGTTCATGCTGTAAAGATTAACACGGATTATCGATATGTTCGTTCGAAATATTTTTCTCGATTATTGGTAAAGTTGAAAATTATGGCAATGGACTCTGAACTCTCCGCTAACGGCGTGTTTTTTTAAGCCACCATCGAGACGTGACGAGTGCCGACAGCCCGAGCGGGCTTCATTTGTTTAGAAATAGTGCTGTAACCCACCAAGTACTTTGATTTTTAGGAACGGAGCAAAGAAGGCCCTCTTGAATAAGGCCACAACATCGTGATAGCGAGGCCCTCGGAAGACCATCTATGGGCTTGGTTTATTTTTACCGTTCAGCGTAGGCGCACCACTCTCACCTGGCGCACTGCGCTTGAGAGCTGCGGCGGTTGCATAGCCTCCGTAATTTCTCTTTTGGTTTGCTAGGTTCAGTTGCGGGGATGCGACATAATTGTTTGGCAGTAGCAACGGAAACTAGACGCGGCCCAGTTCGCCTGAGGTACCTCCGCGGGCCAACTTCGGATGAGCTAGGACGTACGTGGACGTTAGCGGATTCAGTCCAATTCCAGGTATTGGATGGGCAGTTTTTTGCTCAGCTGCAATTTAATCCGAGGTTTGAGCGCGCGCAGCGTAAGTAGGTGCAAGGTGCATAAATTGGTAAGCGGATAGTCGCCGATTCGGAGCAAGCCATGTTTTCGCTTCGCTCAAACGGCTTGCCCTGCGGGGCCATCTCGCTCCGCTCGTCACCAACCCAGCACAGCCTGCAGCCAGCGCATGCCTACCGACAATCTAAAACGCAGATCAACCGGCGGCCGCCCAAAAGGCGATCCCGCGTTACGCCGTAACGAAACCATCGGCGTGCGCGTCTCCGCCACCGAATACGCCGCCCTGCGAACCAAGGCGGCAATGATGCACATGCCCCCCGCCCAATGGCTGCGCGAAGCGGCATTAACCCGCAACCTGCCACCACCCCCAGTCGCCCCCATCAACCGCGAGCAATACGCCGAACTGGCCCGCCTCTCGGCCAACCTGAACCAGCTCGCGCGCCTGGCCAATGAAGGTGACCGCGTAACAGTCGACGATGGCTTATTAAAACGCGTGGCAACCGAAACCCGCCGCCTGCGTCTCGCACTCCTTGGCATCGAAGGACACGACAATGATCGCTAAAGCCATCAAAGGAAAAGGCTTCCGCGGCGCCCTCGAATACGACCTTAAGAAAGAGCAGGGCCGTATCATCGACACCAATATGGACGGCCGCGGACCGCGCGAACTGGCCGCCGAATTTGGCGAGATCCGCAAGCTGCGACCCAACCTTGGCAAAGCGGTATTGCACGTGTCGCTGGCAGCATCCCCAGGCGAACACCTGACCGACGCCCAATGGGTAAAAATTGGTCAATACTATATAAACGGTATGGGCCTGAACCAAAACCAGTACGTCATGTCTCGCCACACTGACACCGAACACGAACACATTCACATGGTCATCAACCGCATCCAGTTCGATGGCAAGGTCACCAGCGACAGCCACGATTACCGCCGCCAGGAATTTTTGATGCGCGCACTTGAACGTGACCTCGGATTACGCCAGATTGAAAGCTCGACGAAAACCGAGCGCCGCGCCGCGACAAAAGGCGAGATCGAAGAAGGGCTTCGCACCGGGAAGCCATCTACCCGCCAGCAACTCCAGCAGCTTTGCGATGCGGCGGCAAGTGACTGCGACACCTTCACACTTTACGCCGAACGCTTAAACGCGGCGGGTGTGGACCTGGTGCCGGTGACGCAGCTTGACGGCACAAAGATGTCTGGTCTGTCCTACCGACTCGACGGCGTGATGATGAAAGGAAGTGACCTGGGCAAGCGATACAGCCCGGTTGGATTAGCCAAACATGGAGTGAGCTATGTCAAAGAGCGAGACTATGAAGCAGTTGGCCGCTGCATCGAACGCAGCGCGCTTGAGCGAGTTGGGGCAGGGGATCGAAACCTTACGGACAGCGAAAATAGCCAGCGCGGACCAGTTGGCGTCGATGCTGGAACCTCTGGCACAGGCAATGGCGGCGCTGACGGACGAAACACGCGAGACGATGTCGGTGATGGCGCGGCAAGGCAGGGAGCAGGGCGACCAACTGAGGATGCAGATCGAAACGGCATCGAGCGCCTGGAGCAAGGCGTCGTCAGAAGCGCAGCAGGTAGCGCAGAACCTGGAAGCAGCGACCCGACAAACGGAATGGCGCCAGTACACGTTAGCGGTAACGACCGGGTTGATGACGGCGCTGCTCGTGAGCGCATTCTGGCTCTGGCTGGCGCCACCCACGGTGCAGAACCACCTGGACGCCAAGGAAGTGGTGGACATACTGCGCCCCGAGATCGCACCCGCGAAGCCGTCCAGAGGCAGATAGCGGCGATGGGCGCGGAACGATACGAAGTCGTCATCACCCATGCCAAGACGGGCCAGCAAACGAAGCGGGAATGGAGCGCCGCCGAATTGATGGCTGGCGTGCAGTGGTTGAAACGACTGAACGCCCGCGGTGGCGACATCCTCGTCCGTCCGCTTGGCGGTACTGAACTGCGCCTGATTGCATCGCTTGATGCTGATGGTTTGAACAAGTTACGCAGCCGGGGCCTGGCACCGGCGGTCATAGTCGAAACCCGCACCGGACAGTTTGACGCGTGGATGAAGTTGGCCGATCAGCCGTTATCGCCAGCGCTGCGTGATGTGCTGCTGGCGCGCCTGATGCATGGTTTTGGCGAGGCCGCGCAGTACGGCCGTCTCGCCGGATTCACCAATCAGCAAGCCGAAGCCAACGCGACAGGTCGACAACCTTTTGCGTTACTGCATAACGCCACTGGACAGGTGGCGCCGGCAGTGAAGCAATATCTGGCTGACCTTCACCAGAAGAGCCGAGACCAGTTGGATAAACAACGCGAGCAGGGTGCTGCGAGACGGCCAGATAGCCGCAGCCGCTCCCGATAAGTAATCTTGCCGCGGCGGTATGCTACACCCCAACCTGACTTGAATTGTTGTTATGTCGCCTGCGCGTCAATCCACGCTTTCGCCCGATCGTGCGCGGCGTCGACCGCCTCTGCTTCGGTAGCGAACGCGGGGCTTTCAGTGATGTTCTCTTGATGGGCAGGCGAACCGTGGTTCGTCTGCGCGGACTGGCCGGCCGATTGAACAGAGAAAATGCTGTGGTATTTTCCGCTGCCAGCGGGTGTTGCCATGGCGACTATCGCGTAGCCCTTGTAATCCTGATGTTGAATGCTGGGCATGCTGTTCCTTCGATGTTGAAAAAGCAATCCTAGCATAGCCCCTTGCCGCTTTGACGCGGCATTGACGGACGGGAAACGTGGGGGCGTTCCGGCGACCGGCAGTTTCCTGGAAGCCGCCGGTCAATTGCTGGTCCCATCAAATCCAGTCCAGGCCAATCACCTCAGGGCTTGCCGGTGGCGCCGGGGCTTCTGCGGCGACCGGGAGGGTTGCGACAACCGGGCTGGCCGCGACGACCGGGCTGCCTGCGACAACGTCCAGGTAGTCCGCATATTCCTGCATCATGACTTTCCGCTCTTGCAGGAACATCGCCCTGTCGTACGCCTCGCCGTAGGTGTCGCCCGAGAGGTGCGCCAGCTGCCGGTCCACCACTTCATGACGGTACCCCAGCCGCTCTTTCAGCACTCCCATGGCCAGCGACCGGAACCCGTGCCCCGTCATCCTGCCCGCGTAGCCCATTCGCTTGAGCGCCGCGAGGATGCCGAAATTGCTGGTCGGGCGGCGCCGGTCATTCCGGTTCGGGAACAGATACTCGCCGCGGCCAGTGAGCGTGTGCAGTTCGCGCAGCAGCACCCAGCCCTGGCGCGGCAGGTGCACGTGGTGATCGACCTTGCGCGGGTTGATCTTCTTCTTGCCCATCTTCATGCGATCCCATTTGATGATCCAGACTTCGTTCTCGAAATCGATCTCGGACCACGGCGTCTGTGTCAATTCACTGGTGCGCACGAACACCATAATCATGAGCCGCAGCATGATCCGCGTTTGCATGAACATGGTGAACTCGTGTTTGTTCAACGCTTGCAGGAACTCGGGTAACTCGTCCGGGGTGATGGCCGGATGGTGGCCCTTGTTCCTGGGCTTGAGCGCACCGCGCAGGTGTGGGATAGGATCGTAGTCAGCCCGCCCGGTCGCAATGGCATACCGGAAGACCTGCCCCGAGAACTGCGCGCAGCGGCGCGCCATCTCGGGGGCGCCACGCTCCTCGATCCTGCGCAGGGCGGTCAGCATCTGGGGCGCCTTGATTGCGGTGATAGGGTGGTTGCCAATGGCCGGAAAAATATCGTTCACAAGCCGTTGCAAGACGTTCTTCGAAGTGCTCTCCTTCCAGCTGGATTTCATGTGCGCGTGCCACTCCCGCGCGATGACTTCGAAGGTGTTGGCATTGGCGACGTTGCGATTGTATTTGGTGGCGCGCCGTGCCGCGGCAGGGTCGATGTCGTTGGCGATCATCTTCCTGGCGTTCAACCGCTTTTCGCGTGCGTCGGCCAGGCTGACGACCGGGTAGGCGCCAAAGGAGAGACGGGTTTTCTTGTGGTTGGTCTGCGTGTAGCTCATCCGCCAGTACTTCCTGCCGAGCGGGGTGACTTCGAGGTAGAGGCCGCCGCCGTCGGAAAGCTTGTAGATTTTGTCGCGGGGCTTGGCGGTTTTGATCCGCAGATCGGTGAGGGGTTGGACGTTTCTGGGCATGATAGGGCCATCCGGTTTTTTGGTAGGGCCAAGTTCGACGCTGGCTGGCTCCAAAAAGTTCGGACGGTGCGGGACGTTCCGGGACGACCAAACGCAAAAAAGCCGCAGTCTCATAGGGAGAACTGCGGCTTCTTGGACTTCCTGGTACCTTGGAAGATGAATTCTTGGTGGTGATAGGTGGACTTGAACCACCGACCCCAGCATTATGAATGCTGTGCTCTAACCAACTGAGCTATATCACCGAACAGACCAAGATTATAGAGATCCTGATTTTTCCTGTCAAGCACTCCGCGTGAACTTGTTGAGGCGCAAGACGCACACTCTCAAACCTGCAGCGCCGCCACCCGCGCGACCAGCGTCTCGGTTGCATCCGGCGCCAGGCAATCGATGACGATCCGTTCCGGCATGGATCGCAGCCAGGTCAGCTGACGCTTGGCCAGCTGGCGCGTGGCGATGATGCCCAATTCGCGCAGCGCAGGGCGGTCCACCGTGCCGTCGAGGTAATCCCACGCCTGCCGATAGCCCACGCAACGCATCGACGGCAACGCTGGGTGCAAGTCCCCGCGCGCGCGCAGGCGCGCCACCTCGGCCACCAGGCCCGTGTTATCGCTGGTTCCCAGCATCTGGTCGAAGCGCACGGAGATGCGCTTGTGCAGCACCGCCCGGTCGGACGGCTCCAGCGCAAACGACACCAGCTCGAACGGCAATTCCAGCTTGCTGCGGCCCGACAGCAGCGCCGACATCGGCTGGCCCGTCAATTCGATAATTTCCAGCGCCCGGTTGATGCGCTGGGCGTCGTTTGGTTTTAGCCTCTCTGCCGTGATCGGGTCGAGCAGCGCCAGGCGCGCGTGCAGCGCCGGCCAGCCGTCGCGCGCGGCTTCGGCGTCGAGGCGCACGCGCAGCGCGGCGTCGGCGGTCGGTAAATCGTCCAGGCCGTCGGTCAGGCCCTTGAAATACATCATCGTGCCGCCGACCAGCAGCGGCAGCGCGCCACGGGCGGCGATCTCGGCGACCAGGCGCAAGGTGTCGGTGCGGAACTGCATCACGGAATACGCGTCGAGCGGGTCGATGATGTCGATCAGATGGTGCGGTGCGCTGGCCAGTTCTTCCGGCGACGGTTTTGCCGTGCCGATGTCCATGCCGCGGTAGACCAGCGCCGAGTCGACCGAGATGATTTCGACTTTGCGCGTGCGCGCAATCGCCAGCGCGGCGGCGGTCTTGCCGGACGCGGTCGGGCCCATGATGGCCACCGCCAGGGGTTTCTGCATGGCTGACATCACTGGCCGCGCAGAAACAGTTTGTCGAGCGCGCCGATTTCCAGCTGCACCCAGGTCGGGCGGCCGTGGTTGCACTGGTCGGCGCGCTCCGTGCTTTCCATCTGGCGCAGCAGCGCGTTCATTTCGGGTACGGCCAGGATGCGATTGGCGCGCACCGCCGTGTGGCAGGCGAGGGTGCCGAGCAGTTCATTCCTGCGCTCGATCAGCACGCGCGAGCCGCCGTATTCGCGCACGTCGCGCAGCACGTCGCGCGCCAGCGTCTGGGCGTCGGCGTTTTTCAGCAAGGTTGGCACGGCGCGCACCGCCAGCGTCGTCGGCGACAAGGCGCCGATGTCGAAGCCCAGCGCCGTCAGCGTGTCAGCGTGTTCGGTGGCTGTGCTCACTTCCACGGCGTCGGCAAAGAAGGTCACCGGGATCAACAGTGGCTGTACCTGCATCTGTTGTCCATCGACCTGGGCATCGAGTGCATTCTTCAACTGCTCGTACAAAATGCGTTCGTGCGCGGCGTGCATGTCCACCAGCACCAGCCCGCGCTCGTTCTGCGCCAGGATGTAGATGCCGTGCAGCTGCGCCAGCGCGAAGCCGAGCGGGAAGGCGTCGTTCGACAGCGGCTGCACAGGTTCTGCATACGACATCACGGGCGACGACGCCGCATTAAACAGCGCGCCATAACTTTCCATCTTTTGCGCCACGCCGCTCGGCTGGGCATCCCAACGGCTGCCCGGCGCATACGGCGACGGAGAGAACGTCGGCGACAAGGCATTCCCGAAGCTGACCTGTTCATGCGCGCGGCGCGGCTCCGATCCGGGCAGCTGGGCGGCGGACAAGGGCGCCGGCACGCTGCCGTGCGCGGTGGCCGAGGTCTGCGCCAGCGCGCGCTGCACCGCGTGGAACACGAACTGGTGGACCGCGCGGCTGTCGCGGAAGCGCACTTCGATTTTAGACGGGTGGACGTTGACGTCGACCAGCGCCGGGTCGAGTTCCAGCGCCAGCACGTACGACGGGAAGCGGTCGCCGTGCAGCACGTCCTGGTAGGCGGCGCGCACCGCGTGCACCAGCAGTTTGTCGCGCACGAAGCGGCCGTTCACGTAAAAGAACTGGCCGTCGGCGCGCGCCTTGGAGGCCGTTGGCAAGCCAGCGTAACCCTGCAGGCGCAAGGGGCCGGCGGCTTCGTCAATGTCGATGCGCGCTTCGGCGAAATCGCTGCCGAGGATGTGGGCGCTGCGGCGCGCCATGTCGGTCACCATCCAGTGGTCGATGGTGCGGCCGTTGTGCGTCAGGTTGAACGACACGTCCGGGCGCGCCAGCGCAATGCGGCGCACGACTTCGGCGCAGTGGCCGTATTCGGTCTGCTCGGATTTCAGGAATTTGCGCCGCGCCGGGGTGCTGAAGTACAGGTCCTGCACGTCGATGGTGGTGCCGCACGCGCCCGACGAGGGCGCCACCGTGCCCGCATGCGAGCCGACGATTTCAAACGCGTGCGGCGCATCGGCCGTGCGCGAGGTGATGGCCACCGCTGCCACCGAGGCGATCGAGGCCAGCGCTTCACCGCGAAAGCCCAACGTGCCGACGTTTTCCAGGTCGTGCAGCGAGGCGATCTTCGAGGTGGCGTGGCGCGCTAGTGCCAGCGGCAACTGCTCGGGCGCGATGCCGCGGCCGTTGTCGGTAATGGCGATGCGCTTGACGCCGCCTTCTTCCAGCCGGATGGTGATTTGCGTGGCGCCGGCGTCGAGGGCGTTTTCCAGCAGCTCCTTGACGACAGCGGACGGGCGCTCGACCACTTCACCGGCCGCAATTTGCGAGATGAGCTGGTCGGGCAGGGCCTGGATCGGGCGGACAGTGGGGACGGGGGCGTTCATGGGGCGATTATACCCGTCGGGGGATCGCGCAAAGCGCGGTGAGAATGTTGAAATTAATCGTGAATCTGTGATGCAATCTCAATCACCTTCGTCCGCAAAACCGTCAGGTTCGCCAATGGCGAGCATGACGGTCTCGGATGCAGTGGTGTAAGCACGCTAAGGCACCGCCCGCACCGGAATCTGCGCATTGCACAAGTCCACCTTGCCCACCGCATACTTGGTCCACGGCCCGCCCCGCTTGCGCTGCGCGTCCAGCACGGCCTGGTAGGTGGCGCCGTCGGTGCGCATCACTTCCAGGCGGCTGCGCTGCTCGAGCGGCACATCGGCCGCCACGCGGAAAGTGGCAATGGGCACGTGCTGCGACGGCTGCTCATAAAAGCCCAGCGGCCCGGTTCCGCGCGGCAGCGTGGTCAGCAGCGACATCCCGGCCACCACCCGCCCTACCACCGTGATGTTGCGGTCGAGGTGGCGCGGTGCGTGGCCGATGACCACGTACAGCGAACTGCCGCCGCCCGAGTCGGCCGCCGTATCGCGCCCCACGCCCACCATGCCGTAGCAGTGCGTCAGCCACGCCAGCCCGGTTTTCGGGTCGCGCGCCACCGGGAAGCCGTTGGCGTGGCCCACCTCCGGCGCATACACGTCGCCGTCCGGCAGGCGCACGAACGCCGGCGCGCTGCTTGCGGGAATGGTGAACTCGGCCGGCAGGGTGGCCTTGGCCGTCTTGAACGGGCGCGGGGTCTTTTCGTCGGCGTCGCCCCACTGCACCACGTAATTTTCCTGCGCGCGGATCACCGCCAGGCCGTCGAAATAATTCTCGCGCGCAAGCAGGCGGATGTTGGCGGCGTGCTTGGGTGCAAAGCTTGGCGCCAGTTCGATGACCACGCGTCCGCCCGGTACCTCCATGTACAGCGTGTTGACAGGATCGAGCGCGCGCCAGTCGGCCGGCTTTGATCCTTTGACAACGTCGGCGACGGTGGGGCGCGGCGGCAACTCGGCGGCGCGGGCGCTGCTTAGCGCCAGTAGCGCGCCGATGCAGGTCCATTTAACACGATGCATGCAGGTCTCCTCTTGTGGATGGGTCGTCTCAGCTTGTAGACTGGAATATAGCATTCGCACTGGGCGAACTGGCCGCCGTTTTTGCGTCTTGACGGGCGCGGACAGGTGGTATGATGCGCGGCACCCTTTTAGGAAAATTTATGGATTTTGCGCACTTTTTCGACCTGATTCTGCATGTCGATAAAACCATGGGCATGTTGCTCAACGAGTACGGCGTGTATGTCTACGCAGTGTTGTTTGCGATTGTGTTCTGTGAAACTGGTCTGGTGGTCCTGTTTTTCTTTCCGGGCGATACCTTGCTGTTCATTGCCGGCGCGTTCTGCGCCACCGGCGAAATGAGTTATCCGCTGCTGACGGCGCTGCTGGTGGCCGCGGCCATCATGGGCAATACGCTCAATTTCTGGATCGGCGCCAAGATCGGCCAGCGCGTGTTCACCCACGATTACCGCTGGCTCAACAAGGACGCGCTGCGCAAAACCCACAACTTTTTTGAAAAACACGGCGGCAAGACCATCATCCTGGCGCGCTTCGTGCCGGTGGTGCGCACCTTCGCGCCGTTCGTGGCCGGCGTGTCCGACATGACCCATACGCGTTTCCAGCTGTTCAACATCACCGGCGCCCTGGCGTGGGTGGTCAGCCTGGTCACGGCCGGTTACTTCTTTGGAAATATCCCGGTGATCCGCGACCACCTGACCATCATCGTGCTGGTCGGCGTCAGCGCCGCCGTGGTGCCGATCATGGTGGGCGGCCTGTGGAAATTTGGCCGCAGCATGATGCGCTGATTGCGGTTTTTACCGGCTTGCCACTCTGCCAGCCTCAAGTTTTACCCGGTTTGCGCCGATAAACAAGGAAGTTAGTCTTCTTCTTTGGAATTTCATGCGCAACCTGATCGTCCTGTTCGCTTGCAGCCTGGTGATGTCAGTCGCCGGCGCGAACGAACCTCCCGCCGCCAAACAGGCCGTGGCCGCCAAACCGGCTGCGGCGGCGTCTGCCTCGGCGTCCGCCACTGCCGCGGCCAAAGAGCCATCGATCAAGCCGGTGCTCGGCAAGCCTGCCGTTGCCGAAAAATCCGCGAAAGCCGACCGCGCCAAGGAAGACGAGGCCGAGCTCGACCTGTCCGAGCGCATCGCCGTGCGCCTGGCCGAAATGCGCGCCACGCAAGCCGCGCGCGCCGCGAATGCGGCCAAGGCCCAAAAAATCGCCGAGGCGAAGAAGCGCGAAGCCGCGATCATCGCCGCCACGCCACCACCACCGCCGCCACCGGCGCGCGGCACCCACTGGACCTATGACGGCGAAAGCGGCCCGGGCAACTGGAGCAAGATCAACGTCGACTGGGGCAAGTGCAGCACGGGCACGCGCCAGTCGCCGATCGACCTGCGCGACGGCATCAAGGTCGACCTGGAACAGATCACCTTCGACTATCACCAGAGTTCCTTCAGGGAAGTCGACAATGGCCACACGATCATGGTCACCGTTGGCGGCGGCAATTTTATTACCGTCAACAACCAGACTTACGAGTTGCAGCAGTTTCACTTTCACCGCCCCTCCGAAGAGAAAATCGCCGGCAAGGGCACGGAGATGGTGATGCACCTGGTGCACAAGAGCGCGGAGGGTAAACTCGCTGTGGTGGCTGTTCTGCTCGAACGCGGCAAGGCGCATCCGCTGATGCAGACCGTGTGGAACAACCTGCCGCTGGAAAAACTGGAATCGGTGTCGCCGACGGTGGTGCTCGATTTGATGGAAGCGCTGCCGGCCAGGCGCGATTACTTCACCTTCATGGGCTCGCTTAGCGAGCCGCCATGTACCGAGGGGGTGCTGTATATCGTCATGAAGCAGACCATGCAGGCGTCGCCGGCGCAGATGGCCTTATTTTCGCGCTTGTATCCGTTCAATGCACGGCCGGTGCAGCCGACCAATGGGCGGGTGGTCAAAGAGTCGAATTGAGGTAGCGCGGTTTTTGCCGCCACACCCAAAACCGTCGCCCCGGCGCAGGCCGGGGTCCATAGCAAGCCCGATTTGCTCTTTAGAACCCGCGAATAGCGCCACAAACGCGTACGGGTTATAGGCCCCGGCCTTCGCCGGGGTGACGGTTTTTAAGTCAACAGGAAATGAGCGCCGTCTCAGCGCACGCTGTATTTGCCCCGCCAAACGTCATCTTCTTCCAGCGTCAGCAGCTTGAGCACCGCCGGCTCGACGCAAACAAAGCGCTGATATTCGTCGTCTTCCATATCCGATAAAGCCGCAGCATCGGCCGCGCCCGGGTTCCAGACCACGGCATCGGTAAACCCCGACTGCTTCACCTGCAAGGTGATCGCGCCCGTATCGATCGCCATCTCGCCCGCGACCTTGCTGTAGATCTCGTCGACATTCCCGTCGATCGACAGTGCATCCGCCGCCACGCCAGAGATGCGCACCTTGGCAACATCGGCCACCGCAAAATACGTATGCAGCGCCGCCGCAAACGCCAGCGGCTCCTCGCCGGTATTGCGCACTTCCAGGTCCATCGCCAGCGTATTGCCCTTGATGCCGATGCGCAGCGCCAGCGAAAACGAGTGGCGCCAGGCGCGCGCGTATTCCGGTTTCAGATCTTCCTCGGCCAGCGTGAACAGCGCAATCGCCTCGCCGTCCTCGACGCCGCTGTCCAGTAAATGCCAGTCGCTCACGCGTGCAAAGCCGTGGCGCATGCCCTTGCCCTGTTCGGCAAACTGCGGAAAAATCACCGGCACGCCGCCACGGATCGCTTTCGATCCGTCCAGCACGGACGCGGCGCTGCAGAACAGGCGCTCGCGGCCATCGGTGCCCTTCCACGACACCAGGTGGGCGCCGAACAAGGTGACGATGGCTTCGGCGCCATCGGGTGCGCGCAGCAGTACGGCCGGCAATTGGCCGAAGGTGGTCTCGCTGATCATGACGTCATCCGGCTCTTGGCCAGCGGTGGGTTGTTGGCAAAATAATTCTTGATGCCGCTGGTGATGGCGTCGGCCAGCTTGTCCTGGTAACTGCCGTCGCGCAGCTTGGCTTCTTCTTCCGGGTTCGAGATGAACGCTGTCTCGACCAGGATCGAGGGAATGTCCGGCGCTTTCAATACCGCAAAGCCGGCCTGCTCGACCGCGCCCTTGTGCAGCCGGTTGATGCCGCCGATGTGGCCCAGGACGGCTTTGCCCAGCTTCATGCTGTCGTTGATCTGCGCCGTGGTCGACAGGTCGAACAGCACCCCGGCCAGCTGGCGGTCATGGGTGCCCATATTGATGCCGCCGATCAGGTCGGCCTTGTTCTGGTCGTTGGCCAGCCAGCGCGCCGCGGTGGAGGTGGCGCCCTTTTCGGACAGCACGAACACCGAGGAACCACGCGCGCTTGGCACCACGAAGGCGTCGGCGTGGATCGAGACGAACAGGTCGGCCTGCACTTTTCTCGCCTTTTCAACGCGCGTGCCCAGCGGAACAAAATAATCGCCATCGCGGGTCAGCATCACGCGCACGTTGGGCAAGGCTTCGAGCTTGGCTTTCAGGCGCTTGGCCACTTGCAGCACCACGTCTTTTTCGCGCAGGCCGGTGGCGCCGGTGGCGCCCGGGTCTTCACCACCGTGGCCCGGATCGAGCGCGACGGTGATCAGGCGCGAGACGTCCGGCAGCGCCGGCTTGCTGTCGCGGCGCGGCACCGGGGCCGTGGTCTGGTTGGTGCCGGCAATTTCCGGCTCCAGGCGCACGCCCGGTTCAATCGGCGGCGGCGTGATGGCCGGCGGCGGGGCAGGCACGGCGGCCGGCGGCGCCGGTGTGACGGCGACGGCGCCATCCTTGTTCCAGTCGCCTTGCTCGATCATGCGCGCGATCGGGTCGACCGGCTGCACCGGATACAGGTCGAAAATCAGGCGGTGCTTGTAGCCGGCCACCGGTTCCAGGGTGAATACCTGCGGCTTGACTTCTTCTTTCAGGTCGAACACCAGGCGCACCACGTTCGGCCGGTTCTGGCCCACGCGCACCTGCTTGATGTACGGGTCATTCGACTGGATCTTGGCCACCAGGCTTTTCAGCGTGGGGTTTAATTCCAGCCCTTCGATGTCGACCACCAGGCGCGGCGGATCGGGCACGATGAAGTGCGAGGCTTTCAGATTGCTGTCGTTTTCCAGCGTCACGCGCGTGTAGTCGGGCGCGGGCCAGACGCGCACGGCCATGATCTGGGCGGCGCCGGCGCGCAGCGGCGCGAACACGGACAGCAGCAAGGTGCCGCCCGCTTTGAGCAGGATTCGGCGCCGCCGCTTCAGCGTGGTGGGAGATTCGGTAACGTCGGGCGAAAATTCAGGCGGTCGAGGCATAGCAGACCCAGTGGAGACAACGGCTGCAATTCTACCTCACGGCCCAGCCCGGCGACATGTAACGTAATGTGCAAATCTGGCTGCGGCAACACCGGTTCGCCTTTTTCCGGCCACTCGACAATACAAATGTTGTCACCATCAAAATCTTCCCGGAAACCGGCGTCGAGGAATTCTTCCGGGCTGGACATCCGGTACAGGTCGTAGTGGATGACGTTGACGGGCGCGCCATCCAATACCACGGTGTACGGCTCCGACAAGGTATAAGTGGGACTTTTGACGGTACCCTGGTGGCCGGCCGCGCGCAGCAGGGCGCGGGTGAGCGCGGTTTTGCCGGCGCCCAGGTCGCCATGCAGATAGATCACCAGCCCGCGCACCAGCGCGCGCGCGAGGGCGGTGCCGAGTGCGTCGGTGGCGGCTTCGTCGGGGAGGAAAGCTGTTACTGTTTGCATCGCATAAAATGGTGGATTGAATTTCACAAACGTGTCGCCGCATGCCTACTGCCGAACCCGATCTGCCAGCCCTTGCGCGCGCCATCAAGGCGTGGGGGAGAGAGCTGGGTTTCGCCGAAGTGCGCATCGCCGATATCGACCTGGCGCACCTCGAGGCCGGCTTGCAGGCGTGGCTGGACGCAGGCAACCACGGCGAGATGGATTATATGGCAAGCCACGGCATGAAGCGTGCCCGGCCCGCCGAACTGGTGCCCGGCACCGTGCGCGTGATCAGCGCGCGCATGGATTATCTGCCGCAGGCCACCACGCCCGACTGGCGCGCGCGCGAACTGGCGCGCCAGCGTGACCCGGCCGCCGCCGTGGTGTCGGTGTATGCGCGGGGGCGCGATTATCATAAGGTGCTGCGCCAGCGGCTGCAGCAATTGGCCGAGCGCATCCGCGCCGCCGCCGGCGAATTCGGTTACCGCGTGTTCACCGATTCGGCGCCCGTGATGGAGTTGCCGCTGGCCGAAAAAGCCGGCCTCGGCTGGCGCGGCAAGCACACCTTGTTATTGTCCCGCAACGCCGGCTCGATGTTCTTTATCGGCGAATTGCTGGTCGATTTGCCGCTGCCGGTCGACCCGCCCACCGGCGCCCATTGCGGCGCCTGTTCTGCCTGCATCGTGGCCTGTCCCACCCAGGCCATCACGGCGCCGGGCCGGCTCGACGCACGACGCTGCATTTCCTATCTCACCATCGAACTCAAGGGCGCGATTCCCGAAGAACTGCGCCCGCTGATCGGCAACCGCGTGTATGGCTGCGACGATTGCCAATTGGCTTGCCCGTGGAACAAGTTCGCGCAGGCGAGTACGGTTGGCGATTTCGACGAGCGCAACGCGCTCGGCAGCGCATCAATGGTGGAACTGTTCGGCTGGAGCGAGGCGGAGTTCGACTGCAAACTGGAAGGCAGCCCGATCCGGCGCATCGGCCACGAACGCTGGCTGCGCAACCTCGCCGTGGGGCTGGGCAATGCCACGGCGGGCGACCCCGCGATTGTCGCTGCCTTGCAAACCCGCCAGGACCATCCGTCGGCGCTGGTGCGCGAACACGTGGCGTGGGCGCTGGCGCGTCACGCCGCCTGAGCCAGTTCCGCGCGCGCGTAGCGGGTCGGCGCCATGCCCACGTGTCGGGTAAACGCCACGCTGAACGCGCTGGCCGAACTGTAGCCGACCTGCCGGGCCACCTCGGCAATCCCGCTACCGGTTTCTTGTAACAGCTTCTTGCTTAGCGCCATGCGCCACGTCAGCAGATAGGCCATCGGCGCCATCCCGACCGCGCGGTTAAAACGGGCAAAGAATGCCGAGCGCGACAGCGCTGCTTGCTTGGCCAGCTGGACCACCGTCCAGGGCTGCTGGGGCTGGGCGTGGATGCAACGGATAGCAGCCGCCAGCCGGTCGTCGGCGATGCCGCGCAACAGGCCGGGCGCGGCGGCCTCGTCGGCGGTCGAGCGCAGCGCTTCGATCAATAACACTTCCAGCAGGCGCGACAGCACCACGTCGCGCGCCGGGCGTGCCGCACGCGATTCGTCGTTGACCAGTTGCACCAGCGTCGCCAGGCGCGGCTGGCCGCGCACCAGCACCACGCGCGGCAGCAGCGACACCAGCAGGGCTGCATCGGGCGCATCGAAGACGAAGTGGCCGACCAGATACAGCGCCTGCGCCGGGCCGTCCTGATGACCGAGTCGGAATTCGCCCGGGCGCAGATTGACCGGCACATCGTCGGGCGCCTCTGCGGGCGGCGGCGTCAGGCTCGACATGGCAAAGCCGTGCGCCGCCGGCACCAGCACGAAGTCGCCGGCTTGCAGGATCCGGTCTTCGCCGTCGATGCTTAAACGGCAGGCGCCATCGAGGATCACGAAGTAGCCGGGATCGCCGCCGTGGGCGCGGCGCACGCGCCATGATCCGGCACCACTGACGGTTTTGGAGTACGAGGCGCGCGGCGCCAGCAGGGTGACGGCTTGCGCCAGCGGGTCGATCACGACAGGACTCCTGCGAATGCATTGTGGACTTTCGATTGTAGCAGTCTTGGGGCGGCCGGCCTATCATCGCTGCACCACCAAACAACGCAGGAGTTCACCATGCAAACCATCCTCATTACCGGATGCTCGTCCGGTTTCGGCCTCGACACCGCCCGCTACTTTTTGGAACGCGACTGGAACGTGATCGCCACCATGCGCACGGTCGACGCCAGCCTGTTGCCGGCCTCGCCCAAGCTGAGATTGCTGGCGCTGGACGTCACCGATCCGGCCAGCATCGAACAGGCGATCACGGCCGCCGGCCCGATCGATGTGCTGGTCAACAACGCCGGCATCGGCATGCTGGCCGCGCTGGAAGGCACGCCGATCGACGTCGCCCGCGTAGTTTTTGAAACCAATACCCTGGGCACGATCGCCATGACCCAGGCGGTGTTGCCGCAGTTCCGCGCGCGCCGTGCCGGCGTGGTCATCAATGTGACGTCGACCGTGACTGTGGTGCCATTACCGTTCCTGTCGGTCTACACGGCCAGCAAGGCGGCGGTGAATGCGTTCACGGAATCCCTGGCAGTGGAATTGGCGTCGTTCGGGATTCGCCTGAGCCTGGTGCTGCCGGGCCGCTCGCCCACCACCCGTTTCGGCGCGAATGCCAGTGAGCGCATGCAGGGCGGCTTTCCCGAAGCCTATGTCGCGTTCAAGGAGAAGGTGTTTGCCGGGATGAAGGATGCAGGAGGGGAAGTGACGCACGGCGTCGACGTGGCCGAAGCGGTGTGGCGCGCTGCCACCGATCCGACGTCGCCCCTGAAAATTGCAGGGGGTGCGGATGCAGTGGCGTGGGCCAAAGACAGCGGCGACGCGCGTTTCGTCACGCCGCGCTAAGTGGCATTCAAGCGATTTTCCTGAGTTTGCAGGTGGCTGCGGGCGTCGCGCACGGGCGGCGCGCCGAACAGCTTGCCATAGTCGCGCGTAAATTGCGGCACGCTCTCGTAACCGACGGCAAACGCCGCGCTGCTGGCGCTGGCGGCCTGGAAGCGCATCAGGCGACGCGCCTCGATGAGGCGCAGGCGTTTTTGAAATTGTAGCGGCGACAGCGAAGTCTGTTGCCGGAAGTGGTGGTGCAGTGACGACGCGCTCATGGCCGCCACGGCCGCCAGTTCGGCGACCGGCAGCGGGCGGGCGAATTCGGCCCGCACCAGCGCGATGGCGCGCCCGACTTGCTGCGCGTAGCCATGCGTCACGCCGAGCCGGCCCACGGCGGCGCCATGGCGTCCGCACAACAGCCAGTAATGCAGTTCACGCACCAGTTGGGGATGCAGCACCGGCAGCGCAGCCGGACGATCGAGCAAGCGCATTATGCGTAGCGCGGCATCGGCCACGTCGGCCTCGGTCGCGCCGGCCGGCGCCACGCCGCCATCGACCAGCTCGGCCACCAGCGCCGCATCCAGTTCCAGCACCAGCGCCAGATACGGCGCCGCCAGGCTGGCCTGCGTGATCTGGCTGACGGTGGGGACGTCCGCCGTGAGCAACAGCGCGTCGCCGGCCTGGTAATGCGTGCCTTGCTGGCCGATGGCGACATGCTTGCTGCCCTGCAGGACCAGGCATAGCAGCGGGCGCGGGATGGCGTGCAGCAATTCGGTGGGTGTCGTGGCGCGCACGGTGGTCAAGCCGGGGATGGCGGTGTGGGCGACGCCCTCGGCATTGCCATGCGCCTCGGTATGGCGCCGGACCGCGTGCAGTAATTTTTTCATACCGTACAGCTTACCTGTGTCGCGCCAGCGCGTGGGATGGCATCGCATCGTGCTGGAGGATCGGGCAAGAGCGGCGGCGGTTCCGGCAACCTGCGCGATCGCGCCGGCCGCACCATGCAGGCCTACCCAACAACAGGAGCCCAGCATGACCACGATTTCCCTGATTACCGGCGCCAGCCGCGGCCTCGGCCGCAATGCCGCCCTGCACATTGCCCGCGCCGGCGGCGACGTCATCCTCACCTATCGCGCCCAGGAATCCGAGGCGCAAGCGGTGGTGGCCGAGATTGCCGCACTCGGCCGCCGCGCAATCGCGTTGCAGCTCGATACGGCCGACGTGGCGTCCTTCGCGACCTTCGCGCGCACTGTGCGGCAAGCCTTGTCGGCCCACTGGTCGGCGACCTGCTTTGACCACCTGGTCAACAATGCCGGCCACGGCGATTACGCGCTCATTGCCGATACCACCGAAGCGCAGTTCGACAGCCTGGTGAACGTGCATTTCAAGGGCGTGTTCTTTTTGACCCAGGCGCTGCTGCCGCTGCTGGCCGATGGCGGTCGCATCGTGAATGTCTCGACCGGCCTGACCGGCGCCTGCTTTCCGGGTTACGCCGCCTATGCCTGCGTAAAGGGTGCGGTCGAAGTGCTGACGCGCTATCTCGCCAGGGAACTCGGCGCGCGCGGCATTGCGGTCAACACGGTCGCGCCGGGCGCCATCGAAACGGATTTTGGCGGCGGCGCGGTGCGCGACAATCCGGACGTCAATCAATTGTTTGCCGGTATGACGGCACTCGGCCGGGCCGGCGTGCCGGACGACATCGGCCCGATGATCGCCAGCCTGCTGGCGCCGGCGAACCGCTGGGTCAATGGTCAGCGCATCGAGGTATCGGGCGGGCAGGGGATTTAACGGGCATCGGCCTGCCGGATGACCTGCTGCACGGCCGCCACCACCAGTTCCGGCTCATCGAGCTGGATACTGTGGCCGCTGCGTTCGGTGACGATGTGGGTGCCATCGCGAAATTGCTTGGCGAAGTCGGCGTGCAGGCCGGACAGGATCGCGCGGGCGGGCGCCGTTTCGAGGAAAAATTCGGGCGCGTCCACGCGCTGCATCGAACTGATTACGACGACGGGCACGTCGGGCAGGGCGCCTGCGACTGGAAACACGCCGCTGTCGAGTACGGGTTGCAGGGCCGCCAGTTCCGGCTTGAATTTGGGCGGGACGATGGTGGCGAAACGGGCGTCATCCTGGTCCACGCGCGCAGCGTCGAGCTTGCGCAAGGCGGGATTGAATTTTTCATCGCCGGGGTCGACCAGCACCATGCCGGCCACCCAGTCCGGATGGCGCGCCGCGAAGGCGCGCACCAGCAGGCCGCCGTACGAATGGCCGACCAGGATGAAGGGTGGGCGCAGGCCGGCTGCAAGCACCAGTTGATCGAGTTCGAGGCTGCTCTGGAGCAGGGTGCGCTCTTGCGGCCTGGCATCGGAGGCGCCGTAGCCGGCGCGTGAATAGCTGAACACGCGGGCGGACTGCGCCACGGTCGGCGCCACCTTGCGCCAGGTGCGCAGGTCGGTGCCGAAGCCCGACTCGAAGATCACGGTGTACTTGCCACTGCCGGCGCTGGCCAGTTGCACCTGCCAGGGGCCGACCGCCAGCTTGTCTGGCAGCAGTGACGTTTCCGGCGCCGCGCTGGCGTGCAGGGAAGCGAACAGAATGGTCGTGGCAGCAAGGCTGTGCAGAAGGCGTTTCATCGGTGTCCTTGGTCAGTGAGAAGACACCATCTTTGCAGGCAAGCAGGTCGCATTGCCCGGCCTTGCGACAAACCGCCGATGCACAGGACAGGCTGCCGTATCCGCAGGCTACGCCGTCATGCGTTTGAGCCGCAGCGCCGACCAGTCGAGGTCCACCGAGATGATTGCCACCGCGGTGGCGCCATGCTGCTGCGCGTAGGCATCGATGGTGTCGCGGTGGAGGTCGGTGGCCTTCGAGGCGCTTTGTTTCAGGTAGGCGATCCAGAGCGCGCCTTTTTCGCCCACGCGCGCGAGCGCCTCGGGCAGGTACTGCTCCAGCTCCTTTTGATTCAGCGCGAGCAGCAGCACCACGTCGACGGTGGCGGCATCTTCCTTGATCAGCTCGGCCGGCAACTGGTTCACCAGCGCCGGGTGGGCTTTGCCATTGATGACCAGCATCGACTTGGCATTCTGTAAGAACATCTTGTCGGCAATTGTCTTCTCGCTCATCGGAGTTCCTTTTGAAAAGGGGCGGGGCGGTCCGGGATGCGTTTTATTTTACCGCCAAGAGAACAGATCACCCTGCACGTCCGAATCTCCGTAATACAGCGAGTTTTTTTGTTACAAGTTTTTATGTGAATAATCACATTAAGATTGCCTGGTGGAAATTAGCATGCGACACTTGTAAACAATTCGCGCCACCCATCTTTAAAACTTTTATTTAAAAACAATTATGTATAATAAATTTTTGTTCGCCGCTTTGGCGACTTTCGTCAGCTTTAACGCCGCTGCCGATACCCCGCCGCCGGTGATCGTCATCAAGTTCAGCCACGTGGTGTCGATGGATGCACCAAAAGGACAAGCGGCCGAGCGCTTCAAGGCGACGGCTGAAAAATTGACCAAGGGCCGCGTGCGGGTCGAGGTGTATCCAATGAGTACCCTTGTCAAGGGTGATGAAGAACTGAAAGCCTTGCAGGCCAACACGGTCCAGATGCTGGCGCCCTCGCTGGCCACGTTTGGCCCGATCGGCGTCACGGATTTTGAAGTATTCGATATGCCGTATATCTTCAAAAACAAGGAATCCTTGTATGCCGTCACCGAAGGACCGATCGGCAAAGGCATGCTGGCAAGACTCGAAGACAAGGGCATCGTCGGCCTGGCGTATTGGGACAATGGCTTCAAGGTCATGACGTCCAACAAGCCGATCCGTACCCCGGCCGATTTCAAAGGCCAGAAGATGCGTGCTCAGGCCTCGAAAGTGATCGATGCCCAGTTTCTCGCCCTCGGCGCCACACCCGTCAAGATGAACTTTACGGAAAGCTATGCGGGCATGAAAAGCGGCACCATCGATGGCTCGGAAAACGCGCCCTCGAATGTCTACACGCAGAAGATGGACCTGGTGCAAAAGAACGTGACGTACACCAACCACGCCTATGCGGGTTACGCCGTGGTCGCCAACAAAAAATTCTGGGACGGCTTGCCCGCCGATATCCGCGATATGCTGGTGACCGCCTTGCGCGACGCCACCAACTACGAGAAAGTCATCGCAGGGCTGGACAATGATCGCTCGACCGATGCGATGAAGAAAGCCGGGAAGACCACCCTGTATACCCCGACTGCCGCCGAGGACGCCGCATTCCGCAAGGCAATGCTGCCAGTCCAGCAACAAATGGAAGCCCGGGTTGGTAAGGGTTTGATCGATTCGATCAACAAAACCGCTAAATAAGCAGGCACGTTTATTTCAGCAAGCCCGCCAGTTCGACTGCGGTCTTGACCTGCATCTTGTCGAAAATGTGGGCGCGGTGCACTTCCACGGTGCGCATGCTGATGCCCAGCTTGTCGGCGACGACTTTGTTCATCTTGCCGGCCAAAATCAGATCGAGCACTTCGCGCTCGCGGGCCGACAGAGAGGCCAGCCGCAGCTGCACTTCGGCCGCCGCGTGCGCCGTCCGCGAGGCGGTCATGGCTTGCTCGACGCGGTCGATCAGCTGGTTGTCGTTGAACGGTTTTTCAAAAAAATCGAAGGCGCCGCGTTTCAGCGAATCGACCGCCATCGGCACGTCGCCGTGGCCAGTGAGGAAAATCACTGGCATGCGCGCCAGCAAACCGCGCGCCACCAGCTGGTCGAACACGGCCACACCGTTCATGCCCGGCATGCGCACGTCGAGCAAGACGCAGTCGCCGGCGATGTCGATGCGCGTTTCGATGCCATCGAGGAACGCTTCTCCGCCCTTGTAGCCGCGCGCGGCAATACCGCGCGACTGGGCCAGCCAGGCCAGGGCATCGCGAATCACGTCTTCGTCGTCGACTATGTGCAGCATCGGCTTCTCTTTCCTCTTGCAAGATATATATTCTAGCGAGCGCAACGCAACAAGTGTGGCTTTTCATATTTGCCCCAAAGCAATATGTGTGACAAACTGGCCGTTATCGTCCTCCGCCATTTCACATTACTTGCCACCTTTCCCCCATGCACATCAAATTCCTGGCCGCAGCCCTGGTTGCAGCCCTTAGCGCCCCAGCCCTCGCCCAAGCCCCTGGCAGCGGCCCGATCGTCATCAAATTCAGCCACGTCGTGTCGATGGAAACGCCCAAGGGCCAGGCTGCCGAACTGTTCAAAACGCGCGCCGAAAAGTTGACCAAAGGGCGTGTACGCGTGGAAGTCTACGCGAACAGTTCCTTGTATAAAGACAAGGATGAGCTGGAAGCCTTGCAGGACGACAAGGTGCAAATGCTGGCCCCGTCGCTGGGCAAGCTTGGCCCGTTCGGCGTCACCGAATTCGAATTGTTCGAATTGCCCTACCTGTTTCCGACCAAGGAAGCGTTGTACAAGGTCACCGATGGCCCGATCGGCAAAAGCTTGCTGGCCAAGCTCGAGCCGAAGGGTATTCTCGGGCTGGCATACTGGGACAATGGTTTCAAGGTAATGTCGGCCAACAAGCCGCTGCATACCGTGGCCGACTTCAAGGGCCTGAAAATGCGGGTCCAGTCGGCCTCGAAAGTGCTCGACGCCCAGACCCGTGCGCTGGGTGCGACGCCGCTGGTGACCAACTTCGCGGACGTGTACCCGGGCATGAAGTCCGGCGCGATCGACGGCGCCGACAACCCGCCTTCGAATATGTACACCCAGAATATGCACCAGGTGCAAAAGCACGTGACTGTGACCAATCACGCGTATATGGGTTACGCCATCGTGGTCAATAAAAAATTCTGGGATGGCTTGCCGGCTGATATCCGCGCCCAGCTGGACGTGGCGCTGCGTGAAGCCACCGCGTACCAGAAGGCCATGTCCCAGGTGGACAACGACCGCTCGATCGATGGCATGAAGAAAGCCGGCAAAACCACGATCTATGTGCCGACCGCGGCCGAGGACGCCGCTTTCCGCAAGACGCTGGCGCCGGTCCAGCTGCAGGTGGAAAACCGCATCGGCAAGGATTTGTTGATGTCGATCAGCAAGGTCGCCAATTAATTTTCCTGCTCAGGCCAAGGCCTCGGCCTGCTGAGGCAGCGTGAACGTGAACACGGTGCCGCCCCCAGGATTGCCGGTGTGGGTCAGCGTGCCGCCATGAAACTCGATGGCGGTGCGGCAAATCGACAGACCCATGCCCATACCTTCGGCCTTGGTCGAAAAGAACGGTGAAAACAGCCGTTCGGCCACGTCCGGTGGAATGCCGTGGCCGTGGTCGATAACGGACACGGCCACGTGTCCCTGGCTGCTTTCGGCAACGATGCGCAGCACGCGCCGCTCGGGGGCAATCTGCGCCATCGCCTCGATGGCGTTGCGGGTGAGGTTCAGCAACACCTGTTCGAGCAGGATGCGGTCGGCGTGCACTGGCGGCAAGTCTGGCGGCAGATGGACTTTCACCGACACGAAGGCCTGGCGCGCCTGCAGGTCGATCAGTGCGCGGATGCCTTCGATCACGCTGGGCATCGCCACTTCCTTGCGCTCCGGTTCGCGCTTGCGCACGAATTCGTGCACGCTCTTGATGATCTGCCCGGCCCGCTGGGCCTGGGTGCTGGCCTGTTCGAGGGCGCGCTGCAGCAGCAGGGCGTCGACTGCGCTGCCGCTGTCGACCGCGCGCCCGAGCACGTTCAGGGCGCCGGCCGTGTAGCTGGAAATGGCCGCCAGCGGCTGGTT
The DNA here is from genome assembly GCF_036688685.1 of Massilia sp. S19_KUP03_FR1. Classification (NCBI taxonomy): domain Bacteria; kingdom Pseudomonadati; phylum Pseudomonadota; class Betaproteobacteria; order Burkholderiales; family Oxalobacteraceae; genus Massilia; species Massilia sp. S19_KUP03_FR1. Next base: position 247,004 of record NZ_JAQQPS010000006.1, on the reverse strand, counting down.
CAGTTCATGGGCCAGCATCGATGAAATTTCTCCCATCGTGGCCAGGCGCGCGCCTTGCTGCAGCTTTTCTTCCTGACGCCGGTTCAGGTCTTCGGCCTTTTTGCGGTCGGAAATGTCGAGAATCGAACTCATCCAGCCGGTCTGTTTACCGTTGCTATCGACCAGCGGCGCCTCGAAGACCAGCACCGGTACCCGCCGGCCGCTCGAATGCTGGAACACGGTTTCGAACTGGGGCGTGATATTGCCGGCCAACACGTTCGCGAAGCGCTGCTCGTATTCGGCCATGGCTTCCGGCGCCCAATAGGGCATCGGAGGTACCTTGCCCAGCAGCTCGTCGGGCGGCAAGCCCACCATCTCGCAGAATGCCGGATTGACGTAGGTGACGCGGCCTTCCAGATCGCGCGCGCGCAAGCCCGTGACCAGCGAATTTTCCATGGCCGTGCGAAACGCCATCTGCTGGCGCAGCGCGCCTTCGGCTGCCAGCGTGCGCGCAATATGGCGCCACAGGGTGGCCAGCGACACCAGTAAACCCAGCGCCAGCGCAATGACCGAACCGACCAGTAAATTCGGCAGCAGTCGCGGCGCACCCTTGACCGAATCAGTGGCCAGCTCGACCATCGCACCGGGCAGGTCGAGCGCGTGCTTGTGGGTATACACGCCGCGGCCCGAGCCGCCATCGGTGCGCTGGGCCAATGGACGTTCGTCGCGGTCCAGGATGCTCAGGGCGTTGTCGTGCGCGAACCACCATGGGACTGTTTCGTCGAGCAACACTTTGAGATTGAACTTGGCGACCAGGCTGCCGACATAGACGCTGTTGCGGAACAACGGCAGGTGATAATCGATCGTGGCGGCGCCGCCAGCCCGGTAGGGATCGCTGTAGCGGCCGCTGCGTGTCCGGCGCGCATTGTCGCCGGCCATCAAGGAGGCCGCCGTCAGCGTGGTGTCCGCGGCCTCGACGCCGCGGGTGGCGAGGGTGGTGCCCTCCGCGTCCAGCCACAGGACGCGGCTCAGTTCGTGTCCATTCTTGAACATCTGTGCCAGGCGGGCCTGGAGCGCGGGCGCGGCAGGCGCAGAAATCACCAGGTCGGCCCCAAGGCTGGCCAGCGCTTCCTCGTCACGCGCCAGCTCGAAGCGCAGCGTCTGTTCGACCCAGAGCGTATCGGCGATCAACTGCTCCTGGCGCTCATTGGCTTCCATTTCGCGCGCTTGCCACGGCAGCCAGAGCAGGACCGCCAGGAATAACAGCACCAGCAGGACCGGCAGCAGCCAGCGCCAGCGCCGTGCCGGCTGGGCGGGATTGAGTTGGAGGCTGCGCTCCTCAAGTGTGTCAATAAAGGGAAATTTCATTGCAACAAAGTTGAATTATTTTAAGCTAAACGCTATTGTGGTTTTTCACAGTATCCGCGTGGAAACATGTAGCAGACACTGATCGATCGTCAAGAATCGCCATTCTCCCCACCATCACAAGGAACACCATGCAAATCAAGCACCTGGCCGCCGCGCTGGCCGTTGTTGCCAGCTTTAGCGCTGTTGCTGCCGAGAAGCGCGCCGCCGCAGATACAACGATCGTCATCAAGTTCAGCCACGTTGTCGCGATGGATACGCCGAAGGGCCAGGCTGCCGAGCGTTTCAAGGCGACGGCGGAAAAATTGACCAAAGGGCGGGTACGGGTTGAAGTCTACCCGAACAGCACGCTGTACAAGGACAAGGATGAATTGGAGGCCTTGCAGGCGGGTTCGGTACAGATCCTGGCGCCCTCGCTGGCCAAATTCGGTCCACTCGGCGTGAAGGAATTCGAAATCTTCGACGTCCCGTACATGTTCCCCACCAAGCAGTCATTGTCCAACGTCATCGAAGGACCGATCGGCGCCAGTTTGTTGCAGAAACTCGACACCAAAGGCTTCCTCGGCCTGGCGTATTGGGACAACGGCTTCAAGATCATGTCGGCCAACCGGCCGATTCATGCGACGACTGATTTCAAGGGTCTCAAGATGCGGATCCAGTCGTCGAAAGTGCTGGACGCCCAAATGCGCGCGCTGGGCGCCAATCCGCTGCCGCTGGCGTTCTCCGAGGTGTACCAGGCAATGAAGACGGGCGCCGTGGACGGTAGCGAGAATACGCCATCGAATATCTACTCGCAAAAAGTGCATGAAGTACAAAGTCACATGACCATCACCGATCATGGTTATATCGGCTACGCGGTCATCGTCAACAGAAAATTCTGGGATGGCCTGCCAGCCGATATCCGCACCCAGATCGAAATTGCGCTGAAAGATGCCACGATGTACGAAAAGGCGATTTCCCAAGTGGACAACGACAGGTCGCTGGATGCCATCAAAAAAGCCGGGAAAACCACGATTTATACGCCGACCGCCGCTGAGTCGGCCGCATTCCGCAAGGCGATGTTGCCTGTCCAGCAAGAGATGGAAGCCAAGATTGGCAAAGAGTTTTTCCAGTCAGTGGTCAAGGCGGCAAAGTAATCGGCGCCATGTGAATGCCATGTGCATAGCCACATCGCCTCCCGGCTTGCCGCTTCCACAGCAATCGTTGTAAAAGATGCTTTAGAGTTGAAATATTTGCTAAACGTGTCCGAAAAGCTACATTCAGCCCCAGCAGATGCGTTATGATGGGGCACTTGCCAAGCACTGATAAGGTGCGAGGCAAGACAGCATACGGTTTTGGGGAGCGACAAGAACACGGTAGTTAATACCGTAGATACATTGAGGAGACTCACGTTTTATAGAATGTTGCTGGCACTGCCAAGCAGCCGAAAACGTGGCAAATTGGAGCGCACCGCATGGTGCGCTTTTTTTTCGCGCATTTACCTTGTGCATCGGGATGCGCGTACTTCCAATGCCCCAAATTGGTGCACTTCCGAGATTTTCGCGCAAAGGCTGTGCCGACGCAGTAAACTGGCACCATGCATCCACAACAAGGCAGCGAACTCTTCAGCGCGATCATCGCGGCACCATTCGGTTCGGTGGGCATCCGCAGGGAGGCGGGCAGCGTGCGCGAGCTGGTGTATTTGCCGCCGCGCTTTGCCGAAAAGGATGCGCTGGACGCGGCCGCCGAGCTGACAGCGCGCCAGGTCACGCAGTATTTCGCCGACCCCGATTTCGTCTTCAGCCTGCCATTGATGCCAGCCGGTAGCGCCTACCAGCAACGCGTCTGGGCGGCGATCAGCGCGATCGCGCGCGGCACCGTGCGCACCTATGGCCAGGTGGCGCGCGAGATCGGCTCGGCCCCGCGTGCGGTGGGGCAGGCGTGCGGTGCGAACTGGTTCCCGCTGGTGATTCCCTGCCACCGTGTCACGGCCGCCGGCGGACTGGGCGGCTTTGCCAACCATGCCGACGAACACGGTTTCCACTTATCGGTCAAACGCTGGCTGCTGCGCCACGAAGGCGCCAGCGCATCCCCATGGCAACAACAAGCAATCTGGCCCTGATCGACGCCTTTTGCGACGGCATGTGGCTGGAGCATGGCTTGTCGAAAAACTCGCTCGACGCTTATCGGCGCGACCTGCGCGGCTTCGTCCAGTGGCTGGAATTGAAGGTGCCGGAGCGCGCCAGCCTGCATGCCGTGGAGGCGGGCGATATCGGCGCCTATTTTGCCGCCCGTCACGCTGAATCGAAACCGAGCTCGGCCAACCGGCGCCTGTCGGTGCTGCGGCGCTTTTATCAATTGGCACTGCGTCAGCACCAGGTTGCAAGCGACCCCTGCTTGCGCTTGCCCAGCGCCAAACAAGCGACCCGGATGGTGCACACGCTGACCGAGGCGCAGGTGGAAGCCTTGCTCGAAGCGCCCGACGTGAACACGCCATTGGGTTTGCGCGAGCGCACGATGCTCGAATTAATGTACGCCAGCGGCCTGCGCGTGTCGGAACTGGTGGACCTGAAAATTGTCGAATTGAGCTTGAACGATGGCGTGGTCCGGATTACCGGCAAGGGCGCCAAGACGCGCCTGGTGCCATTCGGCGCGCCGGCCCGGACCTGGATCGAGCGCTACGTCAAGGAGGCGCGGGCGGTCATCCTGAACGGCCAGATGGATGATGCGCTGTTTGTCACCGGGCGCGGGGGCCCCATGACGCGCCAGATGTTCTGGATACTGGTCAAAAAACATGCGGCGCGCGCCGGGATTACCGGGCCGCTGTCGCCGCACACCTTGCGCCATGCCTTCGCGACGCATTTGCTGAACCACGGTGCCGACCTGCGCGTGGTACAACTGCTGCTGGGCCATGCCGATATTTCCACCACCCAAATTTACACACATGTGGCGCGCGAGCGCCTGAAAAACCTGCACGCAGCCCACCATCCGCGGGGCTAATTCGCATTGCATCAAATGCAGATTGGCCAAGTGCGTCATAATGGCGTGGTAGCATCCCTTTCCATACCGAGGTGACCCATGGCAAAAACAAATTTCCAGTACGAAAAGAGACAGCGCGAATTGGAAAAGAAGAAAAAAGCGGACGAAAAAGCCCGCCGCAAGCTTGAAGCAAAAACCAATCCTGATGGCAGCGTGAATGAGGATGACGGTACGGAAGAAGCAGACGCTGAACCCGCCTCCGACGCGACCCCAGCACAAGAAAACCCGGCCTGAGCCGGGTTTTTTTATTGATGAGCAGTGCTGACGTTAAACCTCGCCCCTTGCTCGTTCAAGCTGTTTGGCTTACGCCAGCTCCGCCAACGCCTCCGCATGCCCCGCATCATGCTCCTTACCCTTGAACCAGCGCGTTGCGCGCTTGCCCAGGTTGTCGAGGTAGGTGTATGCGACTGGCACCACCACCAGGGTCAGCAGTGTTGAGGTAATCACCCCGCCGATCACCGCGCGGCCCATCGGCGCCTGCGTTTCGCCGCCGTCGCCCATGCCGATGGCCATCGGCAGCATCCCGAAAATCATCGCCAGCGTGGTCATCAGGATGGGGCGCAGCCGCACCTGGCCTGCATCCATGATGGCGTCGAACTGCGACTTGCCTTCGCGCTGGCCGTGGTTGGTAAAATCGACCAGCAAGATGGCGTTCTTGGTCACCAGGCCCATCAGCATGACGATGCCGATGACGGAAAAGATGTTCAGCGTGGTGTGCGTGACCAGCAGCGCGATCAGCACGCCGATCATCGACAGCGGCAGCGACACCATGATGGCGATCGGTTGCAGAAAGCTGCCGAACTGCGACGCCAGCACCAGGTAAATAAAGATGATGGCAATCGCAATGGCCGCCAGGAAGCCGCCCATGGTTTCAGCCATTTGCTGCGCGTTGCCGCCGACATCGAAGCGCACGCCATCGGGCAAGTCGATTGCTTTCATGAGCTTTTGGACGTCGTCATCGACGTCGCCGGCCGGACGGCCCTCGACCCCGGCGTAAATGGCCACCCGGCGTTCCAGCGCCTGGCGCTTGAGCACCTGCGGGCTGGTGGACGGGACGAACTCGACCACCTGGCGCAGCGGCACCATGATCGGGTTGCCGGCTTCATCGAGCTTGCTGGACGCCAGCGACAACTCGGCCAGGTCGGCAATCTTGCGCCGGCCCGATTTGGGCAATTGCACATTCACGTCGTAGTTCTGGCCGTCCGGCGCCAGCCAGCGCCCGACCTGGTCGCCTGCGACAAATGGCCGCAGCGCCGCGCCGACCTGCTGCACCGACAGGCCCAGGTCGCTGGCTAGTTCGTTGTTGATCTTGACGATGGTGGCGGGGTTGGCGCCTTCCTGGCTGTATTCCAGGTCGGCCAGGCCTTTGACGGCACGCATCTTGTCCATCAGCTTGTGCGCCACGTAATCGAGCTTGGCTTCGTCGCGGCCGAGGATGGCGATGAAAATCGGCTTGTTCCCGACCGACATGGTGATGCCGGCAATCGGCGCGAGCCGCTCGCGGATGGCTTTTTCCATGTCCTGCTGGGAACGGCGGTGGGTTTTCTTCACATCGGTGAGTTTGACGTTGACCTGGGCCACGTTGCGCCCTTCATTGGTGCCCACGATGCTGCTGACGCTGTCGATTTCCTTGAATTCCTTGAGCGCCGCTTCGATCTGGCGCACCTTGCCGTCGGTGTAATCGAGGCTGGAGCCGACTGCCGTTTTAAAACGCAGATTGATAAAACCGTCGTCGGTCTGCGGCATCATTTCGCCGCCGATGAGCGGCATCAGCGCAAGGCTGCCAACGAACAACGCGAACGCCGACGCCAGGGTGACCTTGCGCCAGCGCAGGGCCAGGTCGAGAACCCGTGCATACCAGCCGTGCACGCGGTCGATGCCCAGTTCGATACGGTCCATCAGGCGTCCCAGCCATGGCAGATACTTGAAGCGGTCCTGGACCGGGTCGGGCCAGACCGACGACAGCATCGGGTCGAGCGTAAAACTGACGAACAGCGACACCAGCACAGCCATCGCCACCGTGATGCCGAACTGCAGGAAGAACTGGCCGATCATGCCTTTCATGAATGCAATCGGGACGAACACCGCGACGATGGCGAACGTCGTTGCCATCACCGCCAGGCCGATTTCATTGGTACCGTCAAAGGCGGCACGGATGTGATTTTTTCCCATGTGCAGGTGGCGGACGATGTTCTCACGCACCACGATGGCGTCGTCGATGAGCAGTCCAATGCACAGTGAGAGTGCCATCAGCGTCAGGAAGTTCAGCGTAAAACCGAACAGTTTCATGGCGACGAAACTGGCCATGACGGAAATCGGCAAGGTCAGGCCGGTGATGATGGTGCTGCGCCACGAGTGCAGGAACAGGAACACGATCAGCATGGTCAGCGCCGCGCCTTCGAGGATGGTGTGCTTCACGTTGTCGAGCTGGCTTTGGACGCGCTCGGACTGGTCGTCCATGATGCGCAGCTTGATGTCGGCCGGCATGGTCTTTTGCAGGTCGGCGACGACGCGCTTGATGCCGGTGCCTACTTCCACGGTATTCGCGTCCTGCACTTTGGTCACTTCCAATGCAATGGCGCGCTGGCCATTGATGCGCGAAATGGACAGCTCTTCCTGCTCGCCGTCGATGACCTCGGCCACCTGGCTCAGGTAGACCGGGCCGCTGGCGCGGCGCGCGACGATGATGCGGTTGAAATCGCGCGCATGTTTCATCTTGCCTTCGACGCGCACCAGGCGTTCACTGGCGCCCAGGCTGACATTCCCGGCCGGCAGGTTGGCATTCGTGGCCTGAATGGCGCGTATGACTTCATCGACGCCAATTTTGAGGCTGTTCATCTGTTCCGGCTTCAGGTTGACCAGCACCTGGCGGTTGGTGCGGCCATTGACGCGCACTTCGCCCACGCCGGCAACGCCTTGCAGGCGCTTGACGATGACCTGTTCGGTGAGCGTCGAGAGTTCGCGCAGCGTGTGGGCGCCGGCGAGCAGGCTCATTTGAATGATCGGCTGCTGGTTGTCGCCTTCCATGCGTACGATGAACGGTTCCTTGGCTTCTTTCGGAAAGCCCGGACGCACGCGCGCGATCTTGTCGCGCAACTCCTGCATCGACTTGTCCATGTTGGTGCCGATATTAAATTCCAGCGACACGCCGCTGCGGCCTTCCCATGAATTGCTGCGGATGGTCTTGATGCCGCTGACCGTGTTGATGGCGTCTTCAAGCGGGCGCGTGATGTCGTTTTCCACTTGCTCGGGCGACGCGCCCGGATACTGCACTTCGACCCAGCCGTACGGCAACTCCACGTTCGGCATGCTTTCCAGGCCCAGCGATTTATACGAAAACAGGCCCAGAACCATGATGCCAATCATGACCATGGTGGCAAATACCGGATGCTTGATGCTGACTTTGGTGATCCACATGGTGTCAGCCTTTCGCGACTGGTGCGGCCAGCAGTTTCACCTTGCTGCCGGGTTTCACGCCGTCGAGCGGCGCGGCCAGCACAATGGCCCCTGGTGCCAGGCCGTCGAGCACTTCGACCAGGGCCTCATCTTCGTTGCGCACACCGAGTTTCACCGGCTGCGACTTGATACTGCCATTTTCGACGCGGTAGACGACATCCTGGGTGCCATCCTTGCGCAGGGCCGCCATTGGCAACAGCGGGCGCGGGGCGTTTTTTTCGGTGGTGATCTGGCCTTTGGCAAACATGCCGCCGCGCAGGGCGCCGTCGGCATTGTTCACGCTGATATACACCAGCATGGCGCGCGAGCCGGCTTCCGTGGTCGGATTGATGCGCGCCACCTTGCCCAGGAAGGCGCGCTGGTCGAAGCCGTCGACCTTGAACTGCACGTCCTGGCCCACGCGGATGCGCGGAATTTCGGATGCCGGCACCTGCGCTTCCAGGGTCAGCTGGCTGAGGTTGACGATGGCCATGACCGGCATGTCGGGCGCCAGCTTTTCGCCGGCCTGCACGTAGCGCTTGCTGACCACGCCTGCCAGCGGCGCCCTGAGGGTGGTGTCGGCCAGCGCGATGCGCGCCATGTCCAGCTGGGCCTGGGCGGCTGCGACCGACGCCACGGCCAGCTCGACGCTGTTCTGGGTGGTGTCGTAGGCGCTGCGGGAAATGTAGTTTTGGCGCAGCAATGCTTCGCTGTTGAGATTGTTCTTTTTGGCCAGCGCCAGGCGCGCGCTGGCTTCGTCCAGCGCGGCTTGTTGCTGGGCCGCGCGGGCGCGCAACTCGGCGCCGTCGAGGCGCGCGATGACCTGGCCGGCGGCGACGATCATGCCTTCCTGCACCGTCGTTTCCAGTACAACACCGGATACTTTGGCTTTGACCGTGGCCTGGGTCAGCGGCATCAAGGAGCCCGACAAGGGCAGCTTGATGCTCAGCGCGCGCGCACCGATCGTGGCGACGTCGCCGGCCGCCAGTTCATAGACCGGGGCCTTGGGCTTATCGTTGGCTGCGGCCGCAGCGGTGGCCGGTTTGGCGCCGGCCTGCATATAGGCCCAGCCACCGCCGGCCAGCAGCAGCACCAGCAGCGCCGCGGCAGGTTTGCGCCAGCGGCGCTTGTGCTGCGGCGGCGCGGCAGGCGTGGACAGGTTCAGGACGAAGGGCTGGGGCATGGGTTCGCGTTTCATGGTCTTTTCTTATTGGGAGGGCGGGGCGCCTGTGCTCCGTCTAGGGCAAAGATGGAGCTCCACGCGCATGGTGAAACTATAAGTACGCGGGTTGTCTAACGGGTCAGGATTGCGACAGGCGGTGCTTTCTGCGCACTGAAATGCACATTGCGCAGGCCGGGCGGCTGTCCAATATCTCGTTTGCGAGTGCGCAAGTAGTGATCGCGTTGGCGGCACAAGATGGGGCTTACCGGGCCTGCTCGCCCGCCACGCAGCACGTTGTGAAAGGGGTTTTTCTGTGTACAAGGAATCGCTCGTCTTTCCCGGTGCCACCGTCGGCGACGGCGCCGCTTCCGCGACCGGCTTCCAGGCACTGGACGCGCTGTACAGCTTCGTTGCCGCGATTGAACTGACCCCCTCGGTGGCCGTGCACTGTCAGGACCGCGAAGGCCGCGTGCGCTTCTGGAACAGCACCTGTGCCGCTGTGTTCGGCGTGCCTACCCCCGAGGCGCTCGGCCAGCCGCTGGACAAGCTGGTCGAGCACGTCGGCAACGGCGACTTCGACAGCATGATCGAACAAATCTGGCGCACCGGCGTCGCGCCCGCGCCACGCGACTGGGAAGTGCGCCTGCGCGACGGCGGCCGGCGCTGGATGTATTCCAGCCATTTTCCGGTGGTGCACGACGGCGTCACCCAGCAAGTGTTCTGCATGGAGTTCGACATCAGCGACCGCCACATGCTGGAAGACTCGCTGCAGCACGCCGGCCGCGTTTTCAACAACGCCCACAATGCCATGCTGGTGCTCGACGCCGACCAGCACGTGCTGGCGCTGAATCGCGCGTTCACCGAGCTGAGTGGGTTGCAGAAGGATGCTGTCGTGGGCAAGCCGGCCCCAGGGCTGTTTGGCATCATCGACGAGCGCGCGGAAACGCGTACCGACGCAAAAACCGCAGCCGGCGCCGAAGCAGCGCAACTGCGCAGGGTCTGGCATAGCGCCGCCAGCCAGGGCCACTGGGAAGGCGAACTGGCAGTGGTGCGCGGCGACGGCCAGTCCAGCCCGGTATGGCTGGCCTTGACCGCCATCCGCGAACCGGCTGGCATCGTCAACAGTTATGTCGCCGTGCTCACCGATATCAGCGAACGCAAGGCGGTCGAACAGCGCGCCCGCCACCAGGCCGAACACGACGCACTCACCGGTTTGCCAAACCGCGTGCTGTTCCTCGACCGCCTGCAGCAAGCGCTGGCCAAGGTGAAACGCCAGCACAACCGCTTCGCGCTGATGTTCCTCGACCTGGACAACTTCAAGGGCATCAACGACAACCACGGCCACCACGCCGGTGACGCCGTGCTGCAGCAGGTCGCCTTGCGCCTCACGCAATGCGTGCGCGGTGTCGATACCGTCTGCCGCCTGGGTGGCGACGAATTCGTGGTGCTGCTGGCCGACAGCGGCGGCGCCGACCAGGCCGCCCACGTGGCCACCACCATCATGGGCGCGCTGGCCCAGCCCATGCACGCCAGCGGCCAGGAACTGCGCCTCACGGTATCGATCGGCATTGCCATTTGTCCCAACGACGGCGAAGACGAGGACACCCTGCTGCGCCATGCGGATGCGGCGATGTACCATGCCAAGCAAAATGGCCGCAGCGCATTTCAGTTCTTCAGCGCCGACATGAATGCCCACGTGCAAGCGCGCGTGCAGCTCGAAAACCAGTTGCGCGCCGCACTCATCAATGGCGAGTTCGTCCTGGAATACCAGCCCGAGATTGACATGGCCAGCGGGCACGTGGTGGCGGCGGAAGCGCTGATCCGCTGGCGCCATCCACAGCGCGGCTTGCTGCTGCCTGGCGATTTTCTGGCCGTGGCCGAAGACTGTGGTCTGGCCGTTCCCATCGGCAACTGGGTGCTGCACGAAGCGTGCCGTCAGGCCAAAGTGTGGCGCGACGGCGGCCTTGGCATGACGGTGGCGGTCAACCTGTCGGCCAGCCAGTTCATCGACCATCTCTTCATCGACACGGTCGACCATGCCTTGCTCAGTACCGGGCTGCCGGCAGACGCCCTGGAGCTGGAAGTGACGGAGGCGGTCATCATGCGCGGCGATGCCGCCACCGGCGCCACCATGACCGCGCTCACCGAGCGGGGCGTGCACCTGACCGTGGACGACTTCGGCACCGGCTACTCGAGCCTGTCCTGGTTGCGGCGCTTTCCCTTGTCCAAATTAAAAATCGACCGCAGCTTCGTCGACGACATCGTCAGCGACCCCAACGAAGCCGGCATGATTCCGGCCATCATCGCGGTGGCGCGCAGTTTAAAATTGAAAGTGCTGGCCGAGGGCGTGGAAACCGATGAGCAGCTGCGCTTCCTGGTGGAACACGGCTGCGATGAATACCAGGGATATATTGCCGCCCCGCCAGCGCTGGTGCCGAACTTTACAGTCCGGCTTCGATGAAGCCGTGACTCTCGTCGAACAGGCGCAGGCGCGCAATTACCTGGCCATGGTCGGACGCCTCCGGCAAGCCCAGCAGCAAGTGGTCGTTCAGGCTGATGACGTCGACCACTTCGCCGATGGCATTCGGTAAATCGCGGTGGAAATCTTCGGACACCAGTACGTGGTCGATGGTGCTGTAGCGGCCGTCGTGGACGCAGGAGAAGGCCACATCGCGCTGGCAGTCGAAGCGGCGCTGCAGCTGGCAGGCATCGAACAGGCGCTCGCCAAGCGGCGCGCCGACGCCCATCACGATGCCGGTGGTGACGGCGTCCGACACATCGTTGAAGTCGCCCATGACGATGCGCGGGCGCTTCTGGCTGCGCGCCATGTCGGCCAGCAGCACGCGCAGGGCCGCCGCCTCGGTACCGCGCCGCACCAGTGAGCGCAGGCAGGCCAGTGCATACAGTTGCGGGTCGTCGCCCGAGTCGCCGTTGCGGTAATCGGGCCGGCGCGATTTGAGGTGCACCACCACCACGTCGATGACCAGGTCGGGCGTCACCTGCAGCGCCACGTGCAGGGGCGCGCGCGTAAAACGTTCGGCGTCGCGGCTGCCGGGCGGCATGTCGATACCTGACGGAAAATCGACCAGCTGGGACGCCGCCTGGGCCTGCGGAAAGCGCGTCACCAGGGCCACGCTGGGGGTCAGGCGCGGCGCGTCCGGGTCCGGGTCGAAGCCGATGTGGGCGGCGTGACAATATTTCGTGGTGCGTGCCAGCGCCGCGCGCAGGGCGGCTTGCGAAAAAATTTCCTGGAAGCCGATGACGTCCGCGTCGATCAGGTCGATCTGGCGCGCCGTCCAGTCGAGTTTTGCTTCGTATTGTTCGGGCGTGGAGGGCACCAGGTTGTCGTAAAGCTTCACACCGGGCGGGGCCAGGTTGAACGCATTAAAGGTGGCAAAGCGAAGCTCTTGCTGCATAATCAGAAACTCCTCCGTTTAGTTTGAAGCGTACCACGCATGGCAAAGAAAGAGCACGTGTCCGAAACGCCGGCCACCCAGTTCCTGCGCAAGCACCAGGCGGTGTTTGCCGATCATCCTTATTCCTATGAAGAAAAGGGCGGCACCTCGGCCTCGGCGCGTGCCCTCGGCGTGGATGAGCACATCGTCATCAAGACGCTGGTCATGCAGGACGAGGCAGCCAGGCCGCTGATCGTGCTGATGCATGGTGACCGCAAGGTATCGACCAAGAATCTCGCGCGCGCGATCGGCTGCAAGTCGGTCGAACCGTGCAAGCCGGAGGTGGCGCAGCGCCACTCCGGCTACCAGGTCGGCGGCACCTCGCCGTTCGGCACGCGCAAGGCGCTGCCGGTGTACATCGAGGCCAGCATCCTCGAGCTGGAAACGATCTATATCAATGGCGGCCGGCGCGGCTACCTGGTGGCGCTCGACCCGCGCGTGGCCGCCGGGCTGGTGCAAGCCAAACCGGTTCAGTGCGCGCTGGAAGACTGACTATCGCCGGCTGCACCGGCTGGTGTATATTCACGCACCCGGATGGTTGCCCAACAAGAAGAGAGCCTGCATGAACACCCTGATTTTTACCGTCGTCGCCTACCTGATCGGCTCGATTTCCTTTGCCGTGGTCATGAGCCGCGCCTTCGGCATTTCCGATCCGCGCACCTATGGCTCGAAAAACCCGGGCGCCACCAACGTCCTGCGCAGCGGCAACAAGAAAGCCGCCATCGCAACCTTGATCGGCGATGGCGCCAAGGGCTGGTTCGCGGTCTGGCTGGCGCTGCGCCTGGCCGACCGCTACGGCGTCGACGAGACCGGGATTGCGCTGGTGGCGATCGCCGTCTTCCTCGGTCACCTATGGCCGGTGTTCTTCCGTTTCATTGGCGGCAAGGGCGTGGCCACCGCGCTGGGCGTGCTGCTCGGCATTCATCCTCTGCTCGGACTGGCGGTGCTGGTGACGTGGCTGCTGGTGGCCTACGTTTCGCGCTACTCGTCGCTGGCCGCCCTGGTCGCCGCTGTACTCGCGCCGGTGTACTACGGCATCGCGCTGGGGGCCGATACGATCCTGGCCGCCATCGTGGTGATGAGCGCGCTGCTGCTGTACCGGCACGCGAGCAATATTTCCAATTTGCTGGCAGGTAAAGAGTCCAAGATCGGCAGCAAGGCATCGGCCGGGGCTGTCAAAAAGAACTAAGCCACCTTGATGTTCGCCCGCGCAGCCCCACCTGCATGTTTTATAAGGCGACCATCATGACCAAACCCATCAAAATCGACTTCGTCTCCGACGTTTCCTGCCCGTGGTGCATCGTCGGCCTGAAGTCCCTCGAGCAGGCGCTTGCCAACGCCAGCGATGCCGTCAGCGCCACCATCCACTTCCAGCCGTTTGAACTGAACCCGCAAATGGCCCCCGAAGGCGAGGACATCGGCGAACACATCACGAAAAAATACGGCTCCACGCCGGAGCAGCGCAAGCAGTCGCAGGAAATGCTGCGCCAGCGCGGCGAGTCGGTCGGCTTCCGTTTTGAAATGGGCGCACGCGACCGCATCTGGAATACCTTCGACGCACACCGCCTGCTGCACTGGGCCGACGAAGAAGGCCTGCAAAGCGAACTGAAACACGCGCTGTTCACCGCTTATTTCACGAAGGGTGAAAGCCCCGCGTCGCACGAGGTGTTGCTGCGCGTGGCCACCGAAGTCGGTCTCGATCCGGCCAGAGCGGCCGATGTACTGGCCTCGAACGAGTTTGCTGGTGAAGTGCGTGAAAAGGAAGAATTCTATCGCCGCGCCGGCATCAGTTCGGTGCCCGCCATCATCATCAACGAGCGCCACCTGATTTCCGGTGGCCAGACTCCCGACGTGTTCGAGAAGGCGCTGCGCCAGATCGCAGCCGAAGCCGAAGCCGAAGCCTAATCCAGGTCCAGCACAATTGGCTGGTGGTCCGAGGCAGCCGTCTCGGACTGCACTTCCACGGCCCGCACGCGCGGCGCGAGGTCCTCCGTCACGAAGAAATAATCCAGGCAAGCCGCCTGGTCCGGCCACTTGTAGCCGTGCAGGCCGACGGTGGGCGCGCGCGTCTGGCCGTCGCGCGCGGCTTGCCAGGCATCGACCAGCGGCAGTGTCGGCGTGTCGCCAGGCGGCGCCAGCATGGCATCGTAATCGCTTGAGCCCGGTGCAAAATTAAAATCGCCACAGAAGATCGCGGAAGCAGGGCGGGGGCCGAGCTGGAAGGGCGCGTCGAGCTGCCCGTCCATGCCTGGTGCGCTGGCGCGTGCGCACGCTTCGCCATGCAGGCGGCGTAGCTGCTGCACCTGGGCGGCGCGTTGGACGGCTGAATAATATTCCAGGTGCGTGGTCAGCATGCGCACCCTGCCGCCAGGTGCGTCCAGCACGGCTTCGATGGCGCCGCGCGGCATGCCGGCCGGGCTGACCGGATCGGCCGGCCACGGCAGCATGTGACGCTGCACCTGCGTGATGCGGTATTTCGACAACAGCAAATTGCCGAACAGGCGCGGCGTGTTATGACGATAGATCTCGCTGGGTGCGTGTTCGATCGCCTGATAGGTTCCGAGTGCGCCGGACAACTGCTTGAACTGGTTGGCACTGGCGCCGCCTTCGAGTTCGGGGTGATTCGCTGCCACTTCCTGCAGGCAGATGACGTCGGCATTCAACTTGCGCAAGACGTCGATAATGGCGTGGATGCGGATGCGTCCGTCCTTGCCACAGCCCCAATGGATGTTCCAACTCACTACACGCATGAAGCACCTCCGTGATACACAACGCAGGGAGTGTGCCATTAATTAACAGTCGGTGGTCACACCGTAGTCACGTTGCAGGTGTATCGATCTGGTCCAACGGCCAGCGTGGCCTGACATTGAAGCCATATTCGCGCTTGGCGGCGCCCGGATTTTGCTGCAAACGCAGGGCGCCGGCAAACGCGATCATGGCGCCGTTATCGGTGCAAAATTCCAGCTCCGGGTAATACACCTTGAAGTTCTTTTTGGCGGCAGCGGCATTGAGCGAGGCGCGCAACTGCGTATTGGCGCCGACCCCGCCGGCGATCACCAGCCGGTGCAGGCCGGTATGGCGCAGCGCACTGACGCATTTGGCGGTCAGTACGTCGACGATCGCATCGACAAAGCCGCGCGCGATATTCGCCTTGTCCTGCGCGCAGATATTCGCCACCACTTTTTCTTCATGGTTTTTCACGACCGTCAGCACCGCCGTTTTCAGGCCCGAAAAACTGAAATTGAAGTCTTTTGAATGCAGCATCGGGCGCGGCAATTTGTAGACGGTCGGGTCGCCCGATTCGGCCAGGGTTGAGATGGCCGGACCGCCCGGATAACCGAGGCCCAGCAATTTGGCCGATTTGTCGAACGCTTCGCCGGCGGCATCATCGAGCGTTTCGCCCAGCAGCGTGTATTTGCCGACGCCGTCGACGCGCATCAATTGCGTGTGGCCGCCGGAGACGAGCAGGGCGATGAAGGGAAAGGCCGGGCGCTCGGTCGCCAGCAGCGGCGAGAGCAAATGGCCTTCCAGATGGTGCACGCCCAGCACGGGTTTATCGAGCGCCAGCGCCAGGGCATTCGCAATCGAGGAGCCAACCAGCAGTGCGCCGGCCAGGCCCGGGCCTTGCGTGTAGGCGATGGCGTCGATCGCCGACATCGGCAGATCGGCGCGGGCCAACGTTTCTTTTAATAAGGGAATGGCGCGCCGTACATGGTCGCGCGAGGCGAGTTCGGGGACGACGCCGCCGTACTCTTCGTGCATGGCCACCTGGGAATGCAGCGCGTGCGACAACAGGCCGCGCTCGGTGTCATACAGGGCGAGGCCGGTTTCATCGCAGGAGGATTCGACGCCGAGAACGATCATGATTTTGTTTGCTTTGAAGTTGAGGCGGGTATTGTACGACGCGGAGAACGCCTACTTCGGGGGAGGGTTATGGGTTCCCGCCTGCGCGGGAATGACGGCATTCAGGCCAACGATCTTAAAAACGTCATCCCCGCGCAGGCGGGGACCCATACCATCTAAATCGACACCAGAAGGCATTCAAGGCCGCTGCAACAACTCCTTGTGCGCACTGCGCAGCATCGCCACCGTCTCTTCCCATCCGATACACCCATCCGTCACCGAACAGCCATATTTCAGCTGCGTCAAATCCTTCGGAATCGGCTGATTCCCGCTGACGATATTCGATTCGATCATCACGCCGACAATGGAATCGTTGCCGTGGCGGATCTGCTGGATCACATCCGACATTACCAGCGGCTGCAATTCCGGCTTTTTATAGCTGTTCGCATGCGAGCAATCGACCACCAGATTGGCCGGCAGTCCGGCTTTCTTCAGCGCCTGCGCGGCAATGGCCACCGACACCGAGTCGTAATTCGGCCGGTCCCCGCCGCCGCGCAACACCACGTGGCCATAGGCATTGCCGCTGGTGCGCACGATCGATACCGTGCCGCGGTCGTTAATGCCCAGGAAGGAATGCGGATGCGAAGACGACAGCACGGCATTGATCGCAATGCTGATATCGCCATCGGTGCCATTTTTAAAACCGACCGGCGTCGACAAACCCGATGACATTTCGCGGTGCGTCTGCGATTCGGTGGTGCGCGCGCCGATTGCGGTCCAGGCGATCAAATCGCCCAGGTATTGCGGCGAGATCGGATCGAGCGCTTCGGTGGCGGTCGGCAAACCGAGTTCGCAGACATCGAGCAGGAACTGGCGCGCTTTTTCCATGCCGGCGTCGACGCGGAAGGAATCGTCCATGTCGGGATCGTTGATATAGCCCTTCCAGCCGGTGGTGGTGCGCGGCTTTTCGAAATACACGCGCATGACCAGCAGCATGGTGTCGGCGAGTTCTTCCTGCAGCGCTTTCAGGCGGCGCGCGTAGTCCAGGCCCGCTTCCGGATCGTGGATCGAGCACGGTCCCACCACTACGAACAGGCGCTTGTCCTTGCGGTCGATGATGTTGCGCAGCGCTTCGCGCCCGCGCATGACGGTGTCGAATGCCAGATCGGTCAGCGGCAGGCGCTGGTGCAATTCGGCAGGGGTGGGCATCAGCGCGAACGAGCTGACGTTGCTGTTTTCGATGTCTTTAGTAATGATCATGGTTCTGCAAAATTCTTTCCGGGGGAGGGTCAGTGTATTACTAAACAGCAGCGCATGCTGCCGGCGCCGTTAAAATGACCGTGGAATGATAAGCTACGGCCATGCAGATCGACACCTCACTCCCGCTCGAACCCTTCCTGGCCGCCCCCTTCATCAAGGAGG
This sequence comes from Massilia sp. S19_KUP03_FR1, assembly GCF_036688685.1. NCBI lineage: Bacteria > Pseudomonadati > Pseudomonadota > Betaproteobacteria > Burkholderiales > Oxalobacteraceae > Massilia > Massilia sp. S19_KUP03_FR1. Next base: position 229,325 of record NZ_JAQQPS010000006.1, on the reverse strand, counting down.
TCGGCCGTGGCGTCAAAGGCGCGCGCAGCATGTCGCGCGTGGACGCCAACACCCTGTACACGGCCATGCTGGCCGGGCGCGTGTCCGACCTGGAGATGGGCGGCCTGCTGCTGGCCATGCGCATCAAGGGCGAGTCGGTCGACGAAATCGCCGGTTTCCTGGCGGCGGCGGAGGCCTCGTTCCCCCCGCTGGCCATGCCGCCGGGAGAATTTGCGCCGGTCCTCATTCCCAGCTATAACGGTGCGCGCAAGATGGCGAATTTGACGCCGCTGCTGGCGCTGCTGCTCGCGCGCGAAGGCGTGCCTGTGCTGGTGCATGGCGTGTCGACCGATCCGGGCCGCGTTACCAGCGCCGAAATTTTCGCGGCCATGGGCCTGTCGCCGTCGCGCTCCGCCATGGAAGCGGCCGAAGTGTTTTCGTGGAAACAGCCGGCGTTCATGCCGATCGAAGACCTGGCGCCGCAACTGGCGCACCAGCTCGCGCTGCGCCGCATCCTGGGCGTGCGCAACTCGGCGCACACGCTGGCCAAGATCCTGCAGCCCTTCGCCGGACCGGCGCTGCGGCTGGTCTCGTACACCCACCCCGAGTATCTGGAAACGCTGGCCGCCTATTTCGTCACGGCAGCGCCAAAGGGGCGCGGCGATGCCTTCCTGATGCGCGGCACCGAGGGCGAGACGGTGGCCAATGCCAACCGCGCTCAGGCCATCGACTGGTTCCACGGTAGCGAGCGCTTACTGATCGCCGAGCGCGACGCGCCCACCGACCATGTCGCGCCGGCCCCGGAAGCGCGCGATGCGGCCGCCACCGCCGAGTGGATCGCGCGCGCACTTGACGGCGAGGTGCCGGTGCCGGCGCCGATTGCGGCGCAGGTGGCGCATTGCGTGCGGGTATCGAAAGCGTTAGGGGCGCGTTAAGGCGTCCGGTACAATCGCTCCTTTTGTGCGCGCGAAAGTCGAGTGGCCCCATGGCAAAACAATATGATGTAGCAGTGATCGGGGCCGGCGCCGCCGGCATGATGTGCGCGGCCGTGGCCGCAGCGCGCGGCAAACGGGTGGTGCTGATCGATCACGCCGAGAAGCTGGCCGAAAAAATCCGCATTTCCGGCGGCGGCCGCTGCAATTTCACGAACATCAACACGACGCCGGCCAACTTCCTGTCGCAGAATCCGCACTTTTGCAAAAGTGCGCTGTCGCGTTACACACCGCAGGACTTCCTCGCGCTGGTCAAAAAACACCGCATCAGCCACCAGGAAAAGCATCGCGGTCAATTGTTTTGCAAGGACTCGGCCGAGCAGATCATCGCCATGCTGAAAGCCGAATGCGCCGACGGCGACGTGACCTGGCGCATGCCGTGCAAGATCGAAGCGCTGGAGCAATTCGACGACAATTTCCTGATCTCCACCGACACCGGCGACATCGAAGCGACCAGTGTAGTGATCGCCACTGGCGGCCTGTCGATCCCGAAAATCGGCGCCACCGATTTCGGCTATCGCATCGCGGAACAGTTCGGCTTGAAGATCGTCGAAACCCGGCCTGGCTTGGTGCCACTGACCTTCGACGGCCCGAGCTGGGAGGCGTTCGCGCCGCTGGCGGGCATTGCACTGGAAGTGGAAGTGGAAACCGGCACGGGCAAAGGCAAGGGCGCCGTGAAAGGCAAATTCCGCGAAGATTTGTTGTTCACGCACCGCGGCCTGTCCGGCCCGGCCATCCTGCAAATTTCCAGCTACTGGCAGCCCGGCACGCCGATCGTGGTGAACTTGTTGCCGGAGCTCGATGTCGCGGACGAACTCATTTCGACCAAGGGCACGCAAAAGAAACAGCTGGGCAATGTCGTTGGCCAGTGGCTGCCGGCGCGCCTGGTGGAGCGCCTGTTGCAGGCGCAGGGCCTGGCGCCGGATGCGCGCATCGCCGACTTGCCCGACGCCAAGCTGCGCGCGCTGGGCGATGCCATCAACCGCTGGGCGATCGTGCCGACCGGCTCGGAAGGCTACCGCAAGGCCGAGGTCACGCTGGGCGGCGTCGATACGCGCGAGCTGTCGCAGCAAAGCATGATGGTGACCAAGGTGCCGGGGCTGTATTTCATCGGCGAAGCGATCGATGTGACCGGCTGGCTCGGTGGCTATAACTTCCAGTGGGCGTGGGCGTCGGGGTTTGCGGCGGGGTCGAGCGTCGCCTGATTTGACTGGCGCCCGATTTTGCGCGGGCCGCCGTCGCTCACTTCTGCAGCAACTGCGGCGCCCCGTCACGCAGGCGGAAGGCGCCCACCACCCTGAGCAGTTCGTGGGCCTGGTCGTGCATGCTTTGCGCGGCGGCGGCCGATTCCTCGACAAGGGCGGCATTGCGCTGCGTCAGCTCATCCATTTCAGTGATGGCACTGTTGACTTCTTCGATGCCCTTGCTCTGGCGCTGACTGGCTGCGGTGATGTCGTTCATGATCTCCGTCACCTGCCTGACCGAGGCGACGATATCGCCCATGGTGCGCCCGGCGCTGTCGGCCAACTGGCTGCCGGTTTCTATCCTGGCCACGGAATCCTCGATCAGCTGCTTGATTTCTCGCGCCGCCGTGGCCGAGCGCTGGGCCAGGCCGCGCACTTCGGTGGCGACAACGGCGAAGCCGCGCCCCTGCTCGCCGGCGCGCGCCGCTTCCACGGCCGCGTTCAAGGCCAGGATGTTGGTCTGGAACGCGATGTCGTCGATGACGGCGATAATGTCCACGATGCGCCCTGAGCTGGCCTTGATCGAGCCCATCGTCTCGACCACCTGGCCGACCACGCGGCCGCCTTCCAGCGCCACGCCCGAGGTTGACAGCACCATCTGGTTGGCCTGGTGCGCATGGCTGGCATTTTCCCGCACGGTATCGGTCAACTGATGCATCGATGCTGCCGTTTCCTGCAGCGATTGGGCTTGCGATTCCGTGCGTGCTGACAGGTCGGCATTGCCCAGCGCGATCTCGCTCGCCTCCACCGTGATGGTGGAGCCGGCCTGCTTGATGTCGCTCAGCAGGGTATTCCAGTTCTGCACGACGGTCACCAGCGCGCGCGACAGCTTGCCCACTTCGTCGTCGCTCACGGCATGCAGGCGCATGGTCAGGTCGCCTGCGGCCAGCGACTCGGCCGCGCGGCAGGCGTCGTCGATGGGCCGCACCACGGCGCGCGCCACCCAGGTGGCGATCGCCGCCAGCACGGCAAAGCCGATGGCCATCGTGCCCAGCGACATCAAGGCGGCGCGCTGGCCCGCGTTCTTGGTCTCTTGCAGCGCATCGCCCGTGCGCTGATCAAGGTTGAGCAACACCTGATCGAGCTGCTTGCGCACCAGCTGATAGTGCGTGGTCGCGCTCTGCATGGCCGCCACGCCCGTGTTGGGGTCCATCGACGCCAGATCCAACGCCTGCGCGACGCTGGCCCGATAACGTTCGACCGCAGGCAGCGCTTGGGCCGCTTCGGTCGCGGCGCCGGCATAGCTTTTCAGCTCGGTCAAACTTTTGGTAATAGTGTTCAGCTGGCTATCGGTTTGCGTGCCGAACTGCTTGAATTGGGCTTCGGAAAGACTGGCGGCGATGGCGATCTTGGCATACACCCCGGCATGCACCTGACCCAGGGCGATGGCTTGCCGGTTGGCCAGCCGTTCCGCCGTCAGGGTGACATCGTTCAATTCGTGCATGCGGCGCTCGTTCTGCTGCATGGCCAAATACGACATCGCGCCCATGGCGAGCAGGCAAGCCAGCGCCACCACGGGAACGATAAACATCTTGTGTGCAATTTTCACAGGAGACCCATATTCCTGAACGCGTTGTGCGTGATACCGGCAAGGACGGCGCCGTGGCCAGTTACAGGTAGATGCCGCCGCAGACGACGGTCTCGTTCAGTTTTTCGCAGTACATCACCTTCGGTTCGATCTTCTTGCTTTCGGGATTCGTGAACTTGTATTCCTGCCAGAAGCTACCTTTGCTCTTGGCCAGGTCAACCCGCTCCTTGACGAAGGCCTTGCCATCGATATCCTTCAGATCAATTAAATTCTTGCCCACCATCTTGGCGTTGGCGCCATGGGCGGCTACGGTGCCGTCGAGCTTGTAGACCACCAGATACAGGTCATGCAGGATGAATTGCGGCGTCTTGGCGGTGATCTCGGCATAGGCCTTGGCATCGCCAGCGCTCTTGATGTAGGCCACGCCTTTCTTGACCATGGCTTCGGCATCGACGCGCGTGGCGCCGCCTTCAGCGGCCGTGCCGGCTTGCGGCAGGGCGCCGCTGGCAAGGATCAGCGACAGGCAAAAAGCAGGGGCTAACTTGGACATTGCAGTTTCCTTCATTGTGCGTATTGGAACGCCGGCGCAGGCCGGCGCGACGAGGTGGCGCCTTCGAAATACCCATTTTGAATAGTAGCGCGATGCCTGCGATCATATGATCATGCTCAAAATGTTTTTTTTGTGTGGGGGCGGATTGACAAGGTCGCGGACCCGTTTCACCGGCGCGCCAACAGCCCACATCGAGCGGCACGCCGCAGCGACAAATTCCACCCAAAACCCAAGATCACCATCAATCCCTTCCATCCCCGCCGAAACCCTGCTACACTCTCCTTCTTCCCCAAATCTAACGGTTTAATTTTTTTACATGACCACTATTCGCCTTAAAGAAAACGAGCCGTTCGAAGTCGCAATGCGTCGCTTCAAACGCACCATCGAAAAAACTGGTCTGCTGACCGAACTGCGCGCACGCGAGTTCTACGAAAAGCCAACGGCTGAGCGCAAGCGCAAGCTCGCCGCTGCTGTCAAGCGCCACTACAAGCGCATCCGCAGCCAGCAACTGCCAAAGAAATTGTTCTAAATAATACAGTCGCTTGCTCCGGTTCGCTTTTTATGCGGCGCCGGTGACCTGCCTGTGTTTTGCAGACCCGCTCCGGTTGTTGCCGCAGCGGGTTTTGCCGTTTAACGACTAATAAAAATCGAGGATGCCATGAGCCTGAAAGAACAAATCACCAACGACATGAAAGCCGCCATGCGTGCCAAGGAAGCGGGCAAGCTGGGCACGATCCGCCTGATCCTGGCCGATATCAAGCGCAAGGAAGTCGACGAGCAGATCGAACTGAACGATACGCAAGTGCTCGCCATCGTCGAAAAAATGATCAAACAGCGCAAGGATTCCATCAGCCAGTTTGAAGCAGGCAACCGCCAGGACCTGGCCGATATCGAAAAAGCCGAACTGGTGGTGCTGACCGACTACATGCCAGCCGGCCTGTCGGACGAAGAAGTGGCTGCCGAAGTCGCCGCAGCGGTGGCCGCGTCCGGCGCTGCCGGTCCGCAAGACATGGGCAAGGTCATGGCCATCGTCAAGCCGAAACTGGCTGGCCGTGCCGATATGACCGTTGTATCCGCGCTGGTCAAGAAGGCGTTGACGCCGGCCTGAGGGTTTATAACCCCGGCAATCCCGCCGCCTTGTCATAGATCAATCTGTGGCGGGCGCTGCGGTATAGTCTGATTTTAGCCAAACATTCCTGACGCCCTGTGATCCCGCAATCATTCATTACCGATTTGCTCAATCGTGTCGACATCGTCGACGTGGTGGGCAAGTACGTCCAGCTGAAAAAGGGCGGCGCCAACTTCATGGGGCTGTGTCCTTTTCACAACGAAAAGTCCCCCAGCTTCACGGTCAGCCCCACCAAGCAGTTTTATCACTGCTTCGGTTGCGGCGCCCACGGTACATCGATCGGTTTCCTGATCGAATACTCGGGCATGGGTTTTGTCGATGCCGTCAAGGACTTGGCCCAGAACGTGGGCATGGTGGTGCCGGACGCCGACGACAAGATTCCGCCGGCCCAGCGTGCCGCGCAGCAAGCGCAGACGCTGGCGCTGTCCGACGCCCTGAGCACCGCCTGCGACTTTTATCGCGGTCAATTGCGCGGCGCCACAGAGGCGATCGCCTATTTAAAGAACCGCGGCCTGACTGGCGAAGTGGCGGCGCGCTTCGGCATGGGCTATGCGCCCAGCGGCTGGGACAATCTGCGCAAGGTGTTTCCCGACTACGAGGCGCTGGCGCTGGTCGAATCGGGCCTGGTCATCGACAAGGTCGACGAAGACGGCGGCAACAAAAAACGCTACGACCGTTTCCGTGAACGCATCATGTTCCCGATCCGCAACGTCAAAGGCCAGGTCATCGGTTTTGGCGGGCGCGTCCTGGACAGCGGCGAACCGAAATACCTGAACTCGCCCGAGACGCCGCTGTTCCAGAAGGGCCTGGAGCTGTACGGTTTGTTCGAAGCGCGCCAGGCCATCCGCGACGCCGGCTATGTGCTGGTGACGGAGGGTTATATGGACGTGGTCGCGCTGGCCCAGCTCGGCTTCCCGCAAGCCGTCGCCACGCTCGGCACCGCATGCACCAGCACCCACGTGCAAAAACTGTTGCGCCAAACCGACACTGTGATCTTCAGTTTCGACGGCGATAAAGCCGGTCGCAAGGCTGCCCGGCGCGCGCTGGAAGCGTGTCTGCCGCAGGTGACCGACGACAAGACCATCAAATTCCTGTTCCTGCCGCAAGAGCACGACCCCGACAGTTTCGTCCGTGAACGGGGCGCCGATGCCTTCGCCACCGAAATCGACGACGCCATGCCGCTGTCGCAATTCCTGCTGCGCGAAGTCAATGTTGAACACGACCTGGAAACGCCGGAAGGGCGTGCGCGCACCCAGTTCGACGCCAAGCCGCTGCTGCAGTCGATGGCGCCGTCGTCACTGCGTTTGCAGATCGTGCGCGGCCTGGCCAGCCTGACGCAGTCAACCCCGTCCGAGATTGAAACGTTGTTCGAGTTGTCGAAGCCTGTGTCGGTGGCGCGCCGGGCGCCGCCGCGCCAAGGGCGGCCGCAGCCGGTGGCGCTGGAACTGAAGCTGGCGCGCCTGCTGGTGGCGCATCCGCCATTGACGCTGGAACTGAACGAAGAAGATTTGCAGGCCTTTGCGTTCTTTGGCGAAGAAGCCTGCGAGCGCCTGTGCGACCTGGTGGCGCTCGGCAAGGAACTGGGCGAATTCGGCGGTTTTGCCGCGATGTCGCAGCAGCTCAAAGAAATAGGTGCTGATTACGATCAATTGATATCTGAGATCGCTGCCGAGCCGGAAACTGACATCGACACAGAGCGCCCATTGATGATCAGTGCCGTGAGGCAGATCAAGGTTGAAGCACTTAAACAGGAACTCCAGCAGTTGATTTCAGCAGGGACGACCTCAGATTCGTTTCCGCTGCGCTACCGCGAAATCACTGCCCGGCAAGACCTGCTGGAGCGCGAGCAAATGGCAGATTTGGTGCCACGCTGACGTGATCGTTGCCCGCCTGTTGCGGCCTTGGTCACCCGGTCTTTGCGACTGGAAAATAGTAGGCTGCGTGCTATAATAAAACGCTAACAATTGCATAGATGGTAACGCTTATTGCGCCGCCATCGCCATGTCGTTTTCTGTTGGCGAGGCTACGGATTCGTGCCTGCAAGGTGATGTAAGGTATCAAAACACTTTATCTTTAACCATCGTAGAGCTTGTCGTCGTGACATCGAAAGCGCCTGTGCCAATCAAACATTCCGAACCCGATACGGCTGTTAAGCCAGCCCGCGCATTGCCTGCCGAGGCGGACAATGCCCAAGACAAAGCCGACGTCCGTAGTGGCAACCCTGCGACCAACGCACCTGCCGTCAGCCAGACCACCGATGCCGCCACCCTGGCCGCCATCGACACGTCCGGCTACGTGCTGCCGTCGGTCAAGGTTCCGGGACGGCGCGGCCGCAAGCCCAAAGAATTCACGCCTGAAAACGACGAAGTCGCCGCCCTGAATGCGGTCGAGCGCGCCGAGCTGAAGGCGGTCGACAAGGCCAAGGCCAAGGACCGCAAAGCCAAAGAAAAGGCGCTGCTGAAAGACGCGTTCTCGTCGGACACCGATGCCAGCGAAGAAGAGCTCGAGCGCCGCCGCACCAAGCTGAAAACCCTGATCAAGAACGGTAAAGATCGCGGCTTCCTCACGTACGCCGAGATCAACGACCACTTGCCGGAAAACATCGTCGATCCGGAAGCCATCGAAGGCATCATCGGCACCTTCAACGACATGGGGATCGCGGTCTACGAACACGCACCCGATGCCGAAACGCTGCTGCTGTCCGACAATGTCGCCACCGTCACCAGCGACGACGAAGCCGAGGCTGCGGCCGAGGCTGCGCTGTCGACGGTCGATTCCGACTTCGGCCGCACCACCGACCCGGTCCGCATGTACATGCGCGAAATGGGCTCGGTGGAACTGCTCACCCGCGAAGGCGAAATTGAAATCGCCAAGCGTATCGAAGACGGCCTGAAGGACATGATCCAGGCCATCTCGGCGTGCCCGGTCACCATCGCCGAAATCATTTCCGCCGCCGAGCGCATCAAGAAAGACGAAACCAAGATCGACGAAATCGTCGACGGCATGGTCGAGTCCGACGACGCGCCAGTCGCGCCGCCACCACCGGTGGCCAGCGACGACGACGAGGATGAGGAAGAGGGTGACGAGGAAGAGGGCGAAGAGGAAGAAGACGGGGCCGCTGCCGGCGGCGCCGCAGGTTATTCGGCTGAGCAACTGGAAGCCTTGAAAGTGGCCGCGATGGCCAAGTTCGACAATATCTCGGTGCAGTTCGACAAGATGCGCAAGGCCTACGAAAAAGACGGCTACAGCTCGAAAGCCTACACCAAGGCCCAGGAAACTATTTCCAACGAACTGCTGGCGATCCGTTTTACGGCCAAGGTGGTCGAAAAGCTATGCGACACCTTGCGCGGCCAGGTCGACGAAGTGCGCCACATCGAAAAGCAGATTCTCGATGTGGCCGTGAACCGCTGCGGCATGCCGCGCGCCCACTTCATCAAGGTGTTCCCGGGCAATGAAACCAACCTCGACTGGGTCGACGGCGAAGTCAAGGCTGCCCACGCTTACAGCGCCATCCTGGGCCGCAACATTCCGACCGTCAAAGAGTTGCAGCAACGCCTGATCGACCTGCAGGCGCGCGTCGTGCTGCCGCTGCCGGACCTGCGCAACATCAACCGCCAGATGGCGGCTGGAGAAATGAAGGCCCGCAAAGCCAAGCGCGAAATGACCGAGGCCAACTTGCGCCTGGTCATCTCGATCGCGAAAAAATACACCAACCGCGGTCTGCAATTCCTCGACCTGATCCAGGAAGGCAATATTGGCCTGATGAAGGCGGTGGATAAATTCGAATACCGCCGTGGTTATAAATTTTCGACCTACGCTACGTGGTGGATCCGCCAGGCCATTACCCGTTCGATCGCCGACCAGGCGCGCACGATCCGCATTCCCGTGCACATGATCGAAACGATCAACAAGATGAACCGCATCTCGCGTCAAATCTTGCAAGAAACGGGCGCGGAGCCGGATCCGGCCACGCTGGCAATCAAGATGGAAATGCCGGAAGACAAAATCCGGAAAATCATGAAGATCGCCAAAGAGCCGATCTCGATGGAAACGCCGATTGGCGACGATGACGACTCCCACCTGGGCGATTTCATCGAAGACAACAACACCCTGGCGCCATCGGACGCGGCCCTGCACGCCTCGATGCGCGGCGTGGTGAAGGATGTGCTCGATTCACTGACGCCACGCGAAGCGAAGGTGCTGCGCATGCGTTTCGGCATCGAAATGTCGACCGACCATACGCTCGAAGAAGTGGGTAAGCAGTTCGACGTGACCCGCGAACGGATCCGCCAGATCGAAGCGAAGGCGCTGCGCAAGCTGCGCCACCCATCGCGCTCCGACAAGCTGAAAAGCTTCCTGGAAGCAGGGAACTAACAGCGAACTGGGGCGTCAGGCGGATCAAGCCTTGACGCCCCACCTCATAAGCAATATCCTCTCGCCACTTCGTTACCGGCAGCACCGCTCAGCGGTCACCCCGGCGAAGCAGCGAGAAGTTCGTTGCAACGATTTCTGGGCCTCTAGCTCATGCTTGGTTAGAGCAGCGGACTCATAATCCGTTGGTGCCGTGTTCGACTCACGGGAGGCCTACCAGAATCCTTATAAAAATCAAAGACTTGCATGCTCCCGCTTGCGGGTCTTTTTTCGTTTTAGCATCCTTGTCGCGCCATGTAACCTGTGTGTAACCTGATTCGATAAATAATTGCGGCCTGTTGCATCCTCGCCAAAGCGGTGGGCGAGGGGGCCGCGCAATGTGCGTACCTACTCGGCGAAAACCTTCGTGCAACCTGACACCTTGAGGCGTGCGATCGTGTGGATCAGCTCGACGTAGGCGAGCACGGAGCCAGCGGCGCGGAAAAATTTGAAGTTGAACATCGGCTTCGTTTCAATTCCTTGGTTGTCATACTTGCATGAAATCTCCTTTGTGTGTCTCCACACAGAAACAATGTGAACCGTATGATTGTGGATGTAAAAAAAGGGAGCAATAACATAGACTTACGAGCATTTCGGGAACATAGTGGACCCCCTTGCGGTATGCGCTAGTCATAAACAGGAGCTTCCCCATGCTCAACCCTCTTCATCCATTAAAAAATCGCCTACTTGCAGAACTGGCCCGCGCCGAGTTTCATCGCTTGACCCCCTTCTTGGAACTAATTTCGCTCGCACACCACGACGTGCTTTATCAGGCCGATGGAAAGATGGTGTACGCGTACTTTCCCGTCACTGCAACTATCTCAATCGATTACTTGCTCGAAGACGGCGGTACCTCTGAAATTTCACGCATCGGCAACGAGGGCATGCTCGGCGTGTCGCTGTTTATGGGCGGCGGGCGCTCGGTCGGCCGCGCTGCGGTCCAGTCGGCCGGCTACGCCTACCGGCTCAGCTCTGCGCGCCTTATGGAAGAGTTTTATCGCAAGGGTCCTTTGCTGCGGCTTCTGTTGCGCTACACGCAGGCGCGCCTGATACAGGTTTCACAGCTAGCGGCTTGCAACACCCATCATACGACTAAGCAACGGCTGTGCCGCTACCTTCTACAGATGCTGGACCGCTCGTCTTCGAACGAGATGGTCGTCACGCAGGAAGAGATCGGGGCTATCATCGGTGTACGCCGAGAGGGAGTTACTGATGCCGCCCGGTGGTTGCAGCAACTGGGCCTCATCAGCTGGCGACGCGGCCATGTAGAGATCCACAGTCGCACGGGCCTGCTAGAACACGTTTGCGAGTGCTACGACATCGTGCGCCACGTTACGTCAAACCTTCTGCCTGAATTGACGCCAGCGAGGGCAACGATTAATAGCGCCTGGAGAACTAGCGGCGCCTTACCACCGTTTCATTTTGATGCCGATGAGCGCCACGTAGCACCTTCGCATGAAGAGGATGATAACGACGGAAGGCAGGGCGAGCTTTTATTCTCTTGACAATCTACGCTTATTTAATTCGGGTGCCCTAGTCCGCCTAGCCATCGCTTCAACGGCCAAGATAGTTGAGCCGCACCCCGATTGCAGGCTCTATAAGGATTGCCTCCAAAACACTCGAAGCCGATGATTAGCGCCCCATCCGCATGGTTCGCCTATCCTAAGACATCGGCTTTTTGCGCCCGAGTGACGCTGATAAGTCACGAGTGACTTATGTTGCAATGCAGCAATAAAAAGAATTCTCCTTTTCTTGCGGTCCTGCCGACCAGGGCCGCCTCACGCGCCACGAGAACGTCCACAGAGCGTCCGGTTGCGTGCCTGCAAGCGCCCATGATGCGCTGCACTTCGGACCTACCCCGCTTGAAGACGGCAACACTTCTAAGTTGAGGGTCACAGGTTCGATTCCTGTTGGGCAGGCCAGTAAGACGTAGCATCCATGCGGGTTCCAGCGGTTTTGGCTACTTTGCGTAGCCGGGGTCAGGTCTGACGATCCGACATTTTTGAACTATTTTCTCTAGACATTGTCGTTCCTCGCTCAGCAAAGTTTTTCGTTCTAGCAGGCTTACGGTAGTCAAGTCCGAACCGGTGGCTGCAGTCAGTGGGAAGATACCTCCCTATTGCGGCATATCCGTCACGGTACATACGGCCGCGATCAGGCGCCACTACCGTCAAAGCCTTCCTCAGTTACCGGCGGCACCGTGCACATGCGCCAGCATTAAAAGGCGCGTTTGTGGTGCGGTTGGAGGCTGAGCATCAACGCTGTTATGCACACAGTTGGTGTACCGGTCCCAGCGGGCGGCGAGTTACGTGAATGTATTTCGGACGATGGCTTGTCTCAGATTTTTCGAGCAAACTATTTCTGAGCGTCAATGCGAATTTGTCGGGCGTGTTGGGTTTCGATGCGCGCAAATCCCTCCTTAACGTTCCCGTTTGAAGGCCTGTATTCCACATACAGACTTGGCAGATCCCAGATTGCAGTGAATGTCTCGTACTTGACGCCTTCAGCGTCCTGCAAATTCTGTTTTGTCAATCTCGTTGCGACGCCATATTTCTCAGTAAAAATACGAAGGAGCTTTTCCTGGCTTCCGAGTCCCGGCGTTGCAAACTCCAACGATTCGAGATTGTCGTCGACCAACTGCACAGTGATGGAGAGCCCCTTGACGATTGGCGGTACTTCTTTGAGTCCGAAATGCACAAGGATGCGGTTGTGCGAAGATTGACTCGCTGGTTCGAGGCAGGTGTACTGTTGAATTCCCACAATTTTGTCAGCGGTGGTGTACTGGCAAACCGGCAAATCCAGCGGTTTGCCGATCTCAAAGCCGAATGGCGTCAGCTTGTTGTCGGTTTGCGCAATCGCTGAGCACGCAGTTGCAGAAACGATGAATGCAGCTAGTTTATTTTTCATCAACTTACCCTCACGTATTCTGAGAATAACGAACAAAACGATCAGGGTCAATTTTTGCAGCGGATGCCGTGACGATGATTGAAAGCCTTGCCGATCCTCGCGAGTTTGACGTTGGCAATATCCGTCGCCCGACGGCCCACGTTTCACTGCATCGCCGATGGCGGCCCAGGCCAGGCGCGTGGGCTATTCCCGCCCGCAACGCGCTGCTGTTCACGACCTTCTACGGCACCAAGACCTTGCCGACGGCAGGTTCCCTGTTCCCGATCTTCCATGACATCACGCTGGAAAACGTGCGTACCATGGGCTCGACAACAGCAACGTCAGCTCCGGCGTGTCGAATCTTTTCGGCTCGACCTGAGGCGGGCAGTACCAACGCTGCGCTGACCTGCGCTACCATGAAGGCACCGGCCCGCGCCCGCGGGGCGGACGCGGGCATGCCAGGCGTGTGGATGATTTACGAGGAGTGTTTGAATGGAAGCAGCAACGGTCTGCGTGGTCGGCGAGTGCATGATCGAGCTACAGCGCCCGGTCGAGCGCCCGGCCACGCTGGATTACCGCTTCGGCGGCGACACGCTTAACGCGGCGCTGTACCTGGCGCGCCTGCTCGGACCCGGGCGCGTGGCTTACGTGACGGGCCTCGGCGTCGATGGCATGTCGGACCAGATGTGCGATGCCTGGGACGGTGAGGGCATCGATACGGCCATGGTGCAGCGCTTGCCCGACAAGCTGCCCGGCATGTACCTGATCGAAACGGACGCCGCCGGCGAGCGCCGGTTTCACTACTGGCGCAACGATTCGGCCGCGCGCCACTGGCTGCGCGCACCCGGCGCCGATACCGTACTGCGCCAGTTGGCCGGCGCACCGATGGTGTACCTGTCGGGCATCAGCCTGGCGATCTTGTCCCCTGACGACCGCGCGCTGCTGCTGGCGGCGCTGGCGCAGTGCCGCGCCGCTGGCGGGAAGGTCGTGTTCGACAATAACTACCGCGCGCGGCTGTGGGAAAGCGTCGAGGCGGCGCGCGCGGCGTACGGCCAGGTGCTGGCGCTCACCAGCATCGCCTTGCTCACCCTCGACGACGAAGTGGCGCTGTATGGCGCATGCGATGCCGAGGCGGTCCTGGCGCGCACGCGCGCGCTGGGCCTGGCCGAGGTGGTCATCAAGTGCGGCGCCGCGCCGTGCCTGGTCTGGGCCGACGAACGCCTCGACGTGGTGCCCGCGCCTGTGGTGGCCCACGTGGTCGACACGACGGCTGCCGGCGACTCGTTTGGCGCCGCCTACCTGGCCGCGCGCATCGCGGGCGCCAGTGGCGCGCTGGCGGCAGCGGCGGGGCATCGCCTGGCCGGCGCCGTGATCGGCCAGCGCGGCGCGATCATCCCCCTGTCTGCCATGCCCGGCGCGGGTTTCGTCTAGTTTCGCGACACGATCATTGATCGGCGCTCGGGCACCTTCGTCGCGCGCATCCCGCTCGATGCGCGCGACGAAGACATGCTGGTCAGGAATGTGATGGCGTTCGCCATCATCGAAAAGGCGGCCGCGGCGCAGGCAACCGAACGGCGATGGCGCATAAATAAAAATAGAATTGTATGGAATTAGTTAATCCATACAATTCTATTGATATATTCAACAGCGTGCCCTGGCGCGGTATGCGTGCAGCCGGCTACGCCAGCATCCACCCCGCGCTCAGGCCGCAGCGCCGCTCAGACCTTGCCCTTCTTCGCCTTGAGCCACGCTGGCCACCACATCGGATGCCCCTTTTCGCCCGGCTCCAGGTCAAAGCTCGCATCGATTTTGAGGGCTTTTTCGAACTGCTGCCGGCACAGCGCCTGGCGCGATGTCAGGCAGTAGCTGAACGCCGTGTACTTCAGCGCGCTCAACTGCGTCGCCTTCGGTGCAGTCGCCACATTGGCCACAGCCAGCTTCTTGACGGCCCCGTTGTAATCGCCCTTTTCATATAGTGCGATGCCTTCTGCCAGCACCGACACCGGCGCTGCAGGCAGGATCGCCGGCGCCATCGTGTCGGGCGCAGGCGCCGGTTTGGCAACGGCGACCGCAACACGCGGCGGCGCCGCTTTCGGCGCGCCGGGCTTGGTGTCGGCGCATGCCGACAGGGCCACGCACAGTGCGATGAGAAGGGGTTGTTTCATCAAAATTCCAGTGTTTATTGCGGCGCCGGGCCAAAATCGTGTTCGACGCTGGCCGGGCCATTTTTCTTGACGATGATGCTGGTCGTGTAGGCCGGGTACACCGGATTGACGATGCGGATCTCGTGCGGACCGGGCGGCAACATCAGACGCTTGAGCGGCGGACTCGCGCCGCGCTCGCGGCCATCGATGAACACCGTGCCCCACGGTTTGACGGCCAACGTCACCGGCACCATCACGACAGCCGGCACGGGGTCCGGCGCCGCTGCGTTTTGCGCGACCACGGTCTCTGCCGGTACGGCGTCAGGCACTGCTGGCGCTGCGGCAGGCTCTGGCGGCGTCGGCACTGCCATGGCCATCGTCGCAGCCGTGACCGGCAAAATCTCTTCGGTCTCGAGCAACTGCTTGGCCGACACCACCGTGCGGCGCGGCGCGGAGGCGGCCAGCTTGATGGCTTCGTCCTGGCGCCGCGCTTGCCACTCGAACGCCAGCGCACAGGCCAATACCGCCGCCAGGGTGCCGACCAGCGCGCCCAGGCGCGCCAGCTTGTGCGAACGGGTCGGCGTGAGCACCACTTCCGGGGCAAACGGCGACGTTTTCGGCACGATCAGCGTCTTGCGCTGGGTCTTTTTTACCACCGGCGGCGCAGTCACCACGCCTGGCGCAAGCGCTGCCCCAGCCGCAGGCGCCGGCGCGAAGCGCTTGGTCGCGGCGGCCGGGCGCAGCGCCGTCACGTCGACGGGAGCGATGCCGAGCAGGGTGCGGAACGCGGCAATCGAACGCGGACGCTCTTCTGCCAGCACCGCCAGGCCCTGGTCGATGGCGGCCAGGAAGGCATGCTTGTAGCCACCTGGCGCCAGCTTCGCGAGCGGCACCATCGGGTCCTGCACCATGCGCGCGATCGAACTCGACGGGGCCTTGCGCGTAATCGCAAAATAGACCACGGCGCACAGTGCATAAATGTCGGTGTACGCGCCCTGTTCCAGCGAGGTGTCGTTGGCATACTGTTCGACCGGCGCATAACCGGGCTTGAGGATGACGGTGACGGCACGCGTCATGTCGCCGATAATTTCGCGTGCCGAGCCGAAGTCGAGCAGCACTGCTTCGCCGTTGTCCTGCACGATGATGTTGTCGGGCGAAACGTCGCGGTGCACGATCTGCATCGTGCCCAGTATCTCGAGTGCCTGCAGCACCTGGGCCAGCATCTTCAGGCACCAGGCCTGGTTGATCAGCTCAGGGCTGTGGGACACGATGTCCTTGATGGTGCGGCCTTCGTAGTACTGCATCGCCGTATAGGCGGTGCCGTTCTGTTCCCAGTAGCGGTGGATTTTCACCAGCCCCGGATGGTCGAATTGCGCCAGCAGACGCGCCTCGTTGATGAAGCTTTTCAGGCCGCTGCGGAAGGTGTTCTTGTGGCGCTCGGCCCTGGGGATGACGGCGCCGTCGGCGCCGCGCATGGCCAGCACCGACGGCATGAATTCCTTGATGGCGATGGTGCGCCGCAGGGCGCGATCGAACGCCAGATAGACAATGCCGAAACCGCCTTCGCCCAGCACGCCGACGATTTCGAAGTCCTTCAGGCGCGTGCCAATCGGCAGGCAGTTTTCCGATGCGTGCGCCAGATCCGGCGCGTGCGTGTTGGGTCGCGTGCCTGCCGTCTTCATGCCTGCTCCTCGACTGCATGCACGCGAATCGCACAGGCAGAAAAATTGTCGCGTTCATTGGTCGACGCGGTCGCGGCCCGGGCGGCGAGGGCGCACATGCCCCTCAGCCAGTCTTCGACGCCGGTGGTGATCGACAGCGCCGTTTCCATCTGGGCTTCCGCGATCCATTCCCACAGGCCGTCACTGCACAGCAGCAGGGCGTCGCCCGGCTGCAGCGCCACGGCGCCATTGCTGGTGCCGGCCTGCGTCTCGTTTTCGGCGCCGATGGCGGCCAGCAGGATGTGGCGCTGGGGGTGGTCGCGCACGTCGACCGTACCGCCGCCGCCATAGCCGCTGTTGATCAGCTGGCGCGCCATGCTGTGGTCGATCGTCACGCTGTGCAGCAGGTTGGCACGGAACAGGTAGACGCGGCTGTCGCCCAGGTGCGCCCACACGGCGCGCGCGGCGGCGGCGTCGATCACCACGGCGGCCATCGTGGAACTCATATCGGCCAGGGCCGGGTCGGCGCCGCGCGCTTGGGCGACGCTGCTGCTGGCCGCGTCGACGCAGGCGAGCAGAAAATCGGTGTCGCACCCGGGCGCCTTGCAAAAAGCGTCCAGCAGGGCATCGACGACCAGCCGCGACGCGACGCCGCCGCCGGTGTGGCCGCCGGTGCCGTCAGCCACCACAAAGCAGGACAGCGCGCCGCTGCGCGCGATCCCGACGACGTCCTGGTTTTCGGCACGCATACCGATATCATTGACTTCTGCCCACGACAGACGCACCGCGCCGCTCACGCGGCGCGCTTTCGGCTGCCGGCCAACGATTTGACGACGGCGGCGTCGTATGCTGCGAGGAAGGCGGGGCCATGCAGCTGCGCGTCGATGCCGATGACAGCGGCGCGGTGGCGGCGCAGGTATTCGTGCCATTGCACCAGGCCGCGCCGGTGCGGCAGCAGCTTGTCGGCGAAGCCGGGCGGCGGCAGTACCGCACTGACCTGCTCGCCGGCCAGTGGTTCGAGGGTGGCGACCAGGCACGCGCGCGCGCCCGCCGTCATGCCGTGCTGGTGCGCGTGGAGGTCGCTCTGGGCATCCTCCAGCGCTTCCAGCGGCTCCATGAAGCCTGGCATTTTCTTGCGCATCATCTGCGTCAGGACGGTTTGGCTGTCCGTAAAAAACTTGAGGGGATTGTTGTTGCGCACCAACACGGTGGTCACATCGGCATTCACTTCCTGCTTCACCAGGGAGCGCAGCGCCAGCAAGTCGATGGTCCCCTGTAACGAAGAGGCCAGCAACTTGCCCAGTAATTCCATGGTTTCCGGCGTCAGCTCGGATGCCATCGCCGCACTGCGCAAGCCCGCGCCCCGCAGGAAGGCTAGCTTTAGCTGCAGCAGCGGCGAGGCTGATTCATCAGGGGTGGGGACGGCGGAGAGTTCTGGACTGGACATGATGGGCACCATTGGCTTTGGTATTTACTTAAACCAATGATGCCAGAGTTGTTGCCGCTGCGCACTTTTTTGATGTTAGAAACCGTAACCAAAGCCAAAGCCCAACAACACCGGATCGACCTTGACGCGGCTGGCGCGGGCGCCGCCAATCATGACATCGCTACGCAACTGCAACTTCTTGATGTCGGCATTGAACGACCAATGCTTGTCAATACGGACATCGAAGCCGGCCTGCAGTGCCAGGCCGAGGCTGTCATGTTCCAGGCGGGCTGCGCCATTGAGCAGCTGCACTTTCGAGATCAGGGTGTAATTCACGCCGGCGCCCAGGTAAGGGTTGACCTTCGCGCCGGGCAGGAAGTGGTACTGCGCCGTCAGCGTCGGCGGCAGGTGCTTGAAGGTGCCGATGCTGGCGCCGTCCAGCGTCACGGTGTGCTTTTGCGGATACGTCAGGACCAGTTCCGCCGCCCAGTTCGGGGTGAAGAAGTAGGAGATGTCGACGTCGGGGATCCATTTGTCGCTCACGTGCAGGCGGTCACTGGCGCCCACGCCGCCGACCGGGTCGGACTTGTCGGCCGGATCGATGTGCACGGCGCGCACGCGCACCAACCAGGGCGACTCCTGCGCCATGGCGGCGCCGGACAAACTAAAAGATGCGATCAGGAGGGCCAGGATGGACTTGTTCATGGTGTTGCCTTTCTTCGTTTTGGTATTTAACGAAGAGAAGTTTATTGATTCACATCATAAAAATCATTGATGTGGATCAAGTACCCCGGACAAGTGCCATTTTAGGGCCGCGCCAGCCCGGCTAGCGCGGCGGGTCACATCAGGTGTGCGAGGCTTTGTGCGTATGGCGCAGCGCGAGTATTTCCCGCACCCGTTCGAGCAAGCCGGGCGTGCTGGTGCTGACGCCACGCGCCGGCATGGGGGTCGCGCCACTGACCACGATGTCGCGTTGCGCATGTTGCGCCGCGCGCAGGATCGCTTCGGCCACCAGGCGCGGCGCGTTGTGCATGTCGTTGCGGCCGGCGGCGTGCACCAGCGTGACTGCGATCGGCACGCCATCGGTTTCGAGATCGGCACGTAGTGTATCGGTCAAACCCTTGACGCCATGGCGGGCGCAGGCATCGGAGTCGAGGTTGATGATCTTGCCGCCTTGCTGCGCCATCAGGTTGCGCGCCACGCGCGCGCCGTGGTTGGCGCCCCAGTAGTGGGCGCTGAACAGGCGTGCCGCGACCGGGGCCGGCTTGACGTCGTCGAGGTCGTCCATCGCCATGCCGGCGTTGATCCAGGTATCGATGCGGCCAAAATACCGGATCGCGCTGTGACCGAGCGCTTGCACCTGGTCGAGGGCGGTGACATCGACGGGCACGGCCAGCACGCTCCCGCCGTCCTGGCGGATTTCACCGGCCAGGCGGTCGAGCGTGCTGACATGGCTGGCCGCCAGCACCAGCGCGGCGCCGCGTTTGGCCAACATGCGCGCCGTGCTCAGACCGATGCAGCTGGTGGCGCCGGTAATGACGATGACCTGGCCCGACAGTGATTTGAATTGACGCGACATATTGCCTCCTGGAAAAATACCAGCATACTGCGCGCTTCATCATCGCAACATCGTCTTTCGCGCCGGCAACATGTAGGACAGTGCCGCCCATGCCTGGCACATGCAGGCATGGGCGCATATCAGTGTGATGCAACAAACCGGGCCTCTGGCGGGCCAGCTTGATACGTGGGAAAGCTAGGATTTATGCGGCAAGATGCTGCTCAGCAGTTGCTTGGCCGCGCCCAGCAGCATTGACCCTTCGCTCGGGTCGCCCTTGAGCGCGCTGGTCATGAACTGTTTCGCCTGCTCGAAGGTGATGTGCGAGGGCAGCGGCGGTACTTCCGGGTCGGTCTTGAATTCGAGGATGACCGGGCGCCCGGCGGCAAACGCGCGCTCCCACGCCGAGGCCACGTCCTCGTCCTTGTCGCAATAGATGCCGACCAGGCCGATCATTTCGGCAAACTGGTGATACGGCACATTCGGGATGCGCTGCGACGCCTCGAATTTCGGATTGCCTTCCATGATGCGCTGTTCCCACGTTACCTGGTTCAGGTCTTCGTTGTTGAACACGCAGATGATCAGGGTGGGATTTTCCCAGCCTTGCCAGTACTTGGCCACCGTGATCATCTCGGCCATATTACTCATCTGCATGGCGCCGTCGCCTACCATGCCGACCACGCTGCGCGCCGGGTGCGCGAACTTGGCGGCGATGGCGTAGGGCACGGCCGCGCCCATCGAGGCCAGGCCGCCGGAAAGTGAGCACAGCATGCCGCGCCGGATTTTGACGTCGCGCGCGTACCAGTTGGCGCACGAGCCGGAGTCGCTGGTGATGATGGCGTTGGCCGGCAGGCGCGGCGACAGTTCCCATGCCACGCGCTGCGGATTGATCGGGTTGGCGTGCTGCATGGCGCGCGCTTCGGCGACTTTCCACCAGTCGAGCATGGAGGCGACGATCTGGTCGCGCCAGGTGGCATCGGTTTTTTGTTCGAGCAGGGGCAGCAGGGCGGCCAGCGTCAGCGCGCTGTCGCCGTGCAGGTTGACCTCGGCCGGATAGCGGATGCTGAGCATGGCCGCATCGATGTCGATCTGCACGCAGCGCGCCTGGCCTTCCTTGGGCAGGAATTCGGCGTACGGGAAGGCGGTGCCGATCATCAGCAAGGTATCGCACGCGTTCATCATGTCCCAGCTGGCCCTGGTGCCGAGAATGCCGATCGAACCGGTAACCCAGGCAATGTCGTCGGGCACGGCCGCCTTGCCCAGCAGCGCCTTGGCCAGGCCCGCCTGCAGCTTGTTCGCCACACCGATGATTTCGCTGAGCGCGTTCTGCGCGCCGGCGCCGACCAGGATCGCGACTTTCGTGCCCGCGTTGAGAACGTCTGCGGCGCGCTGCAGGTCGGCCTCGAACGGCACGATTTTGGGCAGGCTGTAGCCGGTGCCGGAAAAGACGCTGCCATGCTCGCGCGGCGGATCTTCGTACGGCAGTTCCTGCAAGTCGTTGGGCAGGATCACCACGCCCACGCCGCGCCGCGACACGGCAATGCGAATGGCGCGGTCGAGCACGTGCCGCACCTGGCTGGGCACGGCCACTTCCTGGACATATTCGGCCACGTCGGCAAACGCGCGGTCGAGGTTGATTTCTTGCTGGTAGTGGGCGCCGCGGATGCTGCGCGCGGCCTGGCCGCAGATGGCCAGCACCGGCATGTGGTCGAGCTTGGCGTCGTACAGGCCGGTCAGCATGTGGGTGGCGCCGGGGCCGCCGGTGGACAGGCACACGCCCAATTCTCCCGTGAACTTGGCGTGCGCGGCCGCCATGAAGGCCGCCATTTCTTCATGGCGCACCTGGATGAATTCGATTTTGCCTTCCAGCCGGTCGAGCGCGCCGATGACCCCGTTGATGCCGTCGCCCGGATAGCCGTAGATGCGGCGCACGCCCCATTCAAGCAGGCGCCCGACAAAAAAATCACCGACTGTTTGACCCATTTGTTTGCCTCATCCGCGTGTTGATCGTTTGGCCCACCTTAGCATTCAGGCACTTGGAGGCGGCGCACCGCAGGCCGGGTAAACACAGCAGCGCGGCGCCAGATGAAGCGCAGCATGCGAATGTCGCGTTTTTCATATCGTTATGCAGTTTGCACCATTTTCTGACGAAAAAACCGCACCGCCACAGTGCAGGCCGGGGTGTGCCCGGGCAACAAGCCATGGCATGCGTCTTGCTGAACGAATACTTGAACCTTCCTTCACTTCGTCCAGGTAATCATGATCAAGACGCCCGCCATTCCGCTTCACTCTTCAGGTATTCCCACCCGCCGTGATTTCCTCGGTAAAGCGCTCGCCGTCGGCGGCAGCGGGTTCTTATTGGCCAGTATGAAAGCCTGGGGCATGGACATCGCGTCGACCCGCGATGCACCGCCGATGCTTTCCGGCAGTGGCAAAGGTAAAACCGTGGTCATCCTCGGCGCGGGCCTGGCTGGCATGACGGCGGCCTATGAATTAAGCAAACTGGGCTACACCTGCAAAGTGCTGGAAGCGCGCGATTTCGCCGGCGGTCGCTGCCAGACGGCGCGCAGCGGCACCGTGCTGGAAGAACTGGGCGGCGCGAAGCAGGTGTGCAATTTCGACCGCGGCCAGTACATCAATTTTGGCCCGTGGCGCATTCCGTTCAACCATCGCTCGACCTTGCACTACACCAGCGCCTTCGGTGTGCCGCTGGAACTGTTTAATAACGATAACGATGCGGCCTACATCTACAACGACAATGCCGCCGGACCATTGAAAGGCAAGCGCCTGCGCCAGTTCGAAGTCAAGGCCGACATGCGCGGCTACGTCGACGAGTTGCTGGCCAAGAGCCTGAAAAGTGGCGTCATGGACCAGCAGGTGAATGCGACCGACAAGGATTTGCTGATCGATTACCTGGTCGGTGAAGGTTACCTGTCGAAAAAGGATTTGACGTATCGCGGTACCGAGGGGCGCGGCTTCAAGGTGAATCCGGGGGCGGGCATGCAGCCTGGCCCGGGGGTGCCGTCCGATCCGCTGGCGTTTTCCGGCTTGCTGGAATCGAAACTGGGCCATTTCTATCATTCGGTGCACGAATTCACGCAGCAATCGACGATGTTGCAGCCGGTCGGCGGCATGGATGCGATCGCCAAGGCGTTCGAGAAGCGCGTCGGCAAGATGATCAAATATCACAGCGAAGTGCAGAAGTTGCGCAACCTGCCGAATGGGGTGGAAGTCACCGTCAAGGATACGCATACGGGCGCCATGTCGGTGGTCAAGGGCGACTTCTGCCTGTGCGCCATGCCGCTGTCCGTGCTGCGCATGGTCGACGCCGATTTCTCACCCAAGTTCAAGACGGCACTGGCCGCCGCGGCATACGCGCCGGTGTGCAAGATCGGCCTGCAGATGGGGCGTCGCTTCTGGGAAGAGGATGACCAGATCTATGGCGGCCACGTCTATACCGATACCAAGGGCATCAACCTGATCTCGCTGCCTTCCGGGAATTGGCAAGGCAAGAAGGGCACCTTGCTCGGCTACTATAGCTTTGGCGCCGATGCGGCCGAACTGTCGGCCTTGTCGCCGGCCGAACGGGCCGAGTATGCCGTGGCGGCGGGCGAAAAGATCTTCCCGGGCGCGTATCGGAAGAACTACGAATCCTCGTTCTCGGTGGCGTGGCACCTGGTCAAATACAATATGGGCGGCTGGGCCGAATGGAGCGAGGAGGCGCGCGCGCAAGCCTATCCGGTGCTGGTCGAAGGCGAGCAGCGCACCTTGCTGGCAGGCGAGCACATGAGCTACCTGGGCGGCTGGCAAGCCGGCGCCATCGAATCGGCGTGGCAGCAGATGGAGCGCATCCACCAACGCCTGAGCACGCAGGGAGCCGCAGCATGAACCCGACGTTAAAACTGACGCTGACCGCGCTGGCCTTGACGCTGGCTGCATCGGTCGTGCAGGCGCAAGCGCTGGACGGCAAGACCTTGTTCGCCAAAAACTGCGCCGCCTGCCACCAGGCCACCGGCCTCGGCATCCCCGGCGCGTTTCCTGCCTTGAAAGGCAATGTCTTCGCCCAGGGCGATCCAACCATTGTCATCGCCACGATCCTCAAAGGTCGTGCAGGCATGCCGGCATTTGGCGGGTCGCTGGACGATGAAAAACTGGCAACGATCATCACCTACGTCCGCGCCGCCTGGGGCAACAAGGCCGCCGCCGTCACCCCCGCCGACGTCACCACCGTCCGCAGCACCGCCAGCATCGCACCGGCGATGCACGAAAAAGCCACCATCATCCACTAATCATTGCCCCAAAGTTCTTACCCAACAATTAGGGTCAGAGTAGAATTGTTTGGTAATTTTGTGAATCGCGAACGCTTCGATTTCATAAAATTGCTGATTAATTTGACTCTGACCCTAATTTTTGGGCAATGTTTTTTGGTATTTTCGGCGTGTGGAGTAAGCTGGATGGGCATGTCAGTACGGATGAAAAGCCTGGGCGCGCTGGCGCTGGTTGCTGGCATGGCGGGTGCGTCGCCGCCCGTTGCGACGGATGCGCACGCTGTCGTCGCGCCATGGACTGCGCAGGCAAGCGATGGATCGTCATTTAGCGCGCCGGATCGCGCACGCACCCGCTTGCCGGCGCCAACCGACGTCGGTGTGGCCTGGGACCAGATCGGCCACCGCGGTCAGCTGCGCTGGGAGTGTCGGGCCGTGCCGAGCGGTTGGTTTGTGATGGCATCCCTGTGCGCGAAGATGCCGCAGGTCGATGCGCGCTGGCCCGGCAACGCGGCGCCGCCAGGCTGGGATGGCGTCGTGCACGGCGACTAGCCTTGTTTTAACGCCCGCAGCACGTCCGCGCTGCTGCGCACTGTGGCATATTCACCGTTCAAATTCGACAGCGACATCGAGTGCACGTCTTCCGCGCTGCGCTCGACGCCGGCATAGTCGGCCTGGGCGTACGCGTAGGTCGCATCGGCCACCACGGTTGCAATCAACCCCAGGTTGCCGGCCGAGCGGGCGGTCGATTCGACCGAGTTGTTGGTGGCCACGCCGACGATGACGACATCGCGAATGGCGCGCACGTGCAACCAGCGCTCCAGGCCACTCTGGATGAATGCATCGGGGACATTTTTTTCGACGACGTGTTCAAGCGGCAATGGCGCGAACGCGGGTTGGAATGCCGCGCCGGGCTGACCGGGTGCGAATACGGAAGTGGGATCACGGCTGATGTGGCGCACGTGCACCACCGGCAGGCCAGCGCCGCGCCAGGCGTGCAGCAGCGCCGCCATCTGCGCCTCTGCGCCCGGGTTGTTGCGGTATGCAGGCCGCCAGGTCTGCATACCGTGTTGCATGTCGATGAGGATGAGTGCCGTGTTTTGCATGGCATCAATTTTATGCGAAAAAAAGCAGCCGGTTCAGGCTGCCTTTTTTATTTATTTCTGCAATTGCTGCAACAGTTTTTCTGCCGCCGCCGTCGACGACCCAGGGTTCTGGCCAGTGGTCAGCAAACCGTCGGTGACGACATGCACGCCCCAGTCATCGGTGCGCGAAAAAATGCCGCCCTTGGCCTTCAGTTCATCTTCCACCAGGAACGGCACGATGTCCGTCAAGCCGACCGCTTCTTCTTCGCTATTCGTGAATCCGGTAACCTGCTTGCCCTGCACCAGCGGCGAGCCATCCGGATTTTTTACGTGGCGCAGCACACCCGGTGCGTGGCACACCAGCGCCACCGGCTTGTGCGCCGCCAGGAACGCTTCGATCAGCGCGATCGAGGACGCATCTTCGGCCAGATCCCACAGCGGGCCGTGGCCACCCGGATAAAACACGGTGTCGAAATCGGCTTGCGACACGCTGTCGAGACGCACCGTGTTGGCCAGCTGAACATTGGCTGCGGCGTCGGCCTTGAAACGTACCGTGGCCTCGGTTTGCGAGGACGGCTCGTCGCTCTTCGGATCGAGCGGCGGCTGGCCGCCCAATGGCGACGCCAGCACGATCTCGGCGCCAGCGTCCTTGAACGCGTAGTAGGGTGCTGCCAGCTCTTCCAGCCAGAAGCCGGTCTTACGGCCGGTGCTGCCGAGTTGGTCGTGGGACGTCAGGATCATCAGGATTTTCATGGGTAGTGCTCCTCAATTATTCAAAATAAATAGACCGGTCGTCTAAAACGTGGCCCAAAAAAGCGCGCCGGATGGCGTGCCGAAAAAATCAGTGCTGCAAGTGCAAAAGCCGGCGCGTGACTGCCAGGGCCGCGTCGAACGGCGCGGTACTGCGCATGATCTTGACCATCACGCTGGCGCCCAGCCACTGCTGGTACAAGGTAGCAGCAAGCTGCGCCGCATTGCCATCGATGGCCAGCGAACCGTCGCGCACGCCCGCCTCCAGCGCCGCCGTCAGCCGGGTAACGATGCCCGCTGTCCCGTGGTCGATCGCCAGGCGCATCGCTTCGGACAGGTCGGCCACTTCCGCCGCCAGTTTCACTGCCAGGCACTTGCCCTGGCAATCGGCAAAAGACTGGTTCGCCTGCCAGCTGTCGAAATACTGCATCAGGCGCTGCGCCACTGCCACGCCGGACTGCCCCAGCACCTCGTCCATCTCGGCGAGATAAGCAGCAAAATAGCTGTCCAGCAGCGCTACACCGAACGCGTCCTTGGAACCAAAATAATGGTAAAACGAGCCCTTGGGCACACTGGCCGCCGCCAGGATTTCGTTCAATCCCACGGCCGAGAAACCCTTGCCGGACATGATGCGCTGGCCCGCCGCAAGGATGTTCGCGCGGACGTCGGAGGTTTCGGATGGATATGCTTTGGCCATGGCGCCACTTTACACCAAACTAGACCAGTCGTCTAGTTCCCTGCGTTCAGGCGAAAAAAAGGCCGCTCATCGAGCAGCCTTTCTGGCGATGCAACAGCGCGGGTCAATTAAAACGTGTAGCTGGCCCGTGCATAGTAGTAACCGCCATTGATGCCGATCGGCGAGAAGCTCGGATACTGCGTGACTGCCGCGTTATCGAGTGCCGCGCGCTGCGCTGCCACCAGTTGCGCGTTGACCTTGTCCGGATACTGATTGAACAGGTTGTTGGCGCCGATCGAGAAGGTCAATGCCTTGGTCAGGCGGGCCGACACTTCCAGGTCGGTGGTCGCTTTCGACTTGATTTTGGTTTCGAAGTACTCGCCGCCGTCTTCGGTGCCGTATTCCGACGCCGAACCATAGAACGATTCACGCAGGTTGACCGACCACATGCCCATTTTCCACAGCGCGCCCAGGTTCAGGCGGAACTTCGGCGACGCCGTTTCCAGGTCGGAAATGGCGGCCTGGTCGAGCAGGGTTTGCGGTTGCAACTGGGTTGGGGCCTGGTTGATCTTGATGACCGACGTCGTGTTGTAGCTGGCCGCTGCTGACCATGCCACGCGGCCGTTGGCGCCGAAGTCGGAGTTGGTGGTGAACACCGCTTCCATGCCGCGCGTGCGTGTATCGACCGCATTCGAGAAGATGTTGATGCCGGTCTGCGTGACGGTCGGGTCGAGAACGTTGCCGTTGGCGCGGATGGCGGCAACCACGGCAGGCGAATTGGTCGAGCCGCCCGAACCGTAGATGGCGCCGGAGCCGACGATGCGGTCGCGGATTTCGATCTGGTAGGCGTCGAACGTCAGGGCGACGTCGTTGGCCGGGTGCAGCACCAGGCCGGCGCTGTAGTTGCGCGATTTTTCCGGCTTCAGGCCGTTCACGCCAACCAGCGCTGCGCCCACCGAGTTCGGGGCCAGTTGCACGAAGGCCGAGGTGGGCGACACGTTGGTGGCCGAGTAGTACTGCTCGGCCATCGTCGGCGCGCGGAAGCCATTACTGATGGTGCTGCGCACGGCGACGACCGGCGAAAAGTCGTAGCGGCCGGTCAGCTTGCCCACGGTGGTGCTGCCGAAGTCGCTGAAGCGCTCGTAGCGCACGGCCGCGTCGAGTTTCAGCCCGGCAACCGGCGAACCGGCCAGGTTGGCATACGCGGCATTGTTGTTGCGGCTGTGGTGGCCGGCATCGGTCAACAGGAAGCCCGGATAGGCTTGCGAACCTTCCTTGTAGCGCGAGGCGGCGTCGCCGGCGCCGATTTCATAGGTGTCTTCGCGGTGCTCGTAGCCGAACGCGACGTTCAACGGCGTGGCCCAGCCGATGTCGAAACCGCGCGACAGGTCGACGTTGCTGGTCCATTGCGATGCGACGAACTGGCCATTGTGGAAATTCGTCGGCGTGCTGCCGGTATCGTTGTAGAGCGACACGTTGCCGCTCTGTATATTCATGATGTCGACCTTGTCCTTGCCGTAGGTGGAGGACAGATCGAGGTTCCAGTCGGCCAGCTTGCCGTTGGCGCCGATGGTGAACTGGTAGTCATCTTCATCGATGGCTTCCTTCGGATTGAAACCCAGCGGATAGAGCTTCGGCAGGCGGTTCGGCATGCGGTAGTTTTCGTACGCTTCGGCCTTTTTCTTGCCGTAGGTGGCCACGCTGTAGAGCGACCAGTCCGGCGTCAGGTCGATGCCGGCGTTCATCGACGCGATGGTCAGGTGGTACGCCGCATCGCCCGAAATTTTGTTGACATACGGGTAGCCCGGCACCGTTTTCAGGATCGGCATGGCGGCCAGGTTGGCGGCGTCGACAACGCGCGGGTCGATGGCGCCGCGGTCACTGTGGCCATGGTATTTCTGCTCCAGCGACAGGTTCACGAAACTTTTGTCGGTTGGTGCGAAGCCGGTGTTGAAGGACACGTCGCCGGTACGGCCGCCGCCGTCGAAATATTTGCCGCCGGAACCGGTGATGGTGCTGGTGCCGGTGTCTTTCTTGAGGATGATGTTGACCACGCCGGCAATCGCGTCGGTGCCGTACTGGGCGGCAGCGCCGTCCTGCAGCACTTCGATGTGGTCGATGGCTGCCACGGGAATGAAGTTCAGGTCGGCTGCGGCGCCGCCCTGGTAAGGGCCGCCCAGCACGGCCAGGTTGGCGGTGGTGTGGCGACGCTTGCCATTGACCAGCACCAGGGTGTCGTTCGGCGACAGGCCGCGCAGGCGCGCCGACAGCGTCAGCGCGGCGGCATCGCCGCCGAACGCCTGGGCCGTGAACGACGGCAGGTTCTGCGCCATGGCCTGGATCAGGTCGGGCTGGCCGGTGCGTTCCAGCGAGGTCGAATCGAGCACCTGCACGGGCGAGGCGCTGTCGATGGCGCGCAGGCCGGAGGTGCGGGTACCGGTCACGATCACCGAGGTCATTTTGGTTTCGTTCAGATCGGCCGGGGCGGCAGCGGCCATGGCCAGTTCCTGTGCCATCGCCGGGGCTGCATGAAGCAGGGCGATGCAGGCACTGGCCACAGCCAGTGAGAGTGCGGTGCGGCGAAGGTTCGCGGTAGGCATGGTGAAGCTCCTTGGGATGGACATCGTTAAATTTTGGATGCAGCGGTTCCTCCCGCCACGCTGGGCGGGTTGGTCTTCTCGTTGTGTGAAACGCCGGCTTACACCGGCCAGCCTTTATTTTTTAGGCGTTTTTGGCGCAGGCGCCATGACCTTGGCCGCAGTCGCCTCGATCTCGATCAGCCCGCCGGGCATCGGCAGTCCGGCCACCTGCAGGGCGGTGCGGACCGCCTTGTTCGGTTGTGCGCTGCTACCGAAGAACTGGCCATAGGCCGCGTTCAGGCCGGCGAAATCCATCTTGCCGTCCAGTTTCGGGTCGCCCACCATGAACACGTTGACCTTCACGACATCGGCCAGGCTCATGCCCTCGGCGGCCAGCAGCTTGTCGATCTTTTGCAGGATCGACGTGGTCTGGGTCTGGGTGTTGCCATACGCTTCGATCGACCCTTTCGGGGCGTCCGGATTGGCCACGTCGGCCAGCGTGCCGCTGACAAACACCAGGCGCGTGTTGGCAGGCACGGCGACGGTGAGGGAGATCGGGAAGGTGGAGCCTGGCACACCGGTGCGCCTGATTTCTTGCGCATGCAACACAGGTGACACGAAAGGGGCCGCAAACAGTGCGGTTGCGAAGAGCTGTTTCAGCAGAGCGGACATACGCATACGGATTCCTTGAAGTCGAACTTGATCGGAACAACAGAGCTTCACCGCACGGCACCTTCAGATGTGGTGCCGTCAAATGTCTATAAAGCAAGAGGTATGCCAGTGTCCCTACAGCTGCTGGCGGCAGGGTCGATGAATCTGTCTAAACCAGTTCTCACGAGGGGGAATGTCATCGGCGTGTCACAAACAGGACGCGGCGCGCAGATGGTGCGTCTGCACCATGGCCCGTTCCGATGCCGAAAATGCACCATGCGGTGTAAATACCGCACCATAATGGCGATTTCAGGTAGATGGAGCGTAACCAAAGGTAAAGCAGCGGGTGAACCGGAACGTGGTTCTTGTTACAACTCCTTGCACCTGATACGGATCCGTGCCGCGCGAAAAGTCGATTCCGGCTATGCTGGTCGTTCGCCGCCTTGCGGTATATACAAGAACAGAGGCCTAACATGAAATTTGCTACCCCATTCCAGGCGACCTCGCGCAAGTCCGCTTTGCTGATCGCCGCTTTTGTCACCTCCATGGGCAGTGCGCCAATGGCCGTCCAGGCGCAGCCGCGCGACCATGGCTGTCGCGATTGCGGCACCGTCGTATCGAGCCGCACGGTAGAACAGGCGCAGAAAGCCAGCGGCCTGGGCGCGGTCGGCGGGGCGGTGGTTGGCGGCTTGCTGGGCAACCAGGTCGGCAGCGGCAATGGCCGTACGCTGGCCACGGTGGCGGGCGCGGCAGCCGGCGGGTACGCGGGCAATAACATTGAACGCAGCCGCAACACCAAAATGGTCACCGAAACCCGCGTGCGCATGAGCGATGGTTCGATCCGCACGTTCACCAACCAGGGCAGCTACCGCAATGGCGCCAAGGTGCGCATCGACAACGATCGCCTGGTGCGTCGATAAGCAGCAGCTGGGCGCGCCGGCCGGCGGCCTGGTTGCTGCTGGCGTTGCTAATGCTGTTCCTGTGGGCATGCCTGTCGCCGTTGCGTGATACCACCCGTGAAAAGCTGCTGGAACTGGGTACTGGTGTGGTCCCGTCGGTCCTGCGCCTGACCCTGGGCGTGCAGGACGTGCTGGTGCTGCATAACGGCAGCCCGGCGGCGCAGGTCTTCGGGCCGTTGCGGGTGTTGCCGGGACGCGCCGTGCGCCTGCCGTTCGAGCAGGCGGGAGAATTTGGTTTCGCCTGCAGCAACCATCCAGCTGGGCAGCTGATCGTGCAGGTGGTGGTGCCGCCCGACCCCGGCTTCGACCGCCTGCGCTGGCGCTTCGCCGGGCTGGTTGACGCCTTGCGCTACCTCCCCACCATCGCGCCCTTGTCTTCCTGAACCGCCCTTGTGCGGCAATCGTGCCGCCATTGGGGCGGCGATTCTGGCATCATCGACGCCATGGCGAGAATATCCATCCCCCTGTTTCCCCTCAGCACGGTCCTGTTTCCGGGCGGCTTGCTGCCTCTGCAAATCTTCGAGGTCCGCTATCTCGACATGATTGCGCGCTGCATTGCCGACGAATCGCCGTTTGGCGTGGTGCTGCTGACCAAAGGCGGCGAAGTCCGCACGCCCGAGGCGCGCGAGCGGTTCGAGGAGGCCGGTACGCTGGCGACCGTGATCGACACCACCGGCTCGAGCGCCAACCTGCTGCAGGTGGTGTGCCGCGGCGGCGCGCGCTTCGAGCTGCATTCCACCGTGCAGCGCGCGAATGGCTTGTGGATGGGCGAAGCGGAACTGGTCGAACACGACCGCGCCGTGCCTGTCCCGACCGAATTGCGCGGTGCCGCAGAAGCGCTCGAACGCGTGCTGGCGACGCTCACCGATGTACCGCGCCACCGCTGGCCCGTGCTGCCGCCGTTCCAGCTCGACGATTGCAGTTGGGTGTCGAACCGCTGGTGCGAATTGCTGCCCTTGCCCGACAGCCAGAAACAGCAGATGCTGATGCTCGATAACCCCCTGATTCGCCTCGAGCTGCTGCACGATGTGCTCGACGAGCACGGGATGCTGACCTCTTGAACTGGCCTGATGAATTAGCAGGAACGACGGTGAGCAAGGGCTGCTTGGGCGGTGATATTATATGGATTGACGTGGACAATCGCTGTTTTGTGCAGCGTGCGCCATCCGATCAATCGAGGACCACACCATGAGCTTTTCGGACGAAGTCTTGATCGCCTACGCCGACGGCGAACTGGCCGAGCCCGTGCGCAGCGAAGTGGCGCGCGCTGTGTTGGCCGATCCGCAGGTGGCCGCGCGCCTGGCGCGCCACCAGGCGGTGCGCGCCCAGGTGGGTGCATTTGGCGGTGGCGCCAAGGAAGCGCCCCTGTTGCGCAGCGTGGGCGGCGGCGCCGGCGCCGCAAGACCGAAGGTCATCGACATGGCTGCCGAACGGGCGGCGCGTCACACGCTGCCCACTTTACCCAGCCAGATGTTGCCGGTCATGCCACCGCGCGTGCCGCGCCGCTGGCACCGCTGGGCCAGCCTGACGGCGGCGTTGGCGCTGGGCGGCGTGCTGGGCGCGAGCGCGCTGCTGGCGTCGGACGATACCGTCACGCTGGCCCAGGTCGGCGGCATCGACGGCGCCCTGGTCGCATCCGGCGCGCTCGATACAGCGCTGTCGAAACAGTTGGCGAATCTGTCCCAGGATGGGCCGGTCAGGATGGGCTTGAGTTTTGTTGCGAAAGACGGCAACTATTGCCGCAGCTTTCAACTGGACCGGGCCGCCGGCCTGGCGTGCCGCAACGCCAAGCGCTGGCAGCTGGCGCTGCTGGTGCAGACGCCCCAGCGCGCGCCTGGCTCGGCGCGCCTGATTTTTAACGCCACGCCGACCGAAGTGGTCCAGGCGATCGACGCGCGCATCGTCGGCGGGGTGCTCGACTCCCGCGGTGAACAGATCGCGCTGCGCCTGGGGTGGCAGCGCTGATCGTTCAGGTGCCAGCGCAGGTGCCAGCTCAGGCGCTGGTATCGACGGTGCTGGTGGCGGAGCTGGTGCTACCGGCTGCGCCGCTGTTGTCGACATACTGCTTGAGCATGTCCAGCGCGCGCGCCAGGTCCTTGTCGCTGTCGGCCGCTTCGCTTGGCTTCGGACCGGCCTTGGCCTCCGCTTGCTTGGCCATCAATTTCTTGTAGGCCGCTGCTTCGTCATCGCTGACGTCGCCGCTGGTGTCGGTGTCGGCCGCTTGCACATACTTGTTGGTCGACTCGGTGCTGCTGGCCGCTGTTGCCGTACCGCCGCCAGCGGCCGGCGCAGCCTTGGTGCTGCTGGCCGTACTGGCCGAAGCCGTGGCAGACACGGTGCTGTCGTCTTCGTCTGTGCTGCTGGCGTCGTCGGTGTCGGCAACGCCGGCGGCACCGGCCGCCGCAACTTGCGACTTGTCGACGCGGCTGCTGTCGAACTGTGCGTTCAGTTCATCGGCGACCTTGCTGATCGCGCTCGACAGTTCGCTCTTGGTGATCTTGCCATCGCTATCGCCGTCGAACTGCTTGAGCATGGTGGCGGCGTCGTCGCTGTTGGTGGTCGAGCCGGTTTCGTCGGTGCCGAGCGCGGCCGCCAGGTCGGACTGGTCGACGTAGCCTTGTTTCTTCGTATCGAGCTTGTTGAACAGCGAATCCGACCAATTGCTGACGGTGCTGCTGCTAATCGATGCAACCATGATGTGTTCCTTTGCAGTGGGGTCTGGTACTGTTATCGGCGAGATACCGGACAGCAACAGGGTGCCAGATGTAAAGCCGTGTAAAGCGACGGCAAGCGTGAGATTTTCTTGCGCAACAGGCGCTCCGGATGGCAGCGCCGTTCGGCTGAAACACGTCCGCCATATACAGGGGCATCGATTTAGGGTAACCTTCATGGACTATTAGTGCGTCTACGTCCGTGCGTCCGCTTTTTTTTGCGACGCCAGGCAATGAGCCGGCCGCGGGCCTTGCCCTGGCGGCGGCTCGGTCCCCGTCACATTCGCGTTCCGTTTCGCCTCTATCGGCGGGGCTGGCCGCGCGCCCGGCTGTAGCGCTGAACCCCATCATTCGCCCGGAAGGCAACCATGTCAGAAACACCGATCCAACCCGATACCGGCGCTGCCACCGTTGCCGCCGAGGTGGCGTCCGCTGCGGCGCCCGTGCGCTTTGCCGATTTCGGCCTGGCGCCGGAAATCCTGCGCGCGCTGACCGACCAGGGTTATGTGCATCCGACCCCGATCCAGGAACAAGCCATTCCGATCGTGCTGCAAGGCCGCGATGTCATGGGCGCCGCGCAGACTGGCACCGGCAAAACAGCCGGCTTCTCGCTGCCGATTATCCAGTTGCTGCTGGAGCACGCCAGCGCCAGCATGTCGCCGGCGCGCCACCCGGTGCGCGCGCTGATCCTCACGCCCACGCGCGAGCTGGCGGTGCAGGTGGCCGAAAACGTCAAGGCCTACGCGAAACACACGCCGCTGCGCACGACCGTCGTGTTCGGCGGCATGGACATGAAGCCGCAAACCGTGCTGCTGCGCGGCGGCATCGAGATCGTCATTGCCACGCCAGGCCGCCTGCTCGACCACGTCGAACAGAAAAACGTCAGCCTGGGCCAGGTGCAGATGCTGGTCATGGACGAAGCCGACCGCATGCTCGATATGGGGTTCTTGCCAGATTTGCAACGCATCATCAATATGCTGCCGAAGCAGCGCCAGAACTTGATGTTCTCGGCCACCTTCTCGCCGGAAATCAAGCGCCTGGCCGCCACCTTCCTGAACGACCCGGTGACCATTGAAGTGGCGCGCAGCAATGCCACCGCCGACAAGGTCACGCAGATCGTCTATAAAATTGCCGACAGCCAGAAAGATGCCGTTGTCGAGCACCTGATTCGCCAGCGCGGCTTGAAGCAGGTCATCGTCTTTTCGAACACCAAGATCGGCGCCTCGAAACTGTCGCGCTTCCTCGAGCAGAGCGGCATCAAGGCGTCGGCGATTCACGGCGACAAAACGCAGCAGGAGCGCATGGCGGCGCTGGACGCCTTCAAGCGCGGCGAAATCGAAGTGCTGGTGGCCACCGATGTGGCCGCGCGCGGGCTCGACATTACCGACCTGCCGTGCGTGATCAATTACGATTTGCCCTACAACGCCGAAGACTATGTGCACCGGATTGGCCGCACCGGCCGCGCCGGTGCCTCGGGCGATGCCTTATCTGTGTATTCGGATAAAGACGAGCGCCTGCTGGTGGATATCGAAAAACTCATCAAGCAGACCATCACGCGCGGTGAATTGACGGGGTTCCAGCCGGCCGCAGCGGCGCGTCCGCCGCGCGATACGGGCGAGCGCTCGGTCGCAGCGCGCCCGCGCCGGCCCGAGGGCGAGGGCAGCGATCGACCTGCCGAGCGTGCTGCGCGCCCGGAGCGCACCGACAGCAGCGAGCGCCCTGATCGCTATGCGCGTTCCAGCGCACCGTTTCCGCGCCGCGAGAAAGTCGACCCGTGGTTCCTGAAACCCTATGAGCCCGCGGTCGCACCGACTGCGGTCGCGTCCTTGCCAGGTTCGGCCGCGCCAA
This sequence comes from Massilia sp. S19_KUP03_FR1, assembly GCF_036688685.1. Classification (NCBI taxonomy): domain Bacteria; kingdom Pseudomonadati; phylum Pseudomonadota; class Betaproteobacteria; order Burkholderiales; family Oxalobacteraceae; genus Massilia; species Massilia sp. S19_KUP03_FR1. The sequence goes on along the minus strand of NZ_JAQQPS010000006.1, from coordinate 194,297 downwards.
AAACAGCGCGGCACCAGGTTGCCGTGCTGCTTGGCGGACAACCGAAATCGCTCACCTGATTTGTTTCGGTAGGCCGTCGCGGCGCGGCCGCATGCGCCAGGCATGTGCTCAGCGTTTGAACACGACGTACTTGGACAGCCCGAAGTTGAAGATCAGCGCCACTGCCGATCCGGCCACGACCGCGGCAAACAGGTTCAGGTTGTCATGCGCTGTGAACATCAGCCAGAGCCGGTAGATGCCGATGTTGATGGCGCCGCCGATCGCCGTCGTGCAGAGATAACGTATCCATTGCCGCGTGGCGTCGGCCTGCGATGCGGCAAATGTGAAATGTCGGTTGGCCTTCCAGGTCACGCTGGCGGCGATCAGGAACGACAGCACGCGCCCACCGACCGGGCCGAGGCCGCCCACATTGACGGCCAGGTAGAGGATCGAGAAGTCGACGACGAAGCCGAGCGCACCCACCGATAAAAACCGCTGAAACTGGTTCAAGGTCGTGCGTTGCCGTTGCGCTCGACTTGTGCGCTGGTGGACGACACTGTCAAGTAAGCGAGGCGCTTGATCTCGCGGCGGCCGTGCGTGACGGTGTCGAGAATGAGGCCACAGGTCATGGACAAAAAGCCAAGCAGCATGGTGCTGGTGGCCAGCACGGCAGTGGGCAGGCGCGGCACCAGTCCGGTGTGCAGGTAGGTGATGATCAAGGGCACCGACAAGCCTACCGACAGCAGGGCGAAGGTGGCAAAAATCAGGCCGAAGAATACCAGTGGGCGTTCGTTCTTGAACAGCTTGAGGATCATGATCATGATGCGGTAGCCATCGCGGTAAGTCGACAGTTTGCTGGTCGAGCCTTCCACGCGCGCACCGTATGGCGTATTCATTTCGCCGATCGGCATGCGCAGTTGCAGCGCGTGCACGGTCAACTCCGTCTCGATCTCGAAACCGTTTGACAGCGCCGGGAACGATTTCACGTAGCGGCGCGAGAAGACGCGGTAGCCGGACAGAATATCGGTGAAGCGGTTGCCGAACAGGTTCGCGACGAAGCCGGTGAACAGGGCATTGCCGAAACGGTGGCCCGCGCGGTAGGCGGCCACTTCCTGGTCGACGCGGCAGCCGACGACCATGTCGAGGTTTTCGTTGATGAGCTTGTCCACGAGTGCGGGCGCGCTGGCCGCGTCGTAGGTAATATCACCGTCACACATCAGGTAAATATCGGCGTCGATATCGGCAAACATGCGCCGCACCACATTGCCTTTGCCTTGCAGCGTTTCGGTCCGGACGATGGCGCCCGCTGCGGCGGCCACCGCCGCCGTGCGGTCCTTCGAGTTATTATCGTAGACATAAATGCGCGCTTCCGGCAGAGCCTTACGGAAATCGGCGACGACGGTCGCGATGGCGGCCTCCTCGTTGTAACAAGGCAGGATGACCACCACGTCAAGCGAACCGAAGCGGCCAGGTCGAACAGTAGAGATCGGCGCCGGATCGGCGTGTTGGGTTGGCATGCTCAAGCTCCTGGATGGTAGGTGTGGCGCCGGTTTGACAGCCCGGTCCGGGCCGCACAAGGCGGTGCATGTCCGATTCATGGCAGGACAGCGCGCGCCTTTCTGGTCAGAACATCGGTGTGACCGGAATTATTTAGACGATAGTGACCGAAAAAAATTTTACTCAGCCAACATTTTAACTGAGTGCCGGCAAACCGCAGGTCTTGCGAGCGGAGGCAGCGCAGCAGAAAAGCGCGGCCCTGTCCGGCGGCCGCGCAAAAATCGGGCACTCCCTAACGCTTGGTGGGGTCAAGCTGGTCCGGAGAACCAGGCCAGAAGCTGGGCCGGATCGCGCGCCGTGAATCCGACGGTGTTGTCAACGCGCACACCGCGACCACGCAAAAATGCATGCCACTGTGCACGCAGATCGCCGTCAGCGCCGGTGTGCAAGTCCGGCAGCGGATCTAACAACACATCCCCTGCCGCCCAGTCCACCAGTGCGTCGGCGGCCGGCGCTGCCACGCCTGGCGCCAGCAGCGCTGTCGTCAACGTGCGTGCATAGCGCAGCTGGCCGCCTTCACTGTCCTGTTCCAGGAACACCGGCTCGACCCGGATACCGGCACCGCTGTGCGCGATCAGCGCCAGCAACCAGGCTTGCAGTCCGGGCGGTGCACTGTCTGTACGGCACGCGCTCAGATCGATCATCAGCTGGCGCTGATGCATGGCCGCGGGCGTGCGCGCCAGCGCCAGCGCGATGTCGGACAAGGCGGCCGGATCGGCTTCCAGGCCAGGCACGTCTGCCAGTGCGTGCAGCAACGCGCGCCGGCCATGGCGGGCGCGCTCGTCGGCGCGATCGAGTGCGACGATCAGTGCAGACGCGCCTTGGTCCGCCGGCAAGACTTCCCAATCATGTACCGCGGCGGCGCCGTACGCGTGCAGCGCCTGGGCATACATTTCCTGCGACGTCGTGATGACCTGGGTGGCAGTGGCGAGCAGTGCCAGCTTGTCGGGATCGTCGATTGGGTTGCGCGACGCGGCGCCGGCGAGCGCACGATAGCCGTGGGCACGGAATTGACCTTGTGCGGTGCCGGGCTGGCCTGGCGCGGCGATCGCGCTGAACCCGTCAAGCAGCACGATGCCGGGCATGCGCTGGAACAGGGCGCCGGCCACTTCCTGCGGCGTGTGCCGGTCGAACACATAGATGAGCTGGTCGAGGCTGTGGCCATGCTCCAGTAACCAGGCCGGCGGATGGAAGGTGTAGCCTGCCAGCTCTGGCGCTACCGCGCTGTCGCCGATCGGTAAAATAAATGCGACATCGAACGCGTCCAGCAAGGCCGGCGCCAGCTGCCAGAAGCGGCTGCCGGACGGCGCTGCGACCACGCCGAGGTGGCGCCGTGCCCGCGGCGCCACCTCGGCGCGGGCGGCATGTGCCTCGATGGCACGCAAGGCCTTGCATGCCGTTGCATCCCACGAAAACTTTGCCACTTGCTGGCGCCCGTGTTCGCGCAACCGTTCGCGCAGGACGGGCTGTTCCAGCACGTCGATGATCTTGGCCGCAATCGATGCTGGCGACGCTGCATTGAATAGCGCTTCGCGGCAACCAATCACCTCGGGAATGCTGGTGTTGTCGCCGCCGATCACAAGCGCGCCACAAGACATCGCTTCCAGCGCCGGCAAGCCGAAGCCTTCATGCTTTGACGGGAACACAAACAACGCGGTCGAGCGATACAGCGCGATCAGGTCGACATCGCTGACATAGCCGGTGAGGATCAGTTCATCCGGCTGCAGGCCATGTTTGTTTGCCAGTTTGCGCAGAACCTGGGCGTCGTGGCTGCCCAGTCGGCTGACGATGACCAGCTGGTGGCAGGCCCGCAATTCTGGCGTCAGCAAGCTGTAGGCAATGATCAGGCCATCCAGGTTTTTACGGCTGTCGAAGCCGCCCGGCGCATACAGAATCGATGGCCGCGTAATGCCCAGGCGCGCAAGCAGTGGCGCCAGATCCGGGCCAGGCGCGGCCGGGATAAAGCTGTCATCCACCGCCGTCGAAATGGCAACGACGCGCTCCGGGGCCAGTCCGAGCGCCCCGATCGCTTCCTGGCGGGTGTAATCGGAAATGGCGAGTAACAGGCCGGCACGCTTGAGCGATGCGATCTTGCCGGCGTAGTGGTCGCGCTGGGCCGGCGTACCGAGGTAGGCGGCGGGATTCAGAAAAGGAATCAGGTCATACAGCACCACGGCAGTGTGCGCGGCACCGGCAAACCTGCCGGCCGAGACCACGGCATCGTCGATGTAACCTTCGAACAGGCTGGTGACGAGCACGGCGTCCGGCGCCAGTTGCTCGATAAAGTGTTCTCGCAGCAGTTCCGACGCGCGGCAGCGCACGCTGTTGGCAGGATCGATTTCGGCGCTTGGTGCGGCAATGTCGAATACGCGGATGCGTTCCGGTGGCACCAGTGGGTCAAAGGCCGCGCGCAGGTCGGCAATCGAACCCGGCAGCCCGCCATTGAGGACGATCCAGATTTCATGTTCGCCGGCATTGCGCGCAACGCCCAGTGCGAGTGCGAGGGAATAGCGGCCGATCCCGCGGAAACGGCTTTCGGATTGAGCGCCCTGCAAGTCGATCAGAATACGCATTGTCGATTTCTGGTATAGCCAAATGGCGCTGCTGCGGCTGGATATTGGCAGTGAAAGGGAGCGCATCGGGACCGTTGCGCACCGCGTAAATCGCGCGTTCGATCCATGCAAGATTATAGCATCGGCAAGTTGCAGGCCCGGGCGCGATACCCTTCGAACTGAGCGGCAATGTATAATCCGTCGCCTTGGCGGCGCACGATAATAACAAGTTGTCGATGTAATAAAAATGCGCCGGATGGTGCCTTGCCCCGGCCGCACTGGGCGGTGTGTTGTGCGACTATCAACGTTTGTGGTGCCCGACGACCTGCGTCTGCACGGTGGACGCCAGTACGACGTTTATGAAAGAAATGTGAACATGTTTGGCATGCTTTTGAGCGCTTGGCGCTTCCGATTTTTCATTCTCTCGTCGGTCCACACTGAATTGCGCGCGAAGTTCATCCGCAGCCGCCTGGGAGGGCTCTGGATGATTCTCAATCCCCTGGCCCAGGTCGTCATTTTTGCGTTCGTGCTCTCGGCGGTGCTCTCTGCCAAGCTCGAAGGCATCGACAACCGTTACGGGTATGCGATTTACCTGATGTCCGGCACGCTGGGCTGGACGCTGTTTGCCGAAATTGTGAATCGCTGCCTGACCCTGTTCATCGACAACGGCAACATCCTCAAGAAGCTTGCATTTCCCAAAATCGCCTTGCCCCTGATCGTGATCGGCAGCGCGCTGGTCAACAATATTCTGCTGTTCGTCGCCATCCTCGTCATTTTCGGATTGCTCGGCCATATGCCCGGCCTGGCCCTGTTGTATCTGCCGGCATTGATGCTCACCACCATCATCCTGGCCATCGGCTTTGGCCTGACCGTGGGCGTGCTGAACGTGTTCATGCGCGACATTGGCCAAGTGGTGCCCGTGGTGATGCAGTTCGTCTACTGGTTTACGCCGGTGGTCTACATGGTGCATATCATTCCTGAACAGTACCGCGTCTGGATGAAATTTAATATCCTCATCCCGATCATCACCGGATACCAGGATGTCCTGCTCTACAATCGCGCGCCGGACTGGGCCGCGCTTGGGGGTACCCTGCTGGTCGGCGTCCTGCTGTCGGCGTTTTCGCTTATTTTATTTCGCAAGGCAAGCCCGGAAATGGTCGATCAATTATGAGCGGTGAACTGCAGGTGAGCAAACTGGGCAAGTCATACCGCCAATGGGGCGGTGAACTACGCCGCTTCCGTTCCTGGTTTTCGCCGTCCGTCGCGCCGCTGGAAGAACATTGGGTGCTGCGCGACATCAGCTTTTCCGTCGGTCCCGGCGAAGCGGTGGGTATCATTGGCCAGAATGGCGCCGGCAAGAGCACCTTGCTCAAGCTCATCACCGGTACGGTACAGGCCACCGAGGGCGCGGTGCACATGCGTGGCCGCGTCTCGGCCATCCTTGAACTCGGCATGGGATTTACGCCCGACATGACCGGTCGTCAAAACGCCTTCCATTCGGCCGGCCTGATGGGATATGGACGCGCCGAAATCGAGCGCGTCATGCCGGAAATCGAAGCATTTGCCGAGGTCGGCGAATACTTCGACCAGCCGGTACGCACCTACTCGAGCGGCATGCAGATGCGCGTAGCCTTCAGCGTAGCAACAGCGTTCCGGCCCGACCTGCTGATCGTCGATGAAGCCCTGTCTGTCGGCGACAGCTATTTTCAGCACAAGAGCTTCGACCGGATCCGCCAGTTCAAGGAAGACGGCGTGTCGATCATGTTCGTCAGCCATAGCCCGACCGACATCCGCACCCTGTGCGATCGCGTGATCCTGATCGACAATGGCCGCATCCTGAAGGACGGTTTGCCTGACGAGATCGTCGATTTCTACAATGCCCTGATTGCCCAGAAAGAAAATGCCCAGTTGTCGGTGGAGCAGCGTCGCGCCAGCAACGGCTGGATGCTGACCAGGAGCGGGACCGGCGAAGTGCGGGTCGATACCTTGCGCCTGTATGATGACGTCACCGGCGCCGAGATTGCCCTGGCGCAAGTTGGCCAGGCCTTGCGCCTGCGGCTGGTCGCGACCGTGCATCAAGCCACGCCCCAGCTGGTGCTGGGATACATGATTCGAGACAAGCAAGGCCACGTGGTGTGGGGAAGCAATACCTGGCATACCCACCAGATCCAGGAAGGCGTGACGCCGGGCGAGCAGGTGGTCTACGACTTGCGCTTCATCTGCACGCTCGGTCCGGGCTCGTACTCCGTGTCGCCGGCGCTGGTCAGCGGTGACACGCACTTGAGCGACAACTATGAATGGATCGACAATTTGCTGGTCTTCGACGTACTCAACACGACCCGCGATTTCTTCCTTGGCACCAATGCGCTCGATGCGCAGTTCGACATTACCCGGCATCCCGGTGGAGCAGCAGCATGAGTTTTGTTTCGTACGCCCAGAATTTTGAAGACGTCATGCTTTGGCGCGCGCTCAAGCATATTCCGAACGGCACCTACGTCGACGTGGGCGCCCAGCATCCAGTGGTCGACTCGGTCAGCAAGGCATTTTATGAACACGGCTGGCGCGGCATCCACATCGAGCCGGTGGCCGAGTATGCCAGTCTGCTGCGCGCCGACCGGCCGGGTGAAACGGTGCTCCAGGTCGCGCTGGCACAGACCGAAGGCGTGCTGGAACTGAATGTGTTCGCCGATACCGGCCTGAGCACCGCGGTCGATCGCTACTCAGCGCTCCACCAGCAGCAGCACAGCGCCGCGCACAGCACGGTCACGGTGCCGGTGCTGACCTTGCGCTCGGCGTTGCGCAATCTCGAAGGCAAGGACGTCCACTGGCTGAAGATCGACGTGGAAGGTTTTGAAGAACAGGTATTGCGGGGCTGGGATAGCCAGTTGTTGCGGCCGTGGATCATGGTCATCGAGGCGACCGTCCCCGCGAGTGCCGAAACCGATTTCGCGGGCTGGGATCCGATTTTGCTCACGGCAAATTATACGTTTGCCTGGTTCGATGGACTGAACCGGTTCTATGTCGCCAACGAGCATGCAGAATTGCTGGCGGCATTTACCAGTCCGCCGAATGTTTTTGATGCAGTTCGCCTGAGCGGCCTGGCCAGCTCGGAATTATGCCGTGGCGTGATGATTGCCCACGACCTCGAGCGCGATGTCATGCAGCGTGCCGCCCAGGCCGAGCTTGCTGCCTTGCACGAGCGTGCTGCGGCCCAGCGCGCCAGCGATGTGGCCGAGCGGGAGACTGCCGTCCAGGAACGCGACCTTGCGCGGGACGAACGCAACACGGCAATCGCCGAACGCGACAATGCCCGTAGTGAACTCGATTCTGCATGGCGCGACATCAGCAGCATTGGACAGGACTTGGTCGAAGCCGAAGGAAAACAGCGCGAGTCGGCGCTGGAGATCGAGTTGTTGCGGCGAAATCATGACGATGCTGTGCACGAGGAAGCACGCCTGCTTGCGCACATTACCTGGATGGAAGGTCAGCTCGCTGCCTGCAAAGCCAAAACCGAGGAATTGAGCCAGTCGCCTCCCCACGTGCGGGCCAAGGCGCCGCGCAAGGACTCCGTGCTCAAGGCCTCCGCGCTCAAGGGTTTTGTGCGCAGGGTACTGCGTGTTGCCGTGCGCCAGCCGCTGGTGAAATCCGCGGGCCTTGCCGTGCTGCGGCTGGTGCCCGGACTGGCACCGCGCGCGCGCCGCTTGCTCGGCACCCCGGGCGGTGGCGCGGCGGGCACGCAGGGCGGGGCGCCGGGCAGTGCATCGGCCGAACATGGTCCGGCAAGCTTGCCGCAACGGCGCGCGCGCGAATTGTCGCCTCGTGCCGCGGCGATCCTGGCTGATATGCAGAAAGTTTTCGACGCGAAAGTCCCATAATGCGTATTGTGATCGACCTCCAGGCTGCCCAGACCGAGCACCGTTTTCATCAGGCTGGCCGCCACGCGCTCGCCCTGGCGCAAGCGCTGGCCCGTCAGCGCGGCAGCGACGACGAGGTCATCATTGCGTTAAATGGCGCTTTTCCGCATACCATCGACGGCCTGCGCGCCGCCTTCGACGGCTTGCTGCCAGCGCAAAATGTGCGCGTCTGGCCCGGCATGGAGGGGGTCGCGCAGCGCAACGGGCGCAGCCATCGCCGTGCCATGGCCGCTGACGTGCGTGAGGCCTTCCTGGCGGCGCAGGCGCCGGATGTGGTGCTGTTGGCGAACATGTTCGAAGGCTTCGCCGATGACGCCGTGACCAGTATCGGCAGCTTCGTCATGGCGCAGCCGGTCGTGGTCGTGCTGCACGACCTGCGCCCCCTGCGCGATCCCGCACTCCTGGGCGCGGTGCCCGGCTTGTCCGATTTTTATCTCGAACAGCTGGCTCAGCTGGAACGCGCGGCGCTGGTACTCGCGCTCGACGCCGGTCCGGTGCAGGAAGCGCGCGCCTTGCTCGGTGTCGAGGTCACTGCACTGCAACGCGATCCGGGACAGCCGCAGTCCGGTCACGGATGGGATCGCATGGCGCAGCAGGCGCTGGCGGCCTGCGCCGGGGTGATGCTGCCGGCCGGCGTGCCACCGGGCCACTCTGCGGCGCAATTGCTGGCGCGCCTGGTCGGGCGCGCACGCATTGCCATGGTGGCCGCCGGCGACGCAGCAGAGGCCGCGCACTGGGCGCAGACGCTTAGCCGGTTTCCGGACGCGTCCGCGCCACGTCAGCTGTTCGTCGACATTTCCGAACTGGTGCAGCGCGACGCGCGCACCGGCGTGCAGCGGGTTACCCGCAGCATCCTGCGCGAACTGTTGCGCACGCCCCCGGCCGGATACGAGGTCTGCGCCGTGTACGGCAACGCCCGCGACGGCATGTATCGCTACGCGCACGCGTACACGGCAACGTTGCTCGGCACCGCCGCGCGCGCTCCTGATGCGCCCATCGATCACCAGCGCGGCGACGTGTTTCTGGGACTCGACCTGCTGCCCCACATTTTGCCCGACGTCATGCCCTTTCTTCAGTCATTGCGGCTTGATGGCGTGCGCGTCTGCATGGTGGTGTACGACTTGCTGCCGGTGTTGATGCCGCAGCACTTTCCGCCAAATACCGACGCCAGCCATGCCGAGTGGCTGCGCTGTATCAGCGCCTTCGATGGGGCGCTCTGCATTTCGCGCGCGGTTGCACGCGAACTGCTCGACTGGCAAAGCCAACATCTTCCGGCCAGCCTGGTGCCGCGCCAGGTCGGCTGGTTTCATCTGGGTTCCGATGTGGACAATTCGGTTCCGTCGTCGGGTCTGCCCGCCGACGCCGCGCAGGTGCTGGCGCAACTGGCGCAGCGGCCGACACTGCTGATGGTCGGGACGGTCGAGCCACGCAAGCATCATGAGCAGACCGTGTCTGCATTCGAGCAACTCTGGCGCGATGGCACCGAGGCCAATCTCGTCATCGTCGGCAAGGAGGGCTGGATGGTCGACGCGCTGGTGCGGCGCCTGCGGCGCCACCCCGAGGCCGGCCGGCGCCTGTTCTGGCTGGAAGGCATCAGCGACGAATACCTGCAGCTGGTGTATGGCGCTGCCGACGGACTCATTGCCGCCTCTGCCGGCGAGGGTTTTGGATTGCCGCTGATCGAGGCGGCGCGGCGCCAGGTGCCGGTCATCGCGCGCGATTTGCCGGTATTTCGCGAAGTCGGTGGCGAGCACCTGCATTATTTTTCCGGTTTCGCGCCAGCCGATCTGGCCGCTGCACTGACGCACTGGCTGGCGCTGCTGGCCGATCAAGCCGTGCCATCGTCTAGCGCTCTGCCACGGCTGACGTGGGCGGAGAGTGCGCACCAGTTGATGCAGGTGACGCTGGCGCTGCCCGGCGCCGCCGCGCATCTGGTGGCGCCGGCTGCACCCGTGCCGCGCCCTCCGCGGGTGTTGTTGCTGGTGCCATTTCCGATCCGGCGCCCGCGCCATGGTGGCCAGCTGCGTGCCGCTGCAATGGCGCGGGCGTACAAGAGCGCCGGCTTCGAGGTGCACAGCGTGGCGTTTTACCAGGCCGAAGCCTACGAGGCGGCCGATCTTGGCCGCTTCGATGTGGCCTTTCCGGCCGACAGCCCATACAGGAACTACCTGAACACGCCGATGCCGATCCTGTCGGATTTTTTGATGGGGCCGTTTTCTGTCTCGCACGAACGCATCCTGCGCCAGGTGATCGATCAGTTGCCCGGTCCGGTCGATGTGATCCAGCTCGAACAGCCATGGCTGTACCCGCTGGCCGCGGCGCTGCGCCGCCAGTCTGCGCAATGCCGCGGCGCCTTGCTGGTCAACAGCACCAACAATATTGAAGCGCCCATGAAACGGGCCATGCTGGCTGGCCAGTTCAGTGACTCGCTGATCGACCAGATGGTCGCAGACATGGACGCCATCGAGCGCGACCTGACCCGCGAGGCAGTGCTGTCGCTGGGTGTCACGGTCGATGACGCTGCCGTGTTGCGTGAATACGGTGCGCTGCGCGCGCTGCACGCGCCGAACGGCATCAGCCCATGGCGTGCGGATCCGGCCCACCTCGACAAGTGGCGCAAGCGCTTGCCGTCCAGGCCATGGCCGATCTTCATTGCCAGCGCCCATCCGCCCAACTTTACCGGCTTCCTCGACGCGATCGGCGATTCTCTGGCCTGCATCCCGAAAGACTCGAAGCTGGTCGTGGCCGGCGGCGTCGGACCGCACCTGGAGCGGGCGCTGCGCAAATCGCCGCTGGGCGCTTTCAACATGTCGCGCCTGCAGATCCTGGGCGTGCTCGACGACGCCGACCTGGCCGCGGTCAAGTCGCTGGCCCATGTCTTCCTGCTGCCGATCGGCGCGGGGGGCGGCTCCAACATCAAGACCGCCGAGGCCCTGTATTCCGCACGGCCGGTGATTTGTACCCGCACTGCGCTGCGTGGTTTCGAACATTTTGCCGACCTGCCCGAAGTCACGGTGGCCGAAACCCAGGAAGCGTTCCAGCAGGCGATCAAGGCGGCACTGCAAGCGCCTGCTCACAGCGCGGTGCCGTCGCCACTGCGCCACAGTCTGACCTGGGAGGCATGCCTGGCCGGCGTCCCGCAAGCGGTGCGTGAGCTGCTCGACAGCGGCACGCTGCAGCCATGACCATCTGGCTCGATGTCACCACGGTGCGCGGCTGGCACCGGCCGGCGCTGGGCATCGTGCGCGTCGAGGCCGAAACTGCACGCCAGTTCCTGGCCCGGCGCGACGGTGCCATCCGTTTCTGCCGCTTCGACCTGGCTTACAAGGCCTACTTCGAGGTGGGGCCGGAGGAACTCCAGTTCGCACTCGAACGCATCGACGCCGGCGGCGTGCATCCTGCCAGTCTTGCGGCCGCGGCGGCTGGCCTGCCGGCGCCAGAGCAGATGGCGCCGCAACCAGGCTGGCGTGGCAACGTGCTGCGCGCCGTCGCCCGCTTGCCGCGCGAATTGCAGCAACCGCTGCTGCAATTTGCGCGCGTGCGCATGGATGGCGCGCGCGCGCTGCGCGCGTCGCTCCGGGCCGTGGGCAGTGCCGCCATGCTGTTCGTGCGTGGCCGGCCACCGCTGCCGGCAAGCGCACCTGCTGCGGCACCAGCGCCGGCGCTGGTCAAGCCTGATTTGTTGTTCGGGCGTGGTGACGTGGTGGTGTCTCTGGGACTCGACTGGGACCAGAAGGATTTGCCCTACCTGTATACATTGCGGCAAGCGCTCGACCTGCACATCCTGTTGATGTGCTACGACATCATCCCGATTCGCCTTCCGCATCTCTGCGTTGCCGACGTGGCGCGCAAGTTTCCCGGCTATTTCCTCGATGTCGCCCGCTGCGCCGACGAGGTGGTGTGCATCTCGGCGTATTCGCGCCAGGATCTGCGCGCCTATCTGGAGGAATGCCAGGTAGCGCTACCGGAGCTGAGCCTGGTACGCCTGGGCTGCGAGATCGGGCCGGTGGCGCCGGCACAGGCGCCGGTGGCGCCCGCGGTCGCCGAATTGCTCGGCCAGCAATATATCCTGTTCGTCTCGACCATCGAGCGGCGCAAGAACCACGAAACCGTCTACCGCGCCTATACCCGCCTGGTCGATGCCGGCGTGCAGGACTTGCCGGTGCTGGTCTTTGTCGGCATGGCGGGCTGGGGCCAGGCCGAGCTGATGGCCGACCTGGCACGTGACCCGAGGATCCGGTCATGCCTGCGCATTCTGAACCATGTGTCCGATGGCGACCTGGCGCTGTTGTACCGGCACGCCTATTTCACGGTCTACCCATCGCTGTATGAAGGCTGGGGTTTGCCGGTGGCGGAAAGCCTCGCTTACGGTAAATTCTGCCTGGTCTCGAATGCGGCGTCGCTGCCCGAAGTGGGGGGCGACCTGGTCGAATACATCGATCCATGGGATGTACCGCGCTGGGCCGAGCGCCTGCAGTGGTATATCGCCAACCCCGACGCGGTGGCGCAGCGCAGCGCCGCCATCCGCGATCAGTATCGGGCGCCGAGCTGGCATGCGACCGGCGCCACGCTGGTCGCTGCGGCCGAGGCCTTGCAGCAGCGCGCACAAGCCGGACCGGGCCGCTAATCCGGCGCTGGATCAGCGTACGGGCGTCACCACGCAGAACTGGAAATCGTTGTGGTTCTTGCCGCGGAAAGCGGCATGGCTGCGGCAGCTGGCCGGGTCGACCGCAAGACCGTAGCGACCCAGTACTTCGGCGGCCGTGACGACGACGCGCGCATTGGTAGCCGGTGCGGCGTCGCGTAGCGCTTGTTCGGCTTGTGGATCGGCACTGCCTTTTGCGGCCTGGACCATCACGTACAACGGTCCGCTGCGCGCCGCGATCATGGCGGCGACCCGCGCCTTAAAGGCGTCCGATTCGGGGAAGCCGGAACCGAGCGCGACGAACGCCAGGCGCACCGGGAACAGCGTCACCAGCCAGCCCATCGGCGGGTCGCCGTGGACGGTGAACACCATGCTTTGTTCGGGATCGGCAATCACCGGCCCCACCATTGCATAACTGTTGGCGCTGAACGGCGCACGTCCCCATGAAGCGGCCGGAATGGTCGACACCACCACAATGGCTAACAGCACGCTGACCGCGCGCCGCGCCAGCGGCGCTGGCATCAGGCGCTGGGCCAGCAGCAACAGAACCACTGGCGCCAGCAATTCGAGGGGAATCAGGTAGCGGTAGATGCTGAACAAGCACATCCAAAGCAGGTAGGAAATGGCAAAAAAAGACAACAGAAGGCGCTGGCGCTGCAGCAACGCGCTATCCCCATCGTTGACCTGCTCGGCCGGACGCGCTTGCGCCAGGTTGAACGTTTGCAGCAGAAACCCGACGTACAGCATCGGCCAGATCAACAGCGTCAGGCCAATTTCCGTGACGCGCTTTGGATTGGCCGCAAACTTGAAGGGCCACAGCAGGTATTCGAGCCAGCCTTGCGGCAGCCAGTGGGTGTCGCCGATGCCGATAGGCGCCGCCATCGGGCTGTGGAAGATATTGTTAAATTGCGGGAACAGGGGATTGCCGAATTGGGTCCACATCAGCCAGAACCACCAGCCGCTGGTGATGGCGATGCCGACCAACACGGCGGGGCCGAAGGTGAAGGCGCGTTTCAAACGCGCACCGAACGCGCCGGGGATCAGCATCAGCGTCAGGCACAGGCCCAGCGCGTAGGTGGCATTGGTCAGTTTCAGGCCGGTGCCGAGCCCCATCACGAGGCCGGCCCACAGCAGCGTCTTGCCCTGGCCAGGTGCCTGGCCGCTGACTGCCGGCCAGCCGCGCAGGACGATCAGCACGGACCCGAGCACGAACAGCGCGGTCAGATTGTCGCCCATGGTGTTGCCCAGCTCGGACAGGAAGGCACTGCCGAAGATACCGGCCACGCCGAGCAGGATGGGCAGGCGGTAACCGGTGCGGCTGTCCTGCGCGAACAGGTGCCGGATGATTTGCACCAGCAGGATGAAGTTCAGGCCGTGCAGCAGACCCATCAGGAACCCGACCAGCCGGCCGGGGAGGGTGCGGATCATGCCGTAGTAGGGCAGGTCGATGGTCGGATTGAAATAACTTTGCCACTGGCCGGGGGCCAGGTCGAAGCCGATTTTGCCGTTGAGCAGCGCGAATGGGTTGTACAGGTGATAGTTGCGCAGATCCCAGTTGTCATCCTGCCGCATGACGACCGATGACAGGCCGAGCAGCAGGGGCACGAGGAACATGGCCAGGCGCATTGCGCCGGGCTGGTCGAGGCGCCGCCATGCGCCGATCAAGGGCGCGCGAAAACGTTGCATGGATGGATGGACCTTTCCTATCGGGGTACGGGCGCGTCAGCCGGCGTTGATGCGCAATGGGGGCAGGATACTTCGTACACGTACAGCGGCGAGAGTTGCTCGCGCGGGGTGACCACGGCGCGACAGGCGAAGCATTGCGTCGTCACGGTCGGTTCGAGCTTGGGATTGAGCGCGGTGCGGTAATCGAACACGAAGCAGTCGCCCGTGTAGTGGGCGGCGCCGACGTCTTCAAAATACTTCAGGATGCCGCCCTCGAGCTGGTACACATTGTCGTAGCCGGTTTCCTGCATGTGGATGGCGGCCTTTTCGCAGCGGATGCCGCCAGTGCAAAAGGTGACCACGGTCTTGCCGGCGAAATCTTCTTTGTGCGCCGCGATCACGTCAGGGAATTCGGTGAATTTGCTGATGCGGTAATCGACGACGTTATCGAACGTGCCGACGTCGACTTCAAAATCGTTGCGCGTGTCGACCATGACCACCGGCTTGCCGTTGTCGTCATGGCCCTGGTCGAGCCAGCGCTTGAGCGTCAGCGGCGCGACTGCCGGGGCGCGGCCCAGCTCCGGTTTGATGAGCGGCATGCGCATCGTGATGATTTCTTTTTTGATCTTCACCAGCATCCGCTTGTGCGACTGTTCGGCCGAAAAACTTTCCTTCACTTCGATGTCGGTAAAGCGGGGATCGCTGCGCAGCCAGGCCATGAAACTGTCGATGTTGGCGCGCGTGCCGGACAAAAACAGGTTGATGCCTTCCGGCGTGAGCAGGATCGTGCCTTTCAATGACAGCTCGGCGCACAGCGCCTGGAACTGCGGGCGCATCGCTTCGGTGTCGTCGAAAGTAATGAATTTGTACGCGGCGATGTTGACGAAGCTGGCCGCGATGGGCTGGTGAGGACTGGTATGCATGGTAGTTGAAAGCAGAAGCGGGTCAACCGCTATTATAAGCCGCGAGGCTTGCCAGAAATTACTTTGGCAACTGGCGATACCAATGCGCATGCACGACGGTGTCGACCAACTGCTGCGCGCTCTGCGACCAGGTCAGCCACGGCAGGCCGGCAGAGGAGGGCGCCAGCCCTTGCCGGTGCAGATCCAGCCATGCCTTGACCGCGGTGGCCAGCTGCGCCGCGTCGGTTCCGTCGAAATAGAATGCATGCGCGCCGCTCACTTCGCGAAATACGGGCAGGCCGCGCGCGAGGATCGGCACGCCGTGCTGCGCCGCTTCGATCAAGGGCAGGCCGAAACCTTCGCCGGTCGACGCCGCCAGCAGGGCGGAAGCATGGCTGTACACGTCGGTCAGCATCTGGTCGGACGCGCCCGCAAGCCAGAACAGCTTTTTGCCAAGTTCTGGATGCGCGCGCAGTGCCGCCGCGACGGCATCGACCGCCCATCCCTGCTTACCAACGATAACCAGGTTGACATCGACGCCGTCGCGCCACAGCAGCTCGAACGCGGCCAGCGCCTGCGCGTGCGACTTGCGGGGTTCGAGGGTGCCGACCATCAGCAGCGACGGGCGCGCTTTCATCGACGCCAGTACCTGCGCCGCGTCGGCCGGCAAGCCCGACGATGGCGCGCTGGCAGCCAGATCGGCACCCAGGTGGAAGTAGCCAATTTTCAAGGGCGTCGTGCGCGCCGCAGCGTGGACCTCGAGCCAGGCCGCCAGTTCGTCCGCCACGGCACGCGAAATGCAAACGATGCCGTCGGCATGCCGCGCAATGGCCAGGATGTAGCTGCCGAAATACTTGGGGGAGCCGTACAGGAAGACCTCGGGTTGCAGCAGCGGCAGGATGTCGTACACCACGAAATGGACGGCCACGCCCTTGCTGCGCATGTCGTCGAGCATGTCCCGGTTGTTCATGGTGCTGAAGACGGCCAGGTCGAGCCCCAGGTAACTGTCCCCGCCCTGGTAGGCGATCGGGGTATCGGCCGCCGCCGTGCCTTCCAACCCTAGCAATGCATGGGTAAAACCACGCGCATAGCGGTAGCGCCGCTGCACACCGCTGGCATACACCGGCTCCACGCAAAAGCCGGCGGGGGGATGTTTGATCAGGGCCAGCAGGATGCTTCGCACCACGCGCTGGATGCCGGTCTTGATATCGTTCTGGGCCACAGCGGAAATATCGACCAGCAACTGGCGCTGGCCCAAGGGTGGCCGACTGGCTGCGCATGCCGTTACCCAGTCCCGGTGCGCACGGTGGCCGAGCAAGCGCTGCGCCAGTGTCAGGATGCGTCCTGGCAGCGTGGGAAAGCGCACCAGCAGTGGCATGACCACGCGGCGTGCGGCGTTACTGTTTTTGGCGCGTGTGGCCAGGTCCTTCAGGTGCCGTCTGGCCGGAGATTGGAGCATGGCGCTATTATAAGGTGGTCCGTCGCGCCATTCCGACTTCGCGGCCGTCCTCGGCCCGCGACCGCGTGGCGGGTTAAAATGGCGCCATGACCGCCTCGACACTTTCCCCGACTTTTACGCACCTGCGCGTGCACTCCGAATACTCCATCGTCGACGGCCTGGTGCGCATCGACGACGTGGTGGCCGCTGCCGCGAAGGACAAGCAGGGGGCGCTGGCCGTCACCGACCTGGCCAATCTGTTCTGCATGGTGCGTTTCTACAAGGCCGCGCGCGGCAAGGGTGTGAAACCCATCATCGGCGTCGATGCCTGGATCAGCAACGACGACAACCGCGAAAAACCGTACCGCCTGCTGCTGTTGGCCAAGAACCACACCGGGTATTTACAGTTGTGTGACTTGCTGTCGAAAGCCTGGCTGACCAATCAGTACAAGGGCCGCGCCGAAATGCGCGTCGAATGGCTCGAAGGCCTGGCCACCAGCAGCTCGAAACTGCACCCCGACCACGACCAGGCGAATGGCCTGATCGTGCTCTCCGGCGCCCAGTTCGGCGACATAGGCGCGGCCATCGACCAGGGCGACGTGGTGCGCGCGGAGAAAGCCGCGCTGCGCTGGGCGCGCATCTTCCCGAATCACTTTTATATTGAAGTGCAGCGCGCCGGGCAGCCGAACCAGGAAGCGCAGGTGCGCCATTCGGTGGCGCTGGCCGGCCGCCTGGGCTTGCCAGTGGTGGCGACCCATCCTGTGCAGTTTTTGACCAAGGGCGAATTCATCGCCCACGAAGCGCGCACCTGCATCGCCGAGGGCGAGATGCTGGCCAATGCCAAGCGCGTGCGCAAGTTCAACGAAGAGATGTGCTTCAAATCCCAGGCCGAGATGGGAGAGTTGTTCGCCGACCTGCCGGGCGCGCTGGCCAATTCGGTCCAAATCGCCAAGCGCTGCAACGTCATCCTCACGCTGGGTAAACCGCAATTGCCCGACTTCCCGACGCCGCCCGGCATGACCATCGAAGATTTTCTGGTGGCAGAGTCCGAAAAAGGGCTGGAGATTCGCCTCGAGCACCTGTATCCGGACCCGGTCAAGCGCGAACAGGCGCGCCCGCGCTACGCCGAACGGCTGCGCTTCGAGACCGATACCATCAACAACATGAAGTTCCCGGGATACTTCCTGATCGTGGCCGAATTCATCCAGTGGGCCAAGGACAACGGCGTGCCGGTCGGTCCGGGCCGGGGGTCGGGCGCCGGGTCGCTGGTGGCCTACTGCCTGTTGATCACCGACCTTGATCCCTTGCGCTACAACCTGCTGTTCGAGCGTTTTTTGAATCCCGAACGCGTCTCGATGCCCGACTTCGATATCGACTTTTGCCAGGAAAACCGCGACCGCGTGATCCAGCACGTGAAGGATCTGTACGGCCGCGACGCCGTGTCGCAGATCGCCACCTTCGGAACCATGGCCGCCAAGGGCGCCATCCGCGACGTCGGCCGGGTGCTCGATTTCGGCTACAACTTCTGCGACGGTATTTCAAAACTGATTCCGTTCAAGCCGGGCAAACAGGTCTCGATTGCCGAAGCCATCGAGGAAGAGCCGCTGCTCAAGGAGCGCCTGGAAAACGAGGAAGAGGTCAAGCAGCTGCTCGAGCTGGCGCAGCAGGTCGAGGGCATCACCCGCAACATCGGCATGCACGCCGGCGGCGTGCTCATCGCACCGGGCCAGCTGACCGACTTCTGCCCGCTCTATACGCAGGGCGGCGACGCCGGCGTGGTGTCGCAGTACGACAAGGACGACGTGGAAGCCGTCGGCCTGGTGAAATTCGACTTTTTGGGTTTGACCACACTGACCATTCTCGACCGCGCCGTGAACTACATCCGCGCGCTCGATCCGGAGCAGGCCAATTTTGACCTGGCCACGCTTTCGCTGACCGATAAAGCGTCGTACGATTTGCTGACCAAGGCGAAAACCGTCGCCATCTTCCAGCTCGAGTCGCGCGGTATGCAGGGCATGCTGAAAGACGCGCGGCCCGACCGTTTTGAAGACATCATTGCGCTCGTCGCCTTGTATCGTCCGGGGCCGATGGACCTGATCCCCGACTTCTGCAAGCGCAAGCACGGCGAAAAATTCGACTATCCCGATCCGCGCACCGAGGGCATCCTGTCCGAAACCTACGGCATCATGGTGTACCAGGAGCAGGTGATGCAGATGGCGCAGATCATCGGCGGCTATTCGCTCGGCGGCGCCGACATGCTGCGCCGCGCGATGGGTAAAAAGAAGGCCGAAGAAATGGCCGAGCACCGCGAAATTTTCCGCAAGGGCGCGGCCGAAGGCGGCCTGACGGTGCAGAAGGCCGACGAGATTTTCGACTTGATGGAAAAATTCGCCGGCTACGGTTTCAATAAATCGCACGCTGCCGCCTACGCGCTGCTGTCGTACCACACGGCTTACCTGAAAGTGCACCACACGGCCGCGTTCATGGCAGCAAATATGTCGCTGGCGATGGAAGACACCGACAAGATCAAAATCCTGGTCGAAGACAGCATCGACGTCTGCAATCTGACCCTGCTGCCGCCGAATATCAACGAGTCGCAGTACCGGTTTACGCCGGAAGGCCCGGCGCCGTCTGTCACGGGAAAACGCGTCACGAATATCCGCTATGGCCTCGGTGCCGTAAAAGGTTCGGGGCAGGGCGCGATCGAAGCGATCGTCGCCGCGCGCACCGCCGGCGGCCCGTTCACGGATTTGTTCGACTTCTGCAAGCGGGTCGACAAGAAGCAGATCAACCGCCGCACCATCGAGTCGCTGATCCGCGCCGGCGCCATGGACTGTTTCAAGGTCGACCGCGCCATTTTGCTGGCCTCGGTATCGTTCGCGGTGGAAGTGGCCGACCAGGCGCTGGCGTCGGCCAACCAGGTCAGCCTGTTCGGTGGCGACGACAGCGACATGGTGGCGCCGCCCGAGTACGTGAAAGCCACGCCGTGGACCGACAAGCAAAAACTGTCGGAAGAAAAAATCGCGCTGGGCTTTTATTTGTCCGGCCACATGTTCGATTCCTACGCGACCGAGGTACGCAGGTTCGCACGTACCAAGCTGTGCGACCTCGACCCGTCGCGCGAGCCGCGCATGCTGTGCGGCGTGATCATGGGCGTGCGCACCCAGATGACCCAGCGCGGCAAGATCGTCATCGTGTCGCTGGACGACAAGACGGCGGTGGTCGAAGTGACCGTCTACAACGAGGTGTTCGACGCCCATAAAAACATCTTCAAGGAAGACGAATTCCTGCTGGTGGTGGGCAAGGTGTCGGAAGACCGGTTCAATGGCGGCTTGCGCATCACGGCCGAAAAAGTGTTCGACCTGGCCGCCTCGCGCATCCAGTACGGGCACAAGCTGGAGATGGCGATGTCATGCGATGTGAGCGACGCGAAACTGGCGGCGGTGCTGCAGCCGTATGTGCACCCGGATGGTTTACCGGTGTCGCTGCGGATCAAACCGCAGGGTGTCGAATGCAAGCTGCAGCTGGGCGACGCCTGGCGGGTGGCGCCGTCGGAGGCGTTGCAGCTGGCGCTGGAGCAGCAGCTGGGGGCCAAAGACGTCGCTGTCGAATACTAGTTAATACGTCATCCCCGTGCAGGCGGGGATGACGGTTTTTCGGTCGCAGGTAACTGCACGCACCGCACCATGAAAGCACACCTTGGAAAATAGCACCATCATCAAACGCCTGCTGGCCCTCGTCAAACCCTACCGCACCCGCGCCTTTTTTTCGCTGCTGGCCATGGCCGGCACCGCCGCCACGCAGCCGGCGCTGTCACACGCGCTGGAACTGCTGCTCGACAAAGGCGTCGGCCCGAATCGCGTCGATTTCAGCCTGTGGCTGGTTCCGGGCGTGCTGGTCACGATTTTTGTCGTGCGCGGCATTTGTACGTTTGCCACCGCCTACTTCAACAACTGGGTCATGAGCCGCGTCCTGAATGACCTGCGCGCGCTCGCATTCGCGCGCCTGCTGCGCTTACCTGTCGCGCGTTTTCACGAAGAGTCGACCGGCAAGGTCATCAACACCGTGATCGGCGATGTGCGCCAAGTGGTCGACATGATCAATTCCGTGTTCGTGGCCTACGTACGGGATGTGCTGGTCGTTGCCGGGTTGCTGGTCGGCCTCTTGTTGATGAACTGGAAGCTGACATTGGTCGCCCTGGTGGTGGTGCCGCTCACCGCCGTGATCGTGCGCGCCACTACCAAGCGCCTGCGCAACCTGAACCGGGAGAACCAGCGCGTGACTCAGGAAATGACGCAGGTCGTCGACGAGGCCGCGCGCGGCCACCAGGTGATCCGCGTTTTTTCGGGGGAACAGTATGAGCTGCGCCGCTTTGGTGCGCGCAGCGAAGCCCTGCGCGGCTTCTCGCAGCGCATGACCGTGGCCTTTGCCGCCACCACCCCGATCACGCAAATCGCCACGGCCATCGCGCTGTCGGTGGTGATCGTGCTGGCCATCCAGGCCGACATGACCGCAGGCGAGTTCTCTGCATTCGTGGCAATGATGCTGATGCTGCTGACCCCCTTGAAGTCTCTGTCGGAGGTGAACGGCCCGATGCAGCGCGGGATGGCCGCAGCCGAAACCGTGTTCGCGATGATCGACTCGCCCGTCGAAGCCGACACCGGTACCCGGGTACTGGGCCGCAGCAAGGGCCACCTGCAATTGCAGGACGTCACGTTCAGCTATCCCGGCACGCATGCGCCGGCCTTGAATGGCGTCACGCTGGACGTGCAACCCGGCCAGACGGTGGCGCTGGTCGGCATGTCCGGCGGCGGCAAGTCGACTTTTGTGAACCTGGTAACGCGCTTCTACGATCCGCAAGCCGGCACTGTGCTGCTCGACGGCGTGGCGTACCAGGACATCGCCTTGACCAGCCTGCGCGAGCAACTGGCCATGGTCAGCCAGAACGTGATCCTGTTCGACGACACGCTGGCGGCGAACATCGCCTACGGGGTGAAGACAATCGACCAGGCCCGGCTGGCGAATGCGGTAAAGGCGGCGCATTTGACGGACGTGGTGGCCAACCTGCCCGAAGGCCTGCAGGCGCCGATCGGTGAAAACGGCATGCGCCTGTCGGGTGGCCAGCGCCAGCGCGTGGCGATCGCGCGTGCCATCTACAAGGATGCGCCGATCCTGATCCTCGACGAAGCGACTTCCGCACTCGACAATGAATCGGAACGCGCCGTCCAGGCCGCGCTCGATACCTTGATGGCCGGCCGCACCACGCTGGTCATCGCGCACCGCCTGTCGACCATCGAACGGGCCGACCGCATCGTGGTGCTGGAACATGGCCGCATCGTCGAGCAGGGCACGCACGACGCACTGCTGGCCGCCGGCGGCATGTACGCCAATCTGTACCGCCTGCAATTTGCCGAGACGCCGGGCGTCGCCACGCCGGGCGTCGCCACGCCGGCCTTAATCAAGCCGATGCTTTAAGACTTTGCCATTGGGCGCGGCCGGCAATGCATCCACCAGGACGATGCGCGCCGGCCGTTTATAGGGCGCCAGGCGCGCAGCAAGCCAGTCGGCCAGCTCCGGCACACAGCCCGTGCGCGGCTGCACGTAGGCCACCACTTCCTGGTCGCCATCGGCCAGCGGCCGTCCCAGCACCGCCGACAGGGCGACCTCGGGGTGCGCATTGATGGCCGTTTCCACTTCCAGCGGAAAGACATTAAAGCCGCCGCGAATGATGAGTTCCTTGGTGCGCCCGGTGATGAAGATGGCGCCATCGACGTCGATGCGCGCCATGTCGCCCGTGTTGAACCAGCCGTCGGCATCGACCGCTGGCGGTCCCTTGTAATAGCCGCGCATGACATTTGGCCCTCGCACCCACAGTTCGCTCGCGGCCCCCATCAGCTTTACCTGCACGCCGGGAATCGCGAAGCCGACCGATGCATCGGCACGCGGCGCATCGAGCCGCGTCTGGCTGATGGTGGGCGCGGTCTCGGTCAAACCGTAACCGTTATGCAGAGGCAAACCGAATGCCCGTTCGACGCGCGCTTTCAGATCCGGGTCGAGCGGCGCGCCGCCGGCGTAAATAAAACGCAGCCCCGAGGCGATGCGCGCGTCCGCGCAGGCCTCGAGCAGGCGCGCATACATGGCCGGCACGCCCTGCAGGATCGTCAATTGCGGCAGCGCGGCCAGCAGGGCGGCGGGCGCAAAGCGCGCCGCCAACACCACGCAGGCGCCCGCATACAAGGTCCCCAGCAGCACCGAGGTGAAGCCGTACACGTGCGAGATCGGCAGCACGCCGTACGCGCGGTCGCTGGCAACCACCGCGCGTAGGGTGCTCGACGCCTTGGCCACGAACAGCAGATTGGCGTGCGTGAGCAGCACGCCCTTGGGCGCGCCAGTGGTGCCGGTGGTATAGATCAGCGCGGCGATGGTGCGGTCAGGCTCGGGCACGCAATCGGGATTGCGCGCGCCGAACCTGGCCACCCCGGCGTCGATGGTGACGACCAGGCGCGCGCCGCAATGCGCCTCGATGGTGGCCAGTTCGCCGCTGGTCAGGCGCGCGTTGAGGTTGACGATCCAGGCGTTGACGCCGGCGATGGCGAACAGCAGCGCCACCTGCGCCGCGCAATTTTCGCTGACGACCATCACGCGGTCGCCCGGCCGCACACCCGCGGCCAGCAGCAGCGCGGCCTGCGTGGCCACTTCGGCGCGCAGGTCGGCGTAGGTCCAGGTGACAGCGCCGTCGATTAATGCCGTGGCGTCGGGTGCACCCCGTTGCAGCAAACTGCCAAGGGTGTCCTCAGCTGGCGCCATCACCCATGCGCAGCATGTTCCTGAAGCGCGCCGGCCCCGCCTCGATCTCGATGCCGGCGTCGGTGATACGGAATTCGCGCAACTGGCGGCTGTGCTGGCTGCCGCGCACCTTGATGACGGAAATGACCGTGTGCAGCTGCGCGTCCGACTCCACGTAACGCTGCATGATGATGGCGTCGACCAGGAAGGCGCTGCCCTGCGGGCTGAAGCGCAACTCGTTGGCGCGGTCTTCCAGTTCGCTGGCCATCAACAGGGACACGCCTTTTTCGCTCAGCACCGTGGTCATGCGGTAGAGCGACTCGCGGAAGTCTTCGCGGTATTCGGGCGAGAGCGCCAGCTCGAAACCGGACAGCGAATCGATCACCACCCGCGTCGCGCCGATGCTGTCGATCATGGTTTCCAGCTCGTGCAGCGTTTCGTCCACCGACAGGTCGAGCGTGCGCATGTTCAGCACCGCGACCTTGCCGGACTGCACCAGCAGGTCGAGCTGGTTGTTGAGCATCTGGCTTGGCGTCTTTTCAAACAGGGCGATGACCGCGGTTTCATTCTGGCGCACGCCTTCGGCCACGAATGCGGTGGCCAGCATCGATTTGCCGGAGCCGCTCGGTCCCACCACCAGCACGGAATAGCCGGCAGGCAAGCCGCCGCCCAGCATCTCGTCGAGTACCGGCAAGCCCATCGAGATGCGTCCCGCCGGCGCGCGCGACACCAGGCCACTGCCGGTCGGTTCGCTGGCCGCCAGCACGCGCGGGAACACCTCGATACCGGCATTGGTCATGCGGAAGGCGTGCAGGCCGGCCCGCTGGCGCCGGCCGCGCATCTTGATGATCTGGATCTTGCGCGCCATGGCGTTGCGCTGCACATCCTGGTTCAGCCAGATGATGCCGTCGGCCACCGTGAAAATGGGATTCTGGTCGGCTTCGTTGGCCAGGTATTCACCGATCAGGAAGGTGGTGGCGTTCCAGCCGGTCATGTGCGTGACCAGCTGCTGGACGAACAGCTGCAGTGCCGCCACCTGGGTCTGGTCGCCCTTGGCGCCCTGGACAAAGGAGCGGAAGGAATCGATGAACACCAGCGAGGGCGAATGGGCGCGTACTTCTTCGCGGATCTGGGTCAGCACGGCATCGTAGTTGCCCGTCTCGACGGCGGGCGCCAGGCTGATGAAGTTGATGGCGGTGCCGACCTTGTCGAAATCGAAGAATTCGAATTGCTGCTGGTAGCGCAGCATTTTGACCGGCGGCTCGCCCATGGCCGTGAAAAACAGTGCCTTGCAGCTTGGCGACGCCAGCGCAAACATGATTTGCTGGCAAAATGTGGTCTTGCCGCTGCCGGGAGCGCCGCCAATGATGTTGAACGACAGCTCGGGCAAGCCGCCGCCCAAAATGGTGTCGAGTCCCGGCACGCCCGTGGCGAGCAGTGTCAGGTCCAGTTTGTCGGTCATCCGGGGTTCTCCTCAGTATTGCTGCCTGCGCCATCGACAGGGAATGCCGCTTGCAGGAATTGAATGGTCAGGCGCGCGCCGATCAGCGTCGTCATCAAATCGATAAAAGTAATCAGGATGGCGCGGTGGGCGGCCAGGATGTCGCTCGACGGCCGGCCCGTCATGCTGGTGCGCAGGCGCTCGACCGCCGTGTCTGGCTGCGATGGCAACACCAGCGCCGGCAGCCAGTCGAAGATGGCCAGATTGTTTTCCAGGCTGCGCTCGAAAATGAGGCGCACGCTGTTGGCGCCGATCAGGGGGCTGAACTTGCGCACGATCTTTAGCCAGCACAAGCTGATCTGATCGGCCAGCGCCGGGCTTCGGCTGGCCGTGGCATGCCCCATCAACGACAGCAGCAGCTCATCCTTGATTGTCATGAAGGCACTTTCAGCCTGGTTCCAAATTCTCGCACGTCACATTGCTCGCCATCCATATTAGCAAGCTGACATTTTAGCCGAGCGTTACTTTCGGTGTAATTTATTTCTGTGCGAACAAGGGAATGGTGATGGTGACCGTGGTGCCATGCGGCGCCGCCGGCGCGAGACAAAACCCGCCACCAGCATCGCGCAAGCGCTCGCGCATGCCCATCAATCCGAACGCGGGCGGGGGGGGATTGGCCGGGTCAATACCGATACCGTTATCGCTTATTGTGATGTTCAGTATCTTTTTAATAGCCACAGCGGTGATGCTGACCGCGCTCGCACTGGCGTGACGGGCAATATTGGCCAGGCATTCCTGCAGCACCCGGTACAGCGTCAGCAGCTGGACCTCGTCCATGGCAAGCGCGTGCAACGCTTCCAGGCCCACCACCTTGCAGGCGACACCGTGATCGCGCTGGAATTTATTGATTTCCCACTCCAGCGCGGCCTGCAAGCCCAGTTCGAGCTGGAACGGCCGCAGGTGGGCGATCAGTTGTCGCACCGAGTAAATGGTGTCGTCGAGATTGTGCAAGGCGGCGCCCACCCTGTCGTGCAGGCGGGCCTGGCGCGCGGAGGTGTGCTGGTACAGCGCTGCCACATCCAGGCGCAGGGCCAGCAGGTTTTGTCCAAGGGTATCGTGGATTTCCATGGCGATGCGGCGCCGTTCGTCTTCGCGATTGCTCAGCTGGTGCGCGAGCAGCGCATGCAGCTTGCCTTCCGACACCCGGAGCGCTTCCTCGGCGCGTTCGCACTGGAAGATTTTTTGCACCAGTGCTTCGTTGACGTCGGTCTGGTCCTGCCGCAACTGCGCCGCCGCCCATGCCACTTCCTGATTGAATGTACTGGTCGAATTCATGTTCCGCTCCGGTCAGACTGCGAGGGAAGTGCGGCTCCAGTATAAGTCAATTCGGATGCGCGTCATACCGCGCCAGGTGCGGTTTCAGGGTGCTATTTGCGGCGGCGCTTGCGCAGGTAGCGCACATACCAGGCGAGACTTTGCAGGGGTTTTCCCTGGCGCAGCAGGAAGCGCGAGTGCATGCGCATTTCCTTGGTGTTTTTCGGCGCGGCGTCGAGCGCCAGGTCGCCCCACGGCGACTGCACCAGGTAAGCGGCGAACAGCGCCGCCGCGGCGTGCCCGCTCCAGGCCGCCCACGGTTTGACGGAGCCGGCGAAGTGCACCAGCCGCGCGCCATTCAGGTCGCGCAGGGTGGTGCGCTTGACCTGCAGGTCGTGGATCAGGTCGTACAGCGTGTTGTAGCGTTGGTCGACGTAGCGCGCGCGGCCGTTGAGCACGATGTTCAGCGCATCCTGGTCATTGAAGCGCAGGTCGAGTGTCGAGTTGACCAGCGTGTCGACCGCCTGCGCGGTGGCGCCCGCGGCCAGCCACGGCGCCACATTGATCAGCATGACGCCGGCATTGAAGTATTCATTGTGCGGCAAGCCCAGGGCGGCGACGCGGCGGCGCGTGGTGATGGGCGCGTCCGGCACCACCACGGCCAGCTTGCCGTCGAAATCGATGTCGAACAATTCATCCAGCCCGCCCAGGCAGAGGATGTCGGCGTCCAGGTACAACACCCGGTCGGCCACGCCGGCCAGCATGTCGGGAATCACCAGGCGGGTGAAGATCGACAGCGAGTAGTGCGAGTGGCCGAGGAAGCTGGCAAACGGCGCGAACTGGGCGGCGTCGAGCAGGTGGATGTGGGTGGCGGCGCCCATCTCTGCCACGCGCCGGAAGCGCGCCTGGTTGTCCTCGGACAGGGCAATGGCCAGCAGGTGGAAGGTGAAATGCTGGCCCGGGTTGTTGGCGATCAGCGAAGCGATGGTCGCGCCCATCGGCCGGCAGTAATTGTCGTCCGCGCAAAACGCGATGTGAAAGGTCGGTCGCCCGTTCGACGGCGCTGGGGCGATGCGGGCGGCGGACAGCATCATGGCAGCGCGTCCAGCACGGCTTGCACCTGGATTTCCTTGACCCAGTCGCGCCGATGCGCGGCCGTGATCACGGTGCTGTGGGCGCGGTCGACCGGTACCCACTCCGGGTTCTTCTGGCGCATCAGCGCCACCACCGGCACGTGCACGGCATTGGCCAGGTGCATCACGGCCGTTTCCACCGAGACGATCAGGTCGCACTCGGCCAGCATCGCCGGCAGCTGGAAAAAATTATCCGTGGCGCTGAAAAACTGCGTGCGCGCGAGGCCAAACGACGACACGACCGCGCGCGCGTTCTCCAGTTCATGCGGCATGGCGTTGACGATGAAGCAGGCCTCGGCCCATTCGGCGCGCTGCTGCATGGCCGCGATCAGCGCGGCCACCCGTTCCAGCGGCCAGCAGCGTTTTTTGGTCTTGGCGAACGGGTTGACGAACACCACTGGGCCCTTGCCGGCGAATCCCCAGTCTGCCAGGCGCGTGCGCGCGTCAAGCTGCCAGGCGTCGGGCACCAGCACGAACGGCAGCCGCTGCTCTGGTGAGATCTGCATGCCGCTCAGGGTGTGGAACCAGTCGGCATACACATCGCTGATGTGGTGGCCCGGCACGCCGTGCAACGGATTGGGCGACAGGGTCGCATCGAGCTTGCGCCAGGCCAGCAGGTGGTGCGGGGCCAGCACGCTGAAGGGCGCGCGCATGCCCACCACGAAGCCGGCTGGCGCAATGGCGCGCGCGATGCCGGCGTACATGTGCGGGCGCAAGGTGGCCAGCGAGACGACGATCGGGTATTGCTCGGCGCGCGCTTCCTGCAGCGACGCGTCGAACAATTGCGGGCTGTAGGTTTTGCTGTAGACCTTGCTGAAAAACGGGCAGGCCGCCAGCCAGTCGTACAGCGCGTATTTTTCCAGCTGCGGCCATCGTCTTGCGTCGGTGGTGCGGCGCACTTCGTCGACCCAGATGTGCACTTCCAGGTGCGGGTAGGCGCGCTTGAAGGCGGCGAAGCAGTTTTGCAGGTAGGTGAAATCGCCCAGCGCCAGGTGCGCGATGAACAGGATCTTGTTGGAGGTGCGCAACAGTGGTGCAGGGATCAGTGGCAGGTGGTTCATGGCGCGCGGGTTGCAGAAGGAAGGTGGAGGCGCAGCAAGGTCCACAGCATCGCGGTCCAGAATGCGAACACCATGACGCCATTATTGTGCGTAAAAAATGCCTGGGTCAGGCCGAAGGCAAGGTAGCTGGTGACCAGCAGCACCCCGGCCAGCGCGTAGGGCTGCACTGCCCGTGGGCCGTTCAGGTGGCGGCCGAACAGCCACAGGGGCGTGAACAGCACCACCAGCGTGGCCAGCAAGCCGGGCAGGCCGCGCTTGACGAGGGCATCGAGAAAATCGTTGTGCAGGTGGGTGTGCTGGGCGATGAGGGGATTGGCGCGGCCGGCGTCGATCAGGGCCTGCTTGCGTGCCATGTAGCCCGCCTTGCCCACACCCAGCAGCAGGTGGCCCGGGATCATGGTCACGCCGGCGCGCCACATTTCCAGGCGCTGGCCGATCGAGGTGCCGGTGCTGTCCGCACTGCGTCCGTTGAGGTAAGCCTGCAGTTGCTGGTGGGCCTCCTGGCTGCGCTGGCGTACTGCGGAATCGGGTTGTGCGTACAGGCCGCCGAGCAGGATCAGCGCGGCGCCCACGCTGGCAAACAGCACGCGCCGCCGATGCGTCAAGGCGTAGTGGACGATGATGATGCACAGGCAGAAGGGCAGGGCCAGCCAGCTACCGCGGCTGCTGCTGAGAATACTGCCGACGATCCCGCCGGCCGCACCCAGCGCCAGCAGGGTCAGCCACCACCAGCGGCGCGGCTGCTGCAGTGCCCAGCCAATACCGGCCAGCGCCAGCATGCCCAGCAGGATCGCGATGTTGCCGAACTGGATAGGATTGGTCAGTCCGCCCAGGGTCAGCTGGCGTACCTCGGTGTGGTGAACGGCGGCAAAGATGCCGGCGCCGATGCCGCCCAGGGCCACGCCGCTCCATAAGGCGGCGGCGCGGGCCGGCCAGGCGCACAGCACCAGTAACACCGGCACGGCAAACAGGAAGCGCGCCGGCGCATCGTAGTCGCGCAGAGCGGCATGCTGCAGGCCGTTGTCCAGCGTGTGCAGCAGGAAGTAGCCGGCGAACACCCAGCACAGCACGCGGTCGTCGCGGGTCAGGTGCAGGGCCGGCCGTTTCCACAGCAGCACGGCGCCAGCCAGGAACAGCAACGCGGCGCCATATGAAGAGCCGCTGGTAAGCACCAGCGCCAGGGCGAATGAAATAAAGACGGCAAATGAGGTGTAGGCGACCAAGCGGAAAGCATGCAGGCGGGTTGAAGGAGGCACGATTGTAAACCATACGCTGGCGCCCCCCGCCTCTGCGCAAGGAGCCCATCCATTTCGCCGGATGCTGGAAAAAGGCAGTACTATTTCTGCTCACTATTTCATCTCGATGGAGACGCCTTGTTGAAACCTTCCGCGCTTGTGTTACTCACCGCCGTGGCCACTGCGCACGCGGCCGATGCCCCTGCTTTCGATGCCAGACGGCTGGCGCAGGATGTGCAGGTTCTCTCGTCCGATGCCTATGAAGGGCGCGCCGTCGCCACGCCCGGCGAAACGAAAACCATCGCCTACCTGGTCGCCCAGTTCAAGGCGGCCGGCCTGCAGCCGGCGGGCGACCTGGTCAAGGGCAAGCGCGCGTGGACCCAGGACGTGCCGCTGGGACGGTTCGAGATCACCGGACCGATGGCAATGTCGGTGGGCGACGGCAAGACCACGCAAAGCTGGACCCAGGGCAGCGAGATCGCCGTGCGCGCCGCCATGAACGGCGCGCGCCAGGTGGCCATTGAGAACGCGCCGCTGGTGTTCGTCGGCTACGGCGTCACGGCGCCGGAGCGCGACTGGGACGACTTCAAGGGTGTCGATTTGAAGGGCAAGATCGCCGTGGTGCTGATCAACGACCCCGATGTCGAGGGCGGCGAGGGCGACTTCGGCGGCAAGGCCATGACCTATTACGGCCGCTGGACCTATAAATATGAGGAAATGGCACGCCGCGGTGCGCTGGGCACCCTCATCGTCCACGAAACGGCGCCGGCCTCGTACGGCTGGGCGACGGTCAAGAACTCAAATACCAACGTCATGTACGACATCGCGCGCCAGGATCCGGCCTCGGCCCACAGCCTGCTCGAAGCCTGGATCCAGGCTGACGCTGCGGCGGGCCTGTTCCAGCGCGCCGGGCTGGACTTCGCCGCCGCAAAAAGACAGGCACAGCTGCGCGCCTTCCAGCCGCTGGCGCTGCCTGGCGTGACGTTCTCGGCCAGCTTTGCGGTCGATGCCCGCGTCATCAAATCGAAGAACGTGGCGGCGCTGCGCCGTGGCAGCGCGCATCCTGACCAGTACGTGATGTACAGCGCCCACTGGGACCACCTCGGCATCGGCCAGCCCGACGCCACCGGTCACGCCATCTACAACGGCGCAGTCGACAACGGCACCGGCCTGGCCGCCTTGCTGGCGCTGGGCCGCGCGTATGGTGCGCATCCGGCGCCCAAGCGCAGCGTGCTGTTCCTGGCCGTGACGGCAGAAGAAAAAGGTTTATTGGGGTCGGAATACTACGCCAGCAATCCCCTGTATCCGCTCGACCAGACCGTCGGCCTGATCAATATGGATGCGCTCAGCCCGCAGGGCCCGGCGCGCAATTTCACCATTTCGGGCAACGCCAGACTGGACTTGCTGGATCTGCTCAGCGCCAAAGCCAGGGCGCGCGGCCTGACCTACACGCCCGACCCGCAACCGGAAGCCGGAAAATTCTTCCGCTCCGACCATTTCTCGCTGGCCAAGCGCGGCGTGCCGGCGATCTCTTTCGGTTCCGGCAACGACTGGATCGACGGTGGCGTGGCGGCGGGGCAGGGCGACAAGAACCGCTACACGGCCGTCGCCTATCATCAGCCTGCCGACCAGTTCGATCCCAGGTGGACCTTCGGCGGCATGGCGCGCGATGTGGCGATGCTGTATGAGCTGGGACTGAATCTGGCCAATTCGGCTGCGTGGCCGAACTGGTCGGCCGATTCGGAGTTCAGAAAGGCGCGCGACGCGAGCGCTGAGAAGCGCAACAAGTGATGCACGATGGCGGCGGCCGACGATCGTCGATCGGCCGCCAGGGGGCCTGAGCGCCCCCCATTTGCTATTTTTC
The DNA here is from genome assembly GCF_036688685.1 of Massilia sp. S19_KUP03_FR1. NCBI lineage: Bacteria > Pseudomonadati > Pseudomonadota > Betaproteobacteria > Burkholderiales > Oxalobacteraceae > Massilia > Massilia sp. S19_KUP03_FR1. Next base: position 162,811 of record NZ_JAQQPS010000006.1, on the reverse strand, counting down.
TGGCAGATCCGACGTTGCAAGACGCAGCATCTCGGCTTGCCGCTGGTTCAAGTCGCTGATGCATCTCAGCCTGCGCAGCGCGAGGGCATTGCCGATTGCGCCTCCGCCAAGCGCGGAGACGAAATCGCACTGCACTTGTCGAAATCCTGAAAATGATTTGGACAATTTGTTCAGCGCAGCGGCTGCGGCTTGGCGATATTTGTCATCTTCGTCCCAACGTGAGAGTGCCGAGAGCGCGGCTTTTTCGGCGGCGGCGAGTGTCGCTGCACTTGCCAGTGATGTCTTTTCGAGGCAGCGGCGCATCTCGGCTTGGGAACCTGCTGCACATTCGTCACGTTTGGCAGCACCGGCAGCAAATGAAGCAGGCATCTGTGCAAGAACAGCGCCTAAAACAATCAGAGCGATGATGCGCATACTGCATCCTTTCGATTCTTGATCACGCCAGGAATAGGCGGCCTCTGTCTTACGCCCCCCGGCGCCTGCGGCCGTACGCGAGCGCCGCCAGCCCGAGTGGCAGCAGCAGCGCGCTGGCCGGCTCCGGCAGATCCTGCCCGGCGGCGATACCGGCAAAGCCTTCGCTGCCATAGTCGAGGCTGGTGGTGCCGAGCGCGCCGCCCGCGCTGCAATCGTTCGAGACCCGGTTGGTGTCGAGCGTCACCGCGCCGTTCAGGGCCAGCGCGCGGCCGCACAAGAGCGACGCTGCGGCGCTCAGGGTGATGCTGTCGTTCGCAATGATATTGCCGGCAAACATGCTGCCCGCGCCGAGCACGGCGGAGGTGCCGACGCCGAAAAACACGCCGGTGTCCGCGCTGCCGTTGATGACGTTCACGGCCGCGGCGGTGGCCGTGGTCAGGGTGGTGCCGATCTGGAAGACAAACAGCGCGTTGGCCATGTTTTGCGCATCCAGTACCAGCGTCCCGGTCAACTGGGCGCTCGAGGCGATGCGGTAGATGCCGGCGCCGAGCGTCATGCCACCCAGGTCGAGGCCGGACAGGTCGCGCGTGAACGCCAGGCTGGCCAGGTAGTTGTTGGCGGCAAGCGCGTCGCCGTGCGCCAGCGTCGCGGCAGCGTCATCGCTGTGGAGCGTGCCGAGCAGCGTGGCCGACCCGAAACCCGTCAGCGCCGTGCCGGGCGCCACACCGACGTCGCCGTTCACCGTGGTCAGCCCGGTGTTGGTCACGGTGGATCCGCCCAGCACGGTGAACGATTGTGCAGCCCCCAGGATGGGCGTAGCCCAGGCGGCGTTGGAACATCCGAGTGCCAGCAGGCATGCAATTGCGATCTTGCGCCCGGCGCTGGCGCGCGCCAGCGTGGCCGGCACAGCGGTTTGATGAACAGCGAACATAGGTATCCTGCACCAGAATTTATTCAGGACACACAATCATTCTTGATGGAATTTTCACGCCCGAGTAAGCATTAGTGTAGATGACGCGGCAGGTGAATTCGTCCAAGTCCATGAATTAATTGAGAAAATTCTCAAAGGAAATTATATTCGTGGTGAATCGGCCCATGCGCAGCGCCACCGCGATGCCGGCGCTAGCGATAGACCACGGTAATGCGCGGCACCACTTTGACACCCGGCTGTTGTTCGATAAAGCCATACAAAAATTCGAGCAGCTTTTTCTCGCACAGCGCCACCACCGCCGGGTCGCTCGCCATCGCGGCGCCCTGACGCCGGGCGCGTCCGGCAGCCTCTTCGTACAGTTTGAGTACGGCAGCTTTTTCGTCGACCAGGACGCCGCCTTCGAGCACTTTATAGGTCAGCTTCGAGACCGCCGGCGTCGCCACCAGCGCCGGCTTTTTGACGCGCACTTCGATGCCGGACGACGTGGCGCGCAGCTCGAACTGGTCGGGCCGCAAATCGAAACCGAAGGCATATTCGGCCGCGTACCAGATGGCGACGGTCCCGCTGGAACCCAGGTGCGGCAGGATGGTGCGGTGGATGATTTGCGTGAGGCCTTCTTCGCGCACCAAGGTCGCGGTCAGCAGCTTCACTTGTCCGCCCAGCGTCTGCTTGCCCGCCGTGAGGTAAGAGGTGTAACTGGTGTGGCCTGCCAGTTCCTGTTGCGTGGTCGTAACCAGCGACTGAAGTTGCTGCGCTTGGGCGTCGCGCGTGCGGTCGGCATAACGGGCGGCGTACCAGCCGAGGAGGAGGGCGGCGGCCAGTGTGGCGGCAAACAGCAGGCGATTTTTCATGAAGCCTTGTAGCGAATTGAGGGTGTCTGCCAGGGTGAGCGACAGGAATGCGTAAAAGAGGCCAGAATGGCTGGCTATCTACTTTCGGTCAGCCTCCCACATGTCCACTTCAGCATCGCTGTCCCAGCGCCCGTTCGCGGGCATGAATCCAACCCCGCTTGGCGTCGCACTCCTGTTCCTTGTATGCGGCGCATGGTATCTGGCCCAGGTTGCCGGTGCGCGCCGGAGCGCTTTATATGTCGTCGGTGCGCTGCTCGGCGTGTCACTGTATCACGCGGCCTTCGGCTTCACCTCGGCCTGGCGGGTCTTCATTTCCGACGGGCGCGGCCAGGGCTTACGTACGCAAATGCTGATGCTGGCGGTCGGCGTGGCGCTGTTTTTCCCGGCGCTGTCCGCCGGCACGCTGTTCGGCACGCCCGTGGCAGGCTTGATCCAGCCCGCCGGCACCTCCGTGATCGTGGGCGCCTTCATCTTCGGCATCGGCATGCAGCTCGGCGGCGGTTGCGCCTCCGGCACCTTGTACACGGTGGGCGGCGGCAGCACGCGCATGATTGTCACCCTGATCGCCTTCGTGGTCGGTTCCCTGATTGGTACCGCCTACATGCCGTTCTGGGCCGCGCTGCCCCATCTGGAACCGATTTCCCTGGTCAAGGATCTGGGCCTGGCCCCGGCACTGGCGCTGAACTGGGTCGTGTTTGCTGCGATCGCCGCGCTCACGGTGCTGGTCGAGAAGCGCCGTCACGGCAAACTCTTCAACGCGCAACTGCGGCCGGCCCACGGCTCGCGCTGGCTGCACGGCCCGTGGCCGCTGGTGGCCGGCGCCCTCGCGCTGGTGGTCCTCAATTTCACCACCATGGCGCTGTCGGGCCGGCCGTGGGGCGTGACGTCCGCGTTTGCGCTGTGGGGTGCGAAGGCGGCATCGGTGTTCGGCATCGATACCGCCAAATGGGCCTACTGGTCGACCAAGGCCAATGCGGCTGCGCTGGCCGCGCCCATTGCGCAGGATGTGACGTCGGTGATGGACATCGGCATCGTGCTCGGCGCCATGCTGGCCGCCGCGCTGGCCGGCCGCTATGCGCCGGTGTGGCGCGTGCCGATGCGCTCGCTGTTCGCTGCCGTGCTGGGCGGCCTGATGCTGGGCTTCGGCGCGCGCCTGGCGTACGGCTGCAATATCGGCGCCTTCTTCAGCGGCATCGTGTCGGGCAGCCTGCACGGCTGGCTGTGGCTGGTCGCCGCATTCATCGGCAATGTGCTGGGCACGCGTTTGCGGCCGCTGTTCGGCCTCGAAGTCGAACATGCGCGGCCCACCGCCTGCTGAGCCTTTGGCACATTTATTTGGTGCTATGAATCAACGGCAGTTCCATTTCTTGCCCTCGAGATTGCAGACGCCGCCAAATGGCCGTTGCAGTACGTTTCCGGCGCGTGGATAACGACGACCACGCGTGTCCCAACACCCGGCCGGATCACAATTGACCAGCTGGGCCTGGTCGCCGCTGCGCGCCGCATCGGCGCCCGCAACCGGCTCAGGTCGCGCATTCGGCGCTCGCTCGTACCCACAGGCGCCGTCGACATCGATGGCAGGCTCCCGGGCATCGGACTGGAATCTGGTCACCCGACTTCGCCGAACAGCCAGTGCCCTTTTTGCCTGCTCGCACTCGAACGAGCTCGCCTTGTTGCGCGCCGCGTCCGCTTCTCTGGACAATCGGGCCAGCTCAGCCTGGACAAGGCGATCTGTCGCTGCTTTGTCCGGCAGCACAGGTGGCAAATTGGCGGGGCTTGCCGCAACAGATGCCGCTACAGGTGCGGCTACAGGTGCGGCGGCGGGTGCCGCTTGCGTCGGCGCGGGGGCGGTCCTGATGGTGGTTATTTGTTCGTGCGTGGCGCAACCCGTGTTGGAATACGTCGTCGCCCCGCTTTTCGGATCAATACATTTTGAAATCTGCCCATTGGCCTGAAGCGCGAGCGTGCACAAGCTGATAGCGATGACATACCTGGCCGGACTGGATTTCAATGGACGCTCCTTGTAAGGTCGATGGTGAAGCTGCCGTCGGTGCGCACTGCAAAGACAGGTTCTGCTGCAGAACGCCGGGCATGCACAGCATAGCGTTTATGCAGATGCGCGTGGGCAATATTGTCTCTCGTCAATGGCTGAGTCAGAAGCGCAGCGTGACGCGGTTGCCAGGCTCAGGACGGCTCGGGCAGGTTGTCCTTGAACAGCCGAAAGCCGGCATCGAGCTGCGAGGTGTAGGCCTGGAAGGCCGGGGCGTGCAGCGCCTGCTGCATGCCGCGTACATGCTGGGCCGGGCCGAGCACGGCTTCCAGGCACTGGCGCCGGATCGATTTGCGTGTGGCATCATCGAGCAGCAGCAGGGAGCGCAGCGGCCGCAGCAAGGTTGCGGCAATCCTGAGCATGCGGTAGGCGTTGGGCGAATGCGCCCCGTTGAAATCGAAGCCCGCCGGCAGCAGCCGCGCGGCGCTGGTGAGCACCCCAGCGGTGAAGACGATGGCGATGAGCGCCTGCTGCTGCTGGCGCCCGGACGGCGGCAGGCCCGCGGCCGTGAACAGTCGCCGCATTAGTTTGCTGACCGACAGGAGGGCCGCCGCCACCCCGATCGCATCGGCCTGGCGCTCGAGGGCCTGGGGAACGTCCCAGCGGCCCTTGTGCGCCTGGCCACTGAAATAGGCGCCGTGCCCGGCCAGGTGATGCCCGAGTTCGTGCGATGCCACGAACGACATGGCGCCGAAGTACAGCAAGGCGCCGAGCATGGTGTCGAAGCCTTGCAGCGGTGTCGCCGCGAGCAGGCGCTGGCCGGGAACCGAGGCAAACGCTGCGGGAAAGGCGGCCAGCAGGCGCGCCGCATGCGCTTCGGCAGCGTCGTGCAGCGCACGCATGAGTCCTTCGGTGACGACGATCCAGTGCCGTTGCTGGTCGCCCCAGGCGGCGAGTGCGTTGGCGCAGGGGGCGCCCGAGATGACGCCGCGGATCAGTGCCGGATCGTGCGGGAAGACGACGCGGGCTTGCTGGATGTTCCAGGCCAGCACGACGCAGGTCGAGCGACACAGGCCGCGCCGGGCCGGCAGCAATGTGCTGGTCTGGTAATGCCGCAGCAGTTGTCTGGTCAGCGCCAAATCGGTACGCGCCAGCGCTGTGCCTTCCTTGAATTCGGTGAACAGCGATGTGCGCATGGGTGTCGCCTAGCTTGTGCGCAGGCTGTTGATCCAGTACGCCGGCAGTGCGACGATTTCCCGCGCCGTCGAATAGATGTCGCGCGCCTCGAAGAAATGCGCATGCGCGGCGTGCACAGTGGCGATATTCGCCCGCCGCAGCGCATACCGGCTGCGCGGAATGTGGAAATACTGGGTGACGACCAGCGCACTGGCGAAGCCGTGCGCGCGCATGATGGCAGCGCTGTTGCGGGCTGTCGCGTCGGTGTCGTCGCCATGCTCATCGAGCAGGATGGCTGCGGCTGGGACCCCGCGCTGTTCAGCGAGGTAGCGCGCCATGACCCGGGCTTCGCTGAAGCGTTCGACGCCGGTTCCACCGCTGACGATCAGATGCGCAAACATGCCTTGCCCGTACAGGTCGGCGGCCCGGTCGAGGCGGGCCCGCAGGCGCGCCGAGGGCGTGCCGTCGGGCATGACTTTCGAGCCGAGTACGACGCCGACGTCACTGACCTGGACGTCGTCGCGCAAGCCGGCGCCAACCAGCAGGGCGGTCGCTGCGGCCAGCGCCAGTAGCAGTACCAGGCCGCTTCTGACGATCAGGCGCATGTCAGGCGATCCTCTTCAAGCATGCCATATTGATACCCTGCGCGAATACACATCACATCAAAATGATGTCGTACTGTTCCTGGTGATAGCCGGTCTCGACCTGCAGCGAAATCCGTTTGCCCACGAAGTCGCCCAGCATGGCCAGGTGCTGCGACTCTTCTTCAAGGAACAGATCGACCACTTCCTGCGAGGCCAGGATGCGAAACTCGCGCGGGTTGAACTGCTTCGCTTCGCGCATCAGTTCACGCAGGATTTCGTAGCAGATCGTGCGCGAGGTCTTGACCTGGCCCTTGCCGCTGCAGGCCGGGCACGGTTCGCACAGGATGTGGGCGAGCGACTCGCGCGTGCGCTTCCTCGTCATCTCGACCAGGCCCAGGGCCGAGAAATTACTCACCGAGACCTTGGTGCGGTCGCGCGAGAGCGTCTTCTTCAACTCGGCCAGCACGGTGTTCTTGTGCTCGTTGTTGTCCATGTCGATGAAGTCGAGGATGATGATGCCGCCCAGGTTACGCAGGCGTAGCTGGCGCGCGATGGCATGCGCCGCTTCCAGGTTGGTTTTGAAAATCGTGTCGGCGAAATTGCGCCCGCCCACAAAACCGCCCGTGTTCACGTCGATGGTGGTCATGGCCTCGGTCTGGTCGACGATCAGGTAGCCGCCCGATTTCAGGTCGACGCGCCGGCCCAGCGCGCGCAGGATCTCTTCTTCCACGCCATACAGGTCGAACAGCGGGCGCTCGCCGGTGTAGTGCTGCAGGCGCGCCAGTACACTCGGGGTGTACGTTTTGGCGAATTCCACCAGCATGGCGTGGTTCTCGCGCGAGTCGACCTGGATGGTGGCCGTTTCGTCGTGCACGAAGTCGCGCAGCACGCGCTGGGCCAGGTTCAGATCCTGGTACAGCAGGCTGGTGGCGGGACGGGTGCGGGCGCCGTGGACGATGGCACTCCAGGTTTTGCGCAGGTAGTCGACGTCGGCGGCAATGTCGGCGTCGCTAGCTTCCTCGGCCATCGTGCGCACGATGTAGCCGCCTTTTTCTTCCGCTGGTAACAGGCTTTGCAGGCGCGTGCGCAGGCGTTCGCGCTCGGCTTCCTTTTCGATTTTCTGCGAGATGCCGATGTGTTTGTCTTGCGGCAGGTAGACCAGCATGCGCCCGGCAATCGAGATCTGCGTCGACAGGCGTGCACCCTTGGTGCCGATCGGGTCCTTGATCACCTGCACCGTCAGCACCTGGCCGTCGAACAGGATTTTTTCAATGGGTGCCGGCGTGCTGGCGGTGCCGTCATGGGTGCGCGCTTCCCAGATATCGGCCACGTGCAAAAAGGCGGCGCGTTCCAGGCCGATGTCGATGAAGGCCGACTGCATGCCCGGCAACACCCGCACGACCTTGCCCGAGTAGACATTCCCGGCCAGGCCACGCGTGAGCGTGCGCTCGATGTGCAACTCCTGCACTGCGCCCTGCAGGATCAGCGCGACGCGCGTTTCCTGCGGGGTGATATTGATCAGGATGTCTTCGTTCATGAGGCGCCAGCTAGGTTGTTCAGGCTGACATGATACCCGTTCAACGCCGGGCAGTGAGCGCTATATCGGGACGCCGGCGCGGCGCAACAGCTGCGCCGTTTCGAACAGCGGCAAGCCCATGATGCCGGAGTGGCTGCCCTCGATATGCTCGACGAACAGGGCCGCCAGGCCCTGGATGCCGTAGCCGCCGGCCTTGTCGTAGGGCTCGGAGGTGGCGCAGTAGGCGCGGATGGCGGCCGGCGACAGGGTGGCAAAGCGCACTTTCGACACCTGCGTGATCTGCTCGGCCATGTCCTTGTAGTGCACGGCCACGGCCGTCAGCACCTCGTGCGTGCGGCCCGACAGCTGTTCGAGCATCGCCACCGCTTCCTTTTGTCCTGCTGGTTTGCCGAGGATGACGCCATCCATCGTGACGGTGGTGTCGGCGCTGAGCACCGGGCGCGGCGTCAGGCGCCGCGTCATCACCATGTTCCAGGCGAAGGCGCCTTTTTCGAGCGCTACCCGGGCCACGTAATTTTCCGGACTTTCCTGGGCGTTGACGTCTTCGGTCACGTCCACGCCGCGGCTTGGATCGTTGCGCAACATGAGCAATTCAAAATCGATGCCGACCTGGCGCAGCAGTTCGCGCCGGCGCGGGCTTTTTGAGGCGAGGTAGATTTTTCGGTCGAGCAGTTTCACGATAGGGGAGTGTGACGTCAGACGCGGTGGTAAGGATGATTCTGGGTGATCGACCAGGCGCGGTACAGTTGTTCGGCCAGCATCACACGCACTACCCCATGCGGCAGTGTCATGCTGGAGATACGAATCAGCCCTTCGGCTTTTGCCTTCAGTGCGGGATCGAGCCCGTCGGCCCCGCCGATCAGGAACGCAGTGTCGCGTCCCTCCTGCTGCCATGTCTCGAGCTGCTGGGCCAGGCCCACGCTGGTCAAATCCTTGCCGCGTTCGTCGAGCGCGATGATGCGCACGTTTTTCGGCAGCGCTTGCTCGATACGCTCACGTTCGAGCGCCATGGCGGTGGCGGCGGTCTTGCTGCCGGACCGGTCGACCGGCTTGATTTCCTTGAGCACGATGCGCAGCTCGGGTGGCATGCGCTTGGTGTACTCGGAAAACCCGGTTTCGATCCAGGCCGGCATCTTGTGGCCCACCGCTGCGATGATGAGCTGCATGGACGCTTACTCTTCGTCGGTCTTCTTGACGTTGCGCTTGATGACCTTCTTGACTGGCACGGCGTCGGCCGGTGCAGCAGCTGCGCGCACGCGTTTCGGCGGCAGCGACTTGAGCGCGGCGACGGCTGCCACTTCGGTTTTCGATGGTGCAACCTTGACGACCTTGCCGATCGCTTTCGAAGCAGCAGGCTTCTTCGCGGCCGGTGTTTTGGCGGCAGCTTTTTTCGCGGCCGGTGCCTTCGTTTCGCGCACAGGTTTCACTTCCGGCGCCGGCTGGGTCGAGGCCAGGTGCTTCGACTTCGGTTTGGCCAGTGCGACGTCTTCGCCTTCCGGGGTCGACTTGCGCTTGGCGGCGCCCAGTTTCACCGGCTTGTCGCCCCAGATTTCTTCGAGGCGGTAGTACTGGCGAATGGCCGGTTGCATGATGTGGACGATCATGTCGCCCAGGTCGACCAGCACCCACTCACCGGTGTCCTCGCCTTCCATGCCGATGACGTCGCCGCCGGCCAGCTTGACCTTGTCACGTACCGATGCGGCCAGCGCCTTGGTCTGGCGGTTCGAGGTACCCGACACGACAGCGATGCGGTCGAACAGGCTGGTCAGGTGAACGGTGTCGAACACCTGAATGTCCTGGCCCTTGACGTCTTCGAGCGCGTCGACGACGAGCGTTTGCAGTTTTTTGATATCCATTAGTTCTTGTATAGATGATGTTGTTGAATGTAGTCTAGCACTACCGAAGGAAGAAGCGCATTTGTCTTATCCTCCTGGCATAGCGCCGACCGGATCTCGGTGGCGGAGACGTCCACAGCCAGTGATGGCGCGACGCTGACAAGGCCGCACGGTGTGGCGCGCAGCTGCTCCGGGGACGCACGACGCAGCGCCAGTTCCTGCACCACGGCAGGGGGCAGAGCAGCGTCGGCGAGGCTAAATCCCGGGCGCGCAGCCACGCCAAGATTCGCCAGTTCAAATAGCGCGTGCCAGTCGCGCCAGGTGTCGAGCCGCTGCAGCTGGTCGGCGCCGATCAGGAACACGAGCGAAACGTCGTCTCCCAGTTCGGCGCGCAGCGCGCGCAGCGTATCGACGGTATAGGTTGGGCCATCGCGCTCGAGTTCCTGGGTGTCGATCACCACAGGTACACGGCTGGCCGCGAAGGCAAGTTGCAGCATGTCGATGCGCTGCGCATCGCTGGCCTGCAGGGTCGATTTTTGCCACGGCCGTGCGGGAATCACGCGCAGTTCATCGGCCTGTAACAGCTGGACGAAGGTGTCGGCCAGTGCAAGGTGGCCGAGGTGGACCGGATCGAAACTGCCGCCGAGCAGGGCAATGCACTTCCTCACGCGCTCAGCCAGTCTTTGTGGATCAGGAAGTCGGTGTACAGCGCCGCTTCCGGCGTGCCCGCTGCCGGGTGCCAGTCGTAGCGCCATTTCACCAGCGGCGGCATCGACATCAGAATCGCTTCCGTGCGCCCGCCCGACTGCAGGCCGAACAGCGTGCCGCGGTCCCAGACCAGATTGAACTCAACGTAGCGCCCGCGCCGGTAGCACTGGAAATCGCGTTCGCGTTCGCCGTACGGGGTGTCCTTGCGCGCCTGCAGGATCGGCAAGTAGGCGTCGATAAAACTGTCGCCCACTTGCTGCACCATGGCGAAGGCTGCATCGAAACCGCCTTCATGGAAGTCATCGAAAAAGATGCCGCCCACGCCGCGCGGCTCCTTGCGGTGCTTGAGCGTGAAGTAGTCGTCGCACCAGGACTTGAAGCGTGGGTGCAGGTCGGGGCCGACGGCGTTGGCGCAGGTCTGGTGAAAGTGGCGCGCGTCATCCGCGTTGCCATAATAGGGTGTCAGGTCCATGCCGCCGCCGAACCACCAGACCGGGTCTTGTCCCTCGGCGACCGCTTCAAAAAAGCGCACGTTCATGTGCACTGTCGGGGCGTACGGATTACGCGGGTGCAGCACCAGCGAGACACCCATCGCGACCCAGGCGCGGCCGGCCATCTCCGGGCGTGCCGCGGTGGCCGACGGGGGCAGGGCCGCGCCCATCACGTGCGAGAAATTCACGCCGCCGCGTTCGATGACATTGCCTTCCTCGATCAGTCGCGATACGCCACCGCCGCCTTCGGGGCGTTCCCAGGCATCGCGCAAAAACGGCTGGCCGTCAGCCTGCTCGAGCGCGCTGACGATGCGTTCTTGCAGGGCCAGGAGCCAGGTTTTGACGGTGGATGGGGAGGGGGAGGACATTCGGGAATGAAGGGGGAAAAATTGAGGGTGGATTGTACACTACGGACAGATGACAGAACCGGGTCGTATTTATCACCACTACCGCCAGATCCGTCATACCGGCGCAAGCCGGTACCCATACTGAGTGTCGGAACGCGTTTGCGCCAGCGCATCCGCGCCAATCAGCGCAAGCCCATCATCGCTCGATGGACAAATACAGCTACGTCTACCTGCTTGCCAGCCGACCATACGGAACGCTGTACATCGGCGTCACGTCCGACCTGATCAAACGCGTTTGGGAGCACCGCGAGGGTTTTGTCAGCGGTTTCACCAAGCAGTACAACGTCAAGCAGCTCGTTTGGTATGAAATGCACGGCTACATCATGGCTGCGATCACGCGCGAAAAGCAGCTGAAGGAATGGCAGCGCGCCTGGAAAATTGAACTGATCCAGAAAACAAATCCGCACTGGCGCGATTTGTTTTCTGATATCTGTGGGTGATGCTCAGTATGGGTACCGGCTTTCGCCGGTATGACGGTCTGGAGGGCGGCGGTACTAATTGTTTTTACTGCTTGATCCCACGCCAGCCAATATCATGCCGGTACTGCGCCCCATCGAAGTGAATCTGCTCGACCACCTCATACGCCTGCTTCTGCGCCATCTTGACGCTGTCGCCCAGCCCCACCACGCACAAGACCCGCCCGCCATTGGTCAGCAACTGCCCGCCCGCCTGCGTGGTCCCGGCATGAAACACCATCGATTCCGCCGTCTCGGCCGGAATGCCGTCGATGACCGCGCCCTTGACCGGCGCATCGGGATACCCGGCCGCGGCCATCACCACGCCCACGGCCGTGCGCCGATCCCACTCCAGTTCCACGGTGTCGAGCGTGCCGTTGCAGGCATGTTCCAGCACCCCGACCAGATCGCTTTTCAAGCGCGCCATGATCGGCTGGGTTTCCGGGTCGCCCATGCGGCAGTTAAATTCCAGCGTGCGCGGATTGCCCGCCGCATCGATCATCAGGCCGGCATACAAAAAGCCCGTGAAAATGATGCCGTCGCGCGCCATGCCCGCGATGGTCGGGTTGATAATCTCGCGCATCACGCGTGCATGCATTTCCGGCGTGACGATGGCAGCCGGCGAATACGCGCCCATGCCGCCCGTGTTCGGGCCTTCATCGTGGTCCTTCAAACGCTTGTGGTCCTGGCTGGTGGCCAGCGGCAGCACATGTTTGCCGTCGCACATGACGATGAAGCTGGCTTCCTCGCCGGTCAAAAACTCTTCGATGACGATGCGTGCACCGGCGTCGCCGAAGGCGTTATCGGCCAGCATGTGGTCGACCGCGCCGTGCGCTTCTTCCAGCGACACGGCAACCACGACGCCCTTGCCGGCAGCCAGGCCGTCGGCCTTGATGACGATCGGCGCACCCATCGCGTCGATGTAGGCGTGGGCCGGGGCCGCGTCCGAAAAAGTCTGGTACTTCGCGGTCGGAATGCCATGGCGCTCCATGAACGCCTTGGCGAAGTCTTTTGAACTTTCGAGTTGCGCCGCTTCTTTGGTCGGACCGAAAATTTTCAGGCCGCGGCCGCGGAAGATGTTGACGATGCCCGCTGCCAGCGGCACTTCCGGGCCGACCAGCGTCAGCGCGATGTGTTCGGCCTGGGCGAAGTCGGCCAGTTGCGCCGGATCGGTGATGTCGACGTTGACCAGGCGCGTATCGCGCGCGGTGCCGGCGTTGCCAGGGGCAACGTAGACCATCTGGATGCGTTCCGATTGGGCCAGTTTCCAGGCCAGGGCATGTTCACGGCCGCCAGCGCCGACTACCAGGATTTTCATGGGGTTTTCCGCGTTAATCTTCAATCAGGGCGTTGGTAAACACTGCCTGGACATCGTCCAGGTTTTCCAGCGCGTCGAGGATTTTCTGCATTTTGACGGCGTCTTCGCCCGTGAACACGGTTTCCGCCGCCGGCTTCCAGATGATCTCGGCCACTTCGGCCTTGAATCCGGCTTTCTCCAGCGCGTCCTTGACGTTGGAAAACGCGAACGGGTCGCACAGCACTTCGAAGCCGCCTTCTTCATCCTGCACCACGTCGTCGGCGCCGGCTTCGAGCGCCGCTTCCATCAACTTGTCTTCATTCACGCCGGGCGCGAACAGGAACTGGCCGCAATGCTGGAACATGAAGGCCACCGAGCCTTCGTTGCCCATATTGCCACCGTTCTTGTTGAAGGCGTGGCGCACTTCGGCCACGGTACGGACCCGGTTGTCGGTCATGCAGTCGACGATGATCGCCGCGCCGCCGATGCCGTAGCCTTCGTAGCGTACTTCTTCATAGTTGACGCCGTCCAGCGTGCCGGAGCCGCGCTGCACGGCGCGTGTCACGTTTTCCTTCGGCATATTCGCGTCGGCTGCCTTGTCGACTGCCAGGCGCAGGCGCGGGTTGGCGTCGACGTCGCCGCCGCCCATTCGGGCTGCGACCGTGATTTCCTTGATCAGACGCGTCCAGATCTTGCCGCGTTTGGCATCGGTAGCGGCCTTTTTATGCTTGATATTGGCCCATTTGCTGTGTCCAGCCATGACTGAAATTCCTTAGACGGTATGCACGAGTGGCCGACATTTTATCATAGGCCTCATTTCAAAATTGCTACGCATTACCCTCGCAAGCCAGCCGCGACGATTCCAATTACAATCGCTTGATGACCAAAATTGCAAGTGCCGTGCCGCACGCCGACCCCTACCACGCCCTCAGCCGGCCCGCCCTGGTGCAGGGCCTGGCCATCGCCATCATCGGCGCCGTGCTGTTTTCCATGAAGGCGGTCGTCGCCAAGCTGCTCTACCGCTACCAGATCGACGCCGTCACCCTGCTCGGTTTTCGCATGCTGTTTTCGCTGCCGGTGTTCGCCATCGTCGCGCTGTGGCAGATGCGCGTTGGCCCGCCGCTGTCCCAGGCCGACCGCTGGCGCCTGGTCGGCCTCGGCCTGGTCGGTTACTACCTGTCGAGCTACTTCGATTTCCTCGGGCTGCAATACATTTCGGTCGGCCTGGAACGGCTGATCCTGTTCCTCACGCCCAGTTTCGTGCTCCTCATTACTGCGGTGTTTTTCAAGCGCCGCATCAGCCGGCTTGAATGGATGGCGCTGGGCCTGTCCTACTGCGGCATTGTGTTCGTGTTCCTGCACGATTTGCATGGCGGGGCAGGCTCGACCGTCCTCGGCGCCACCTTCGTGCTGTGTTCGGCCATTTCGTATTCGATCTATTTGCTCGGCTCGGGCGAACTGGTGCGCCGGATCGGCTCGCTGCGGCTGGTGTCTTACGCAATGTGCGTCTCGAGCGTCGCCTGCATCGGCCAGTTTTTACTGCTGCGGCCAGTGAGCATGCTGGTCCAGCCGGCGCCGGTGTACTGGCTGTCGCTGGCCAACGGCATCTTTTGTACCGTCGTCCCGGTCTTCATGACCATGATGGCCGTGCAGCGCATCGGTGCGCCGACCGCGTCGCAGGCCGGCATGGTCGGGCCGATTTCGACACTGTTCCTGGGCGCGCTGATCCTCGGCGAGCCGATCACCGCGGTGCAACTGGCCGGCACTGCGCTGGTCCTGGCCGGTAGTTATATGCTGTCACTTAAAAAATAGGAGATCACGATGTCCAAGGCAATCCAGTTTTCCCGCACCGGCGGACCTGAAGTACTCGAGTACGTCGACGTGGAAGTGGGCGAACCGGGCCCGGGCCAGGCGCGCGTGCGCCACCACGCCATCGGCATCAATTTCATCGACGTTTATTTTCGCACCGGCCTGTATCCGCTCGATCTGCCAAGCGGCCTGGGCCAGGAAGCGGCCGGCGTGGTCGAGGCGGTGGGCGAGGGCGTCACGCACGTGGCCATAGGCGACCGCGTGGCCTATGCCGCGCGCCCGAACGGGTCCTACAGCGAAGTGCGGGTGATGCCGGCCGATATCCTGCTGCGCTTGCCGGACGCCATCGATTTCGACACAGCTGCTGCGATGATGTTGCAGGGCATGACGGTCCAGTACCTGTTGAAACGCACGTATCCCGTGAAGGCGGGCGACACCATCCTGTTTCACGCGGCAGCGGGCGGCGTCGGCCTGATTGCATGTCAATGGGCGCGTGCATTGGGGGTGAACCTGATCGGCACCGTGGGGTCCAACGAGAAAGCCGAGCTGGCACTGGCGCATGGTGCGGCGCACGTCATCAACTACAACACGGAGAACTTCGTGGAACGGGTCAAGGAAATTACCGGGGGCGCGAAGGTGCCGGTGGTGTTCGATTCCATCGGCAAGGACACCTTCATCGGTTCGCTCGATTGCCTGGCGCCGCGCGGCACCATGGTCAGCTTCGGCAATGCGTCCGGGCCGGTGCCGCCGTTCTCGCTGACCGAACTGGTCTCGCGCGGCTCGCTGTACATCACGCGCCCGACGCTGGTCAGCTACACGGCCACGCGCGCAGAACTGGAAGCGACGGCGCAGGACCTGTTCGACATCGTGGCTAGTGGTGCCGTAAAAATTAACATTGGGCAGCGTTTCCCGCTGGCGCAGGCAGCCGATGCACACCGGGCGCTGGAAGCACGTAAAACGACCGGCTCCACGATTTTGCTGCCGGGTGTAGCGTCATGAGAGAGTTCAGCGACGACAACGATGGGCCAGGCGAGCCAGAAACGACGAGCAGCCCCCGGTTCGGGCGGCTGCTGATCGTGCTGGTGCTGGCGGTGTTGCTGGTGGTGTTGATTACGGTGGGGTCGGAAGCGTACTACTCGTAATTAGTGCCTATCCCAGTAGGTAGGAGGAAGCGGATGCCGACATGCGCGTCCGCGATGCATGGCGAGTGTGGGCAAGGCGAGAGGAGGACGCATGGCTAGCCATGCTACGACGAGCAACGCAGTCCACGCTTGTCAGGCGCGGCAGCAGCGACTCCGCACTACTGGGATAGGCACTTAGCTGTTCTGCTTTAATTCGATTCTGCGCACGGCGCCGTTCGGGCCCGGGAAGCCTTCGAACGCGCTCTGCACCAGGGCCGGCATCATGGCTGGCGTCGACGCCGACCGGCTGGTATTTCTCACCGTGACGTCGAACAGGGGTTGCCCGGTGCTGGAGGCAATCAGGATTTGCAGCTGGCGCTGGTAACGGTGTTCTTCACGGACGTCATACGCCGGCATGCCATAGCCGCCGAAATACGGGTTGCCGAAGAACGGGCCGCCGTAGAAGCCGCCAAAGCGGCGTGGGCCGTAGAAGCCGCCGTAGGGGTAGAAGCCGGGAAAGGCGGGCTCGACGACTTGCACCGGAATATCGGTGGTCATGAAGCGCATGGAAACGTGCAGGGCAGGCGCCCCGGTCGCTTCCCTGAAGCCCAGTTTGGTCAGTTCGCCACGCACCAGGTTCTGGTACGCACGCAATTCCAGCGTGTCGTCCTGCGCCGACGGCGCTGTGAAGCTGTAACTCTTGTCCTGCATTTGCGCAGGCCATTGCTGGAAGGTGGTCACGTCGCTGCGCACGGTGGTGGCGCAACCGCCCAGCACCAGCGTCAGCGCCGCGGCGCCGGTGATCATCAAGTTTCGTATAACGCGTTTCATGGTCGCTTACTCCTTCTATGGACGGTACTTGCCTATGCTCAGATTACTACCTGGGAGGAATTCTTGCTCGTTCGCTTACACCTTCTCACCCGACGTACAGTGCGATACACGGTGTGAAATTGGTAGGAAACGTCAGCGCGCGCCCCGTCACTTGGTAAAATGGGACCTTCTCCCTTGTCGATGCGGACACTCTCATGCGTACAGACACACCCCAGACCATCTACCGCCAGGACTACACGCCGCCAAGCTACCTGGTCGATACCGTCGAACTGGGCTTCGACCTCGACCCGCTGCGCACCATCGTCGCCAGCCGCCTGAGCATGCGCAGGAATCCTGCCAGTGCCCAGCGCGAGATCGAGCTGTATGGCGACAAGCTGAACCTGGTCGCTATCCGCATGAACGGTGCGGTGCTGCCGAAGCGTGCTTACCGCATCGACGGGAATATGCTGCGCATCCCGGACGCGCCCGAAGAAGTCACGCTGGAAATCGAGACGCTGTGCGCGCCCGAGCTGAATACCTCGCTCAGCGGCCTGTACCGCTCGAACGGCAACTTTTTCACGCAATGCGAAGCCGAAGGTTTCAGAAGCATCACGTATTTCCCGGACCGCCCGGACGTGATGGCGACCTACACCGTCATGCTGCGCGCCAACAAGGCGCAGTACCCGGTGCTGCTGTCGAACGGCAACCTGGTGGACGAGGGCGATTTGCCCGACGGCCGCCATTACGCCAAGTGGGAAGACCCGTTCAAGAAGCCCTCGTATCTGTTCGCGCTGGTGGCGGCCAAACTGGTCTGCCAGGAAGAAACGTTCCGCCTCGCCGACGGCCGCGATGCGCTGCTGCAAGTCTGGGTGGAAGACGGCAACCTGGATAAAACCGACTACGCCATGCAGTCGCTGAAAAACAGCATCCGCTGGGACGAACAGCGTTTTGGCCTGGAACTGGACCTGGACCGCTTCATGATCGTCGCTGTCGGCGACTTCAATATGGGCGCGATGGAAAACAAGGGCCTGAACATCTTCAACACCAAATACGTGCTGGCCAATCCGCGCGTCGCCACCGACGTCGACTTCGCCGGCATCGAAGCGGTGGTGGGCCACGAATATTTCCATAACTGGACCGGCAACCGCGTCACCTGCCGCGACTGGTTCCAGTTGTCGCTGAAAGAAGGTCTGACGGTGTTCCGCGACCAGGAATTCTCCGCCGACATGATCGGTACAAGCAGCGGCCGCGCGGTCGGCCGCATCGACCAGGTGCGCACCTTGCGCCAGGCCCAGTTCCCGGAAGACGCCGGCCCGATGGCGCACCCGGTGCGTCCCGATTCCTTCGTCGAAATTAACAATTTTTATACGGTCACCGTGTACGAGAAGGGCGCCGAAGTCGTGCGCATGTACCAAACCCTGGTGGGCCGCGATGGCTTCCGCAAGGGCATGGATTTGTACTTCCAGCGCCACGATGGGCAAGCTGTGGAGTGCGATGACTTCCGCGCCGCCATGGCCGACGCCAACCAGCGCGACTTCGTCCAGTTCGAGCGTTGGTACAGCCAGGCTGGCACCCCGATCGTGCAAGCAGAAACGGCGTACGATGCGGCCGCGCAGACCTACACCATCACGCTGGCGCAGTCGTGCCCGGCCACGCCCGGCCAGCCGACCAAGCTGCCCTTCCATATCCCCGTCGCGGTCGGCTTGCTCAATGCTGCAGGCCAGGACATGTCCTTAACCCTGAATGGCGCCAGGGCAGGCACCACGGCTGTGCTGGAATTGACGCAAGCGGCGCAAAGCTTCGTGTTTGAAGGCATTAAGGAAGAGCCGACCCCGTCGATCCTGCGCGATTTTTCCGCGCCGATCGTGCTCGAATATAACTACAGCGACGCAGCCCTGCTGCACCTGTTCAGCCACGACAGCGACCCGGTCAACCGCTGGGAAGCCGGCCAGCGTCTGGCCATGACGCGCCTGCTGCGGCTCACGCGCGCTGTTATTGCCGGCGAAGAATTGACCCTGGACGAGGTCTTCATTGAAGGTCTGCGCAAGATGTTGACGGACGCATCGCTCGACGCCGCCTTCCGCGAGCAAGCCATCGTGTTGCCATCGGAAACCATGATGGCCGAGCAGATGGACAGCGTCGACCCGCAAGCCATCCACACGGCGCGGCAATTCGTGCGCGCCACCATCGGCGCGCGCTTGCGTGAAGAACTGATGGCGCAGTACGACGCCAACCAGACCCCAGGCGCGTACAGCCCGGACGCCGTATCGAGCGGCCGCCGGGCGCTGAAAAACCTGGCGCTGGCTTACCTGTGCGCCGCGCACGATGCGCAAGCCATCGCGCTGGCGCAAACGCAGTGCGACAACGCCACCAATATGACCGACCGCAGCGCCGCCCTGAGCGCGCTGGTACACGCCGAGGCTGCGGGCGCCGCCGTGGCGCTGGCCGCGTTCTACGACGATTTCTCTAACGAGGCACTGGTCGTCGACAAATGGTTTTCGATGCAGGCCTCGTCGCCGAAAACAGACCTGAAAGCGGTGCGCGCCTTGATGACGCATCCGGCCTTCAGCCTGCGCAACCCGAACCGCGCACGCAGCCTGGTGTCGACGTTCTGTGCCGCCAACCCGGTGCAGTTCCACGCGGCGGACGGCAGCGGCTATGTGTTCTGGGCCGAGCAGGTCATCGCGCTCGACGCTTTGAATCCGCAAGTGGCCAGCCGACTCGCGCGCGCGATGGACCGCTGGCGCCGCTATGCGCCGGCCTTCCAGGCGCACATGAAAAAAGCGCTGCAGCAAGTTGCCGGCCGCAAGAAACTGTCGAACGATGTGCGCGAAGTGATTTCCAAAGCACTCGCCAACTAATTAGTTATTACAAAGGAAGTTCATGAAACGCGTCAGCCTCACGCAGTACCTGGTGGAAGAACAACGTAAAAACAACAGCATTCCGGCCGAACTGCGCCTCTTGATCGAAGTGGTCGCGCGCGCCTGCAAGACCATCAGCCACGCGGTAGGCAAGGGCGCGCTGGGCGATGTGCTCGGCACCGCCAACACGGAAAACATCCAGGGCGAAGTGCAGAAGAAGCTCGACATCATCTCCAACGAAATCCTGCTGGAAGCGAACGAGTGGGGCGGCCACCTGGCCGCCATGGCGTCGGAAGAAATGGAATCGATCCACCCGATCCCGAACCGCTATCCGAAGGGCGAGTACATGCTGCTGTTCGACCCGCTCGACGGCTCGTCGAACATCGACGTCAACGTTTCGATCGGCACCATTTTCTCGGTGCTGAAGGCGCCGGAAGGCATGGGCGAGCCGAGCGAAGCCGACTTCATGCAGCCAGGCAGCGAGCAGGTCGCCGCCGGTTACGCCGTGTACGGCCCGCAGACGATGCTGGTGCTCACCACCGGCAACGGCGTCAATTGCTTCACGCTGGACCGTGAAATGGGTTCGTGGGTGCTCACGCAGCGCAATATGCAGATCCCCGAGACGACCAAAGAGTTCGCCATCAATATGTCGAACAGCCGCCACTGGTATCCGCCGGTCACGCGTTACGTCGACGAAATGCTGGCAGGTAGCACCGGCCCGCGCGGAAAAGATTTCAATATGCGCTGGGTGGCCTCGATGGTCGCCGACGTGCACCGCATCCTCTCGCGCGGCGGCGTGTTCATGTACCCGGCCGATACGCGCGACACTGCCATGCCGGGCAAGCTGCGCCTGATGTACGAAGCCAATCCGATGGCCATGATCGTCGAACAGGCCGGCGGCGCTGCCACCGATGGCAAGCAGCGCATCCTCGACATTGTCCCGCACAAGCTGCACCAGCGCGTGCCGGTGTTTTTGGGGTCGAAGGCGGAAGTGGATGTGGTGACGGGGTATCACACGCAAGGGTAAGTCACACCTACCTCTGCTGCATGCTGATGCCGCAGCCCTAAAAACCGTCACCCCCGCGCAGGCGGGGGCCAATAGCACGTTTGCGGGTGCGGCAATCGCATGCGTTGTAACGATCCGCGCCTGCGCGGGGACGGCCGTCCAACAAAAACCGCACCGACCGCGATTCGTACTAGCAAGTTTCACCGATTCTTTGCTAGAATACGGCTCGTCGCCGCTTTAGCTCAGTTGGTAGAGCAGTTCATTCGTAATGAAAAGGTCGCCAGTTCGATTCCGGCAAGCGGCACCAGTACATGGTGTCACGATGATTCGAGACACACTAAAACCCGCTCTTCCCATAGGAGGCGCGGGTTTTTTGTTGTTGCATGGTGTTTTACTGTTAACCGATGCAAGCACACAAAGTTGCGAATACTTCGGGGTTTAGCCACCCACGAAACCGGCAAGGCGCCGGCATTTTTTATTCAAGTCGTCCCAAGTGTGATTTACTACCGTCTTTTCAGTCCGCTTGAGGCTGCCCAAGCCGCCGCGATCTAAGTCGCTCAACACTTACCCTTTCGACCACACCGATAGGGGCAATCATGGCAATCGACGTTTATCTTTCTATCGACGGCATCAAAGGCGAATCCGCCGATTCTTCCCACCAAGGCTGGATCGAATGCACGTCTATGCAGTTGGGTGTGAAGCAGCCCAAAAGTGCCACAGCTTCCACTGCCGGCGGACACACCGCCGAACGCTGTGAACACAAGAGCATCGCACTGACGAAGCTTGCAGACCTTGCATCACCTGTACTCATGCAAACCTGTTCATCGGGTAAGACGATCCCAAAGGCCAAACTTGAATTCATGCGTGCTGACGGCAACGGCGTGCCAGTGAAGTACTACGAAATTGAACTGGAAAACGTCCTGATCGGAAGCATGGATCAAGTGGTGCACGAAGGCAGCGGCTTACACGACTCGTTCTCGCTAAAGTTCAGCAAAGTGAAATGGAAGTACTGCCAACAAAAGATCGGTGGTGGCGCTGGCGGCAATACGCAAGGCGGCTGGGACTTGTCCACCAACCGCATCGCTTGAAGGGCGCATCATGTACGCACCGCTACCAGAAGACTCACGCGGGTTATTCATGCTGCCGCAGGCACCGGAAGGGGCCGGTTACTACGTCTACGGCACGCCGCCTGATGGTGCTGCCCAGTACGCCCATCCCACCATGATGACGCTACTGCTTGCCGTCGAAAGGGAGTGGGCGCTGATCGAACGCCGCAAGTTCGGTGTTGGCAACATCAGCGTAGCTGGTGGTCTGGACTTCGGTCACAAGTCCCACCGTAAGGGACTGGAAATGGACGTTCGGCCATTGCGCAAGGACGGGCACCATACCGGCGTAACGTATGTCAGTCCCGACTACGACCGCGAAGCCACTGCCCTGTTGATCGAGCTTTTCCACACCTGTGCACCGGGCAGGCTCGTCATCTTCTTCAACGATACGCGGGTTCCCGGCGCACGCACCCTGGACAAGCACAACGACCACTTCCACGTCCAATTTTAAGGAGCTAATCATGAAGACCCGTGTAGTCATCCTGATGGTGACGATGTTGTGTTCGTTGGTGGCACTTGCAGCATCAAAGCCCTGGGATGGAACTTTCGCCCCGTACACGGTTCACTACCTCATGTATTCCGGCCAACTGGGCGACAGCCAGCCGCCGAAACGAACGGAGCGGCGCCTGTCATTCGCTATCCAGGGCCAGCTTGCGAAGGAGATGTTCGATGCCATCGGGCCGGACCTGAAATTGGCTTGCGGCACGACACTGGGAATGCGTCAGCGGGAGCGAGGTGACGTTGACTGTTCCTATGACAAAGATGAAAAGGACCCGTACACCTGTCACTTTGGCATAGACCTACTGAAAGGAAAAAGCATGGCAGGTGCAACCTGCTAGATCAGTCAAGCGTCGATGGTAGAGCGCATCGCCAAAGTGCTCAACGTAACGGAGTTCTACTTCCACAGGAAGGATGATAAGGCCGCATGGCTGCTGGTGGTGTTCCACCGGATGTCGCCACCGGACCGCGAAAAATTGGTCAGTCTGGCGCACGGGATGGCGCCCTGATTCCCACCCAGCGCCGGTTAAACGCCGCGTCGCCGTACAACGCACTACCGTCATTGGAAAGGTTTGCATTTTAGAAACGTCCAACATGGGATAAGATCACGCTCATACAGAATCCCATGACCGCATCCCCATGATTGAAGACATCAAGAAAACCCTCTGGGCCACAGCCGACAAGCTGCGCGCCAACATGGACGCCGCCGAATACAAGCACATCGTGCTGGGCCTCATCTTCGTCAAGTACATATCCGACACCTTCCAGACCCGCCGCGATGAGCTGACGCGGCGTTTTGGCGATGCTGCGGACGATTATTTCCTCCATGATGTCGATGCCGAGATGCTGGCCGACGAACTGGAGGACCGCGACTACTACAAGGAAGTCAACGTCTTCTGGGTGCCCGAGGCGGCACGCTGGGAGACGCTGCGGGCGCAAGCCAAGCAGGCCGATATCGGCAAGCGCATCGACGATGCCTTGTCGCTGATCGAGGCCGAGAACCCCAAGCTCAAGGGCATCCTCGACAAGCGCTACGCGCGGGTGCAGCTCCCGGATGGCAAGCTCGGCGAGCTGGTCGATCTGATCTCGACCATCGGCTTTGGCGAGTCGGGCGACACCGCCAAAAACCACGCGCGCGATCTGCTCGGGCAGGTGTACGAGTATTTCCTTGGCCAGTTCGCCAGCGCAGAGGGCAAGCGCGGCGGCCAGTTCTACACGCCAGCGTCCATCGTCAAGACCCTGGTCGCGGTGCTGGCGCCACACCACGGCAAGGTGTACGACCCCTGCTGCGGCTCGGGCGGCATGTTCGTCCAGTCCGAGCGCTTCATCGAGGCACACGGCGGCAAAATCGGCGATGTGTCCATCTACGGGCAGGAAGCCAATCCCACGACGTGGCGACTGGCCGCGATGAACCTGGCAATTCGGGGCATCGACTTCAACTTCGGGAAGGAGCCGGCCGATACATTTGTGCGCGACCAGCACGCCGACCTGCGCGCCGACTTCGTGCTGGCCAACCCGCCCTTCAACATTTCGGACTGGTGGCATGGCAGCCTTGAGGGCGACCCGCGCTGGGTTTACGGCACGCCGCCGCTGGGCAATGCCAATTACGCATGGCTCCAGCACATGCTGTACCACCTCAAGTCCACGGGGCGCGCCGGCATCGTGCTGGCAAACGGCTCGATGTCGTCCAGCCAGAACAGCGAGGGCGATATCCGCCGCGCCATGGTCGATGCGGACAAGGTCGAAGTCATGATCGCGCTGCCTGGTCAACTCTTCTTTAATACGCAAATCCCGGCCTGCCTGTGGTTCCTGGTCAAGGAAAAGCGCGCCCGCCAAGGCGAGGTCTTGTTCATCGACGCGCGCAAGCTGGGCAGCATGATCAGCCGCGTGCAGTGCGAATTCACTGAGGAAGTGATCGACAAGATTGCCGGCACTGTGGCGTCATGGCGCGGCGAAGCGGACTCGGGCGAATATCAGGATGTTGCCGGTTTCTGCCGCAGCGTCAGGTTGGCAGAGATCGCCGAACATGGCTATGTGCTAACGCCGGGACGCTATGTCGGTGCTGAAGCTGTCGAGGACGACGATGAAGGCTTTGCCGAGAAAATGCAGAAGCTAACTGAGGCCCTGGGCGAGCAGATGTCCAAAGGCGCCGAGCTGGATCAGCTGATACGCCAGAATCTGGGGGGGCTGGGGTATGAGTTCTGAATGGCCGATTGTCTCTGTTTCTTCCATCTGTACCATCTTCGATGGGCCACATGCAACTCCCAAGAAGACCAATAAAGGCCCAGTCTTCTTGGGAATCTCAAACCTCAATAGTGGACGATTGAATTTTTCATCCACCGAATTCTTGTCCGAGGATGATTTCGTCAAGTGGACTAAGCGCGTGACGCCTCAAGAGGGCGATGTAGTTTTTTCGTACGAAACAAGGTTAGGGCAGGCAGCAATTGTCCCAGCAGGGCTTCGATGCTGCCTTGGTCGCCGAATGGCATTAATGCGGATCAATCCGACACTGGCAATCCCTGAATATGTTCTGTACGCATTTCTAGCCCCTGAATTTCAAGATGTCATTCGACAGCGAACGATTCATGGAAGCACGGTAGATCGCATCCCACTAATCGAGTTTGGAAATTTTCCGATTCGGATCCCTCCACTTCGCGTTCAGCGGGAGATAGTCGGAATACTTAAAGCCGTCGATGACCGCATTGCGCTTCTGCGCGAAACCAACGCCACCCTTGAATCCATCGCCCAAGCTATATTCAAGTCGTGGTTCGTAGACTTCGATCCTGTCGGCGGCAGACAGGATGGGCGCGTACCCGATGGAATGGATGGGGCGACGGCGGCGCTGTTCCCTGATAGCTTTGAAACCTCGGCGCTTGGGTTGGTTCCCCGGGGGTGGCGCTCGGCCACTATCGAGCAAGTAGTAGAAGGCGTCTACGATGGCCCCCATGCAACGCCACCGGAAGCTAATACGGGGCCGATTTTCTTGGGCATCAGGAACCTAACTGGAACTGGCCTGGAGCTTGGCGAGGTTCGACATATCCATGAAGACCAATGGAGTCAATGGACTCGCAGGATCGAACCCCGCCATGGCGATATTGTCTTCAGTTACGAGGCGACTCTTGGTTTCTTCGCGCTGATCCCACCCGCAACACGTTGCTGTCTAGGTCGTAGGTTGGCATTAGTTCGACCTTGTGCAACCAACGGGTATGGCCATTTTTGGTTCCATCAGTTTATTGCTGCCCCATTCCAACGTCTCCTGGCGAAACACACAATCCAAGGCGCAACTGTAAATCGGCTTGCGTTGAAGTACTTTCCAAGCTATGCGGTGCTAAATCCGCCTGATGATATCAAGTTAGCGTTTGAGGTCCTTGTAAAGCCAATTTGGGCCAAAATTCATGACAACCAAGCGCGCTGCCAATCCCTTGTCGCGATTCGCGATACTCTTCTCCCACGTTTGATCTCTGGTCAGTTGCGCCTACGAGAAGACGGCGACATTTTAAAAAAAGCTGCGTAAGGTGTTTTACCCGAAGCATCACGCTATATAGGTACAACGAGGTTCTGTTGATCCCGGACGGCACCGAGGCCCGCATGGGTTCTCTGTCCAGTAACGCCGAAGTGCTGGCGGGCCTGGGCGTCTTGCGAGAGCACAAAATCGGGCGGGAGAAGTACTACATTAATGACGCGTTGCTGGCTGAGTTGGTTCGATAGCAACAGGTTGATGCGATCGACACATCCGATAAACGTGTCGATTTTTACTGCTTTTTTAAACATATCGACGCAACGTGTCGATTGGATCGACAGATCCGGGCGAGCCAATGACTGAAGACCAACTCGAACAAGAAACGCTGGCATGGCTGATCGACACTGGCTACAGCCATGTATATGGCCCGGACATTGCCGTTGACGGCGGTTCCCCCGAGCGCAGTAATTACATCCAGGTCGTTCTCGTCGAACGATTGCGGGATGCCATCAGTCGGCTCAATCCACACATACCGTTTTCCGCCCGCGAGGACGCCCTGCAGCAGGTCTTGAACCTGGATACGCCCGTGTTGTTGTCAGCGAACAGACTTTTCCATCGTCTGCTGGTCAACGGTGTTGCGGTCGAATATGAGAAAGACGGCGAGAGTCGCGGCGACTTTGTCCGCCTGATCGATTACGCCGAGGTAGCCGCGAACGAGTGGCTGGCTGTGAATCAGTTTTCAATCAAAGGGCCGAAGCATACGCGCCGACCAGACGTCATTTTGTTCGTCAATGGCCTGCCGTTGGTGCTGCTGGAACTGAAGAATCCGGCCGATGAGAACGCCGACATCTGGAAGGCGTACGACCAGATCGAGACCTACAAGGCGCAGATCCCGGACGTGTTCCAGTACAACGAGGTGCTGGTGATTGCGGACGGCACCGAGGCCCGCATGGGATCGCTGTCAAGTAACGCCGAGCGGTACATGGCGTGGCGAACCATCGACGGCGTTGAGCTCGACCCATTGGGGCAGTTCAACGAGCTTGAGACACTCGTGCGCGGCGTCCTGGCGCCGGTCTACCTGCTCGACTTCCTGCGCTTCTTTGTGCTGTTTGAAGATGATGGCACGCTGATCAAGAAGGTCGCCGGCTATCACCAGTTCCATGCCGTGCGCGCTGCGATCATGCAGGTGGTCGCCGCCTCGCGCCCTGGCGGCACCCAGAAGGGTGGCGTGGTGTGGCACACGCAAGGGTCGGGCAAGAGCATCACCATGACCTGTTTCGCGGCGCGCGTCATGCGCGAAGCAGCGATGGAGAATCCGACCATTGTCGTCATCACCGACCGCAACGACCTTGATGGCCAATTGTTCGGCGTTTTCTCGCTGTCGCAGGATCTGCTGCGCGAGCAGCCGGTGCAAGCTTTGACGAGGCAGGATCTGCGCGCCAAGCTTGCCAACAGGCCGTCAGGCGGCATCGTGTTTGCCACGATCCAGAAATTCATGCCTGGCGAGGACGAGGACACCTTTCCTCTCCTGTCCGACCGGCATAACATTGTCGTGATCGCCGACGAGGCGCATCGCACCCAGTATGGTTTTGAGGCGAAGCTGAAATCCCGCAAGGTGAAGCCGCTCGTGCCTGGCACTGGAACGAGTCCGGCATCGCTCGTGGAAGCGGCAGAAGCGCCGGCCCAGTATCTGGAGCGATATCAGGTTGGTTACGCGCAGAACCTGCGCGATGCGCTGCCGAATGCCACTTTCGTCGCGTTTACCGGCACGCCAGTGTCGAGCGAGGACCGGGACACGCGCGCGGTCTTCGGTGACTACATCCACATCTACGACATGCAGCAGGCCCGTGACGATGGCGCGACGGTCGCGATCTACTACGAGTCACGTCTCGCCAAACTCGGGCTGAGAGAGGAATCGCTCGATGGCATCGACGACGAGGTGGACGAACTGGCCGAGGACGAGGAGGATGATCAAAAGGCGCTGCTAAAGAGCCGCTGGGCCGCGCTGGAAAAAGTCGTCGGCTCCGAACCGCGCATCAAGCAGGTCGCGGCTGATCTGGTCCAGCATTTTGAGGAACGTGACAAGGCGCAGTCGGGCAAGGCGATGGTCGTCGCCATGAGTCGCGACATTTGCGCGCACCTGTACAACGCCATCATCGCGCTTCGGCCCGACTGGCATGACGACGATCCTGAGAAGGGCGTGATCAAGGTGGTCATGACAGGTTCGGCCAGCGACAAGCCTCTCCTGCAGCCGCACATCTATTCGAAGCAAGTTAAGAAGCGCATGGAGAAGCGCTTCAAAGATCCCGATGATCCGATGCGCCTGGTAATCGTGCGCGACATGTGGCTGACCGGCTTCGATGCGCCATGCGTGCACACCATGTATGTGGACAAGCCGATGAAGGGCCACAACCTGATGCAGGCAATCGCGCGCGTCAACCGCGTTTTCCGCGACAAGCAAGGCGGCCTGGTGGTGGACTACATCGGCATCGCCAGCGACCTGAAACAGGCGCTCAAGGAGTACACCGCCAGCAAGGGCCGCGGACGCCCCACAGTCGATGCGTACGAGGCATACGCGGTACTGGAGGAGAAGTTGGACGTGTTGCGCGCCATGCTCCACCAGATCGATTACAGCGACTTCCTGACGGGCGGGCATGGCATGCTGGCCAAGGCAGCCAACCATGTCCTTGGCTTGAAAGACGGCAAAAAACGATTTGGTGATACCGCGCTGGCCATGTCGAAGGCGTTCACGCTGTGCTGCACACTCGACGAGGCGAAAGCGGTGCGCGACGAGGTCGCGTTCTTCCAGGCCGTCAAGGTACTGCTGACCAAGAGGGACATCAGCAGCAAGAAGCGCACGGACGAGGAGCGCGATCTGGCTGTGAGGCAAATCATCGGATCGGCGCTGGTGTCTAATGAGGTCGTGGACATCTTCAATGCGGCGGGCCTCGAAAAGCCGAACATCGGTATCCTCGATGACGATTTCCTCAACGAGGTGCGCAACCTGCCCGAGCGTAACCTGGCGGTTGAATTGCTTGAGCGCCTGCTGGAAGGTGAAATCAAGGCCCGGTTCGCCACCAACGTCGTGCAGAACAACAAGTTCAGCGAGATGCTGACCAACGTGATCAAGCGATACCAGAATCGATCAATCGAGACAGCCCAGGTCATGGAAGAGCTGATCGCAATGGCGAAGAAGTTCAAGGAGGAGGCTGAGCGGGGTGCGAACGCCGGGCTGAATGCGGACGAGCTGGCCTTTTATGATGCGCTCGCCAACAATGAGGAGTCAGTGCGCGAGCTGGGGGACGAGACGCTCAAGAAGATCGCCCATGAGCTGGCCGAGAGCCTGCGCAATAACGTCAGCGTGGACTGGGCAGTGCGCGACAGCGTGCGGGCCAAGCTGAGGCTGTTGGTGAAGCGAATCTTGCGCAAGTACAAATATCCTCCCGTGAAGGAAGAGGCGGCCGTTGCTTTGGTTATGCAGCAGGCTGAGACGCTGAGCGCGGAGTGGGCTTAGAAATTAAGGAGAGGGACAAAACAGGCGCCAGGTCCCTCACACGCAGTGTTGGTCGCGCATTTCGCGCCCGAGCTACCCCGCCAGCGCAATCTCGTTGCGCGCCGCCCACGCGCCCATGTCCTGCTTCCTGATCGCCGCCGCCATCAGGTCCGGGAATTTGTCGGGGGTGCAGGCAAAACACGGAATCCCCAGGCTGGCGAAGTGCGCCGCATGGCGATGGTCGTAGCTGGGCGCGCCGTTGTCGTCCAGCGCCAGCAGCGCAATCATCTGCACGCCGCTCTCGACCAGCGCCGCCGCCCGTGACAGCATCTGCGCCGCATTCCCGCCCTCGTACAAATCGCTGATCAGCACGAAAATCGTCTCTTGCGGCCGCGTCACCAGGCCCTGGCAATAGGCCAGCGCGCGGTCGATGTCGGTGCCGCCGCCGAGCTGGGTACCGAACAGGACATCGACCGGATCGGCCAGCAGCGGCGTCAGGTCGACCACCGCCGTATCGAACACCACCACCTGCGTGCTGACCGCCTTGATACTGGCCAGGACTGCCGCGAACATGCTGGCGTAGACCACCGACGGCGCCATCGAACCGCTCTGGTCGACGCACAGCACGATGTCGCGCAGGCTCTGGCTTTTGCGCGCAAAGCCGATGCGGCGCTCGGCGATGATGCTCTGGTAGTCCACCTGGTAATGACGCAGGTTGGCGCGGATGGTGCGCAGCCAGTCGATTTCATTGTGGCGCGGGCGGTGGTTGCGCGCCGCCCGGTTCAAGCTGCCACTAATTGCCTGGCGCAGCGGGTTGGCCAGCTTGCGCTCGAGCTGTTCGACCACGGTGCGCACGACCTGGCGCGCGGTCTCCCTGGTTTTACCCGGCATCAGGCGGTTCAGCGACAGCAGCGTGGCGACCAGGTGGATATCCGGCTGCACGCTGCGCAGCATCTCGGGTTCAAGCAGCATCTGCTCGAGGCCCAGCCGTTCCATCGCATCTTTCTGCATCACCTGCACCACGCTGGCCGGAAAATATTCGCGGATGTCGCCCAGCCAGCGCGCCACGTTCGGGGCCGAGCCCTGCAAGCCGCCGCGTCCTTCCTGCTTGTCGTACAGCGCGCCCAGCGTGCGTTCCAGCGCTGCGTCGGCCGGCGCCAAGGCCAGGTTGTCGGCGTCGCTGCCCAGCATCAGGCGCCAGCGCCGCTGCAATTGGTCGGTATTCATGCCGTCTCTCCCAGTAGCAGTGCCAGCACTGGCAGCACCAGCGCGGCCCGTGCCGGATCGATATCGTGCGCCGCCGCTGCGGCCAGCACGACTTCGCCGCTGGCGACCCGTTCGCCCAGCTGGCGCCGCTCGGGCGCTTCGAACGTGGCGAAGGTGCGGCGCAGCAGTGGCAGCAGTTCGGTGAAGGCGTCCTCGGGCAGCGTCGCGACCCAGCCATTCAAGATGTGCCAGAGCGGGTCGTTCACCACCAGCAGCAAGCCGCTGCCGCGCAAAAAGCCCTCCAGCCACGCCGCCGTGGCCAGCGGATCGACCGGGTTGCTGCATGCGAGCGACAGGGCGCTCGCACTTTGTTCGACGCTCCACGCGTCCTGCTCGAACAGCAGGCGCACGGCGCGCCCGGCAATGAGTGGATGCACCTGGTTTGACGCCGCACACTGCGCCAGCGCGGCGTGCCACGCCGCCTGGTGCGCGTCCACCTGCAGCAGATGGATGGCGCCGTCGGCCTGGATGCATTGCCCCAGCAGCACCTGCGCGGCTTCTTCGTTGATGCCGCGTGCGGCCACCGGCAGGGCGATGCAGGCGCGCAGCACCAGGCCGTCCAGCACCGCGCCCACGCTGGCCGTGTCGGTGCCGCGCACGCTGCCGTAGCGCAGGACATTGGCCAGCGGCGCCAGCGCGGCCAGCAGCAGGCCCGCGTCCTGGGTGCCGGCGGCCAGCGCCTGCATGCGCGCCATCAGCACGGGCACGGCGCGGCGCACGTCGGCCAGCAGCATCGCTTCGACCAGCGCGGTCAAGGCGGGCAGGTGCTGGCCCTGCTGCGCCTGGTGGCACAGGCTCGCTTCGCACGCCAGTTCAAGCGTCGCGCCCCAGACGTTCGCTTCGATCAGCTTGAGTTCAAAGTCGGGTTCCCACGCCAGCAGCCAATGTTCGTGAAAGCTTCCGCTCTTGCCGCGCACGGCACGGGTCCGGCCCCAACGGATACCGAGCAGCGCCAGCCGATGCAGGAAGATGCTCTTTTCGAGATGCAGCGGCTGGCGCAAGTCGAGATCGAGTTCGACCTGGTCGGCGCGCGGCGCCATGCGATAGCGTTTTTGCAGCGCCCGCACGTCCTGCGTCAGCGGCAAGGTCGGGGTCTCGTCCGGCACGCTGCCGAGGCGGTCGTTGACCAGCAGTTCGCGTTCGATCAGGCGCAGCGGTGCATCGCTGTCGCCAAACAGCGTGCTTTGCAGCGCGTCGAGCAGTTCGGTCAAGCCGGCACGCGAGCGCTCGCGCAGGCTGGCCAGCGTGTCGGCCAGGCGCAGTGCTTCGATCACGTGCGCCGACGACGCATCGAGCCCGTGTTTTCTCAGCAGGCGCACGCAATCGGTCAGCCAATACACGGATGCCTTGTGCGGTGTGTGCCACAGGTGGTGGTACCAGCCGGGCGCCTGCACGCCGGCGCCGTAGCCGCTGGTGAAACTGAGGCGCCCGTAGCTCCACGGCGTCCAGGTCGCCGCCACTTTGGCTTTTGGCAGACCGGCCAGCAGATCCTTGTCGTGTTTTGCGGCCGGCATTGTGCGCAGCGACGGCACATGCCAGGCGCCGCAGATGACGGCGATGTTCTGGTGGCCTTCCTTGATGCCGGCCCGGATCATCTGGCGCATGTGGGCCTCGCGCCGCGCTTCGTGTGGATCGAGCTGTTCATTGATGTCGGCGCGCGCCACCGTCATCATTTCTTCGATGGCTGCGAACAGTTCCAGGCTGTCGTCGCGCTGTTCGACCAGGTGATCCCACCACGTTTCGGTGTCGGAGAAGCCGGCCGCCTGTGCCAGCCCGGCGAGCGCGTCGCCGCGCCGCGGTGCAGGCTGGTCCACAGCTTCTTCGACTGTCATCTCGCCGGCCAGCACGTGCGCCAGCGGCAGGTCGATGAAGCGCGTCGGCACCGCGTGCGCCTGGCCGTGCCGGATTGCCTGCCACTCGGGCGAAAATTCGGCGAACGGGTAATACACCGCATGCTGCGGCAATGCAGGCGCGTACACCAGCAACGCCACCGGCGGGCGCATCGTGTCCAGCGCAGCGAGCGCCAGCAGGGCGTCGGCTTCGGGCGGGCCTTCGATCAGGATCAGGCTTGGCCTTAGTTGATCGAGCGCCTGCGCCACGCTGCGCGCACACCCCGGCCCGTGATGCCGGATGCCGAAGAAGTGGACCGTCACAACACGTCGCGGCAGGCGCGGTACAGGTCCTTCCAGCCGTCGCGTTCCTTGACCACGGTTTCCAGGTATTCCAGCATCACGAGGCGGTCCTGCACCGGGTCCTTCACCACCGCGCCGATCAGGGAGGACGCCATGTCGGCGCCGCGCAGCGTGCCGTCGCCAAAGTGGGCGGCCAGCGCCATGCCGTTGGTGACGACGGAGATCGCTTCGGCGGTGCTCATGCTGGCCGAGGGCGACTTCAGCTTGATCTTGCCGTCATCGGTCTGGCCGGCGCGCAGTTCGCGGAAGATGGTGACGATGCGGCGGATTTCCGCCAGTGCCGGTTTTTCGGCCGGCAGTTCCAGCGCGCGCCCCAGGCTCGCCACGCGCGTCTCGACGATGGTCACTTCTTCGTCGGCGCTGTCGGGCAGCGGCAGCACCACCGTGTTGAAGCGCCGTTTCAGCGCGCTCGATAATTCATTCACGCCGCGGTCGCGGTCATTCGCGGTGGCGATCACATTGAAGCCTTTGGCGGCCTGCACGTAGTCGTCGAGTTCCGGAATCGGCAGGATTTTTTCCGACAGCAGGCTGATGAAACTGTCCTGCACTTCGGCCGGGATGCGCGTCAATTCTTCGATGCGGGCGATTTTACCGGTCCGCATGGCGCGCATCACGGGACTCGGCACGACTGCCTCCAGGCTCGGTCCCTTGGCCAGCAACTGCGCGTAGTTCCAGCCGTAGCGGATGGTTTCTTCGGCCGTGCCGGCAGTGCCTTGCACCACCAGCGTCGAGTTGCCGCTGATGGCCGCGGCCAGGTGCTCCGAGACCCACGATTTTGCCGTCCCCGGCACGCCGAGCAGCAGCAGCGCGCGGTCGGTGGCCAGCGTGGCGATGGCAATCTCGATGATGCGGCGCTTGCCGATGTACTTGGGCGTGATCTCGACACCGTTATCGAGCGTCCCGCCGAGCAGATAGATGGCCACCGCCCACGGCGACAGTTCCCAGTTGGGCGGGCGCTGGCGCGTGTCGATTTCCTTCAACGCGGCCAATTCGTGTGCGTACTGCTGCTCGGCGTGCTGCCGCATGACGTTCGTGGTGTTCATTCATCCATCTCCAAAAAACCGGCGTGCATCGTTAAGCGAAATTGCAGCGTATCGACCAGCTGGTCGACCGGGTCGCGCCAGCGCGGCCAGTGTTCCCAGTCGGGTGCGGGCCAGTTGGCCTGCGCAGTGGCGAGAACGGCCGGGTTGAGTGTGCGGCCCAATATCCTGAAACCGTGTTGTGCTTCATAGCCCGGCTGCGCGACCGCGCGCATCGCGTGCTGCGCGCCGGCCAGCATGCGCAGCGACAGGTCCAGCGGCAGCGGATCGGCGGTGGCGCCGGCGCGTCGTTCGGCCCATTCCAGCGCGGGCGCGTCGGCGCGCAGCGCATTGCCGGGCGCGGCCAGCCAGCGCAGCACGATGCGCTCCTGGTCGGGCAGCGGCAGGCGCTGCATGTCGCGCGCCAGCACGGCGGCACTGATCATGCGGGTTGCCGCGGGCAGTTCGGCGCTGGCCAGCAGTACGTACCATTCGATCGCCTCGCGCGTGGGCAGGTCACCCAGCGTGCGGGCGCAAGCCTGCACCAGGCCGCCGAGCAGCGCTACACTGAATTCGTGCCGGGCGCAGAGCGCCACGACGTCCTCTGGTGCCAGCTGCCAGGCAGCGCGCCAGTGCGCGGGTGGCACAGAACGCATCAGGTCGAACAGCCAGCCGGCTTTTTCGCCCAGCCCGCGCTGCGCGTCGACGCCGATGCCATCGCGCTTCATCGCCTTGTCGCAGGCGTCCGGCAGCGTCAGGAGCAGTTCCGGCGGCGCATGACGGAATATCCCTGCCAGGCGTGTTTTGCAGCGCTCCACCAGTTGGGAACCCGGCAGGGCCGCCAGCAACTGCTGCGCCAGGGTGCGCACTTCCTTGCGTTTGTCGTCCAGCACGCCCTCGAGGAAAGCTTCGTCCGCCAGTCCCAGTCCGGTGGAGAGCACCGCCAGGAACGCCACGCGCTGTTCCGGCGGCTCGCTGGCCCAGGCGGATGCCAAGGTGGCCAGCGCCGCAGCCGGATCGCTCCGACGCATGGCCAGCAACGCGGCGCAGCGCTGGGCCAGCGTACCGAGTTGCCAGTGCGTTTCGGGCGCGGCCAGGTCGGCCGCCACGCCGTATTGGGCCGACCAGTCCGGGTGCTGCGCCACCAGCCAGTGCCCGCGCTGGCCCAGCAGCGGCGCGAGGTCGGCGCGCACTGCCGGCTTTTGCATGCCCAGTTCCAGCAGGGGCACCAGCAAGCCATGCGGCACCTTCATGTCGTGCTGGCGCGCGAGTGCCAGCCAGTGCGGCAGCTGCTCGCTGTGCATGCCGGCTAAAATCAGTTGCAGGACCCGCTCGGCGGCGCGTGGACAGGTGGGGCCGGGCGGGCAGGGCGCGGCCTGCGCCTGCGAATGCTGCGGTGTCAGGCCGGCGCGCTGCCACAGGTCGGTCGCGGCGACCAGGTGCCACAGGCGCAGTGGCGCTGGTGCATTGGCCAGCACGCCGTGCAGGGCCGCATCGACGCTGTCGTCCCCCAGCGGCACGCGGGCGGCGCCGGCCAGCAGTGCCTTGTGCAGGACCGGCGAAAAACTCATGGCGCGCCGTCCAGAATGTACAGGCGCGCGCCGCATGCGATCGACAGCGGCAGCAGGGCGATGCCGTCCCAGACACCGAACACATTCGCAGGCGCGCCGCCCGCCACGGCGAGCAGCTGCCAGCCATGGCGAAACCCGTCCTGCAGCGGAATAAGCGCACCGGCGGCGCTGCGCAGCGACCAGCGGCCCGCGTCGAACTGCGGCACCGCGCCGTCGAACTGCATCGGAAAGGCCTCAAGGAAGGGGTTGGCGGCCAGCGCCTCGGCGTACCCGGTCAGCAGGGTGCCGGTATCACGCGTTTCGCTGTGCGGCATGCTGGTCGCAGGCGTCATCTGCACGTCGCTGCCGAACACCACGCGCAGGGGCGCCGCGCCGGGATAGAAATGCAGTGTGCCCTGGTAGACGGCGCCCGGCAGCAGCGGTGGTGGCAGTGCCTGTCCGCCAGCGGAGAATTGCAGCAGCATGGCCCAGCGTCCGGTAGCGCGCCCGCGCAGATAGCAGGCACGGCGGCCGATGCGGGCGTCCAGATCGGTATGGTTGCCGAACACCTGCCAGTGATCCTGCACGCCAGGCGCCAGCAGCACATCGTCCTGGTTCACGGTCCAGCCGATCGCGCTTTTGACATCCTGTTGCAGCAACGCGGGCAGGGTGGTCAGGCGCCGATAGCTTTGGCTGAGCAAGGCGATTTGCGCCAGCTCGCGCGCTACGGCCGTTTCCCAGCCGCTGCTGCTTGACGCGTAGATGCGCATGCCGGCGCGGCGCAGGCGCGCAGCCAGGCCACCAGCCTGGGTATCGACCAGGCGTGCAGCCATCGCTTCCCAGTCCTGCGCCGGCTTGCTGCGCAGGCCTGCCAGGCCGCTTTGCGCCAGGTCGGCCAGCCAGATGTCGAGGATGGCCAGGCCGCCTTCGACGCTCGACGCGCGCTTGTCCTGGGTTTTTTGCTGGCGCTGCTCTTTCGCGGCGGCGTCTTCCGGGGTTGCCAGTTCGACCTTGGCCGCCTTCTGTTCGCTGCGCTGGGCCCGGCTTTGCAGCCAGTCGTTGACCCATGCCGGCGCGGTGGTGTCGGTAAACGCTTGCGCGTCGCGCGCGTACAGCAAGTACAGGCCGAGGCCATGCTTGCAGGGGAATTTGCGGCTCGGGCAGGTGCATTTGAAAGAAGGGCCGGCCAGGTCGATCTGGGCGCGGTAGGGCTCCTTGCCGCTGCCCTGGCACAGGCCCCACAGCGCTTGCGCGTGCCCGCCCAGGCCCGACCATTTCGCTGCGCCCGATTGCGCGCTGCCCGCTTTGGCGGAGGCTGCATCGGGTGCCAGTGCAAGAATTTGGTCGGCCGAAAGTGTCATCGCGAACAGGCGAAAGAAGATGGCTGATTCTAGCATTCAGGAAACATTACCAACAGTTTTATCGGCGCAGCGGCGCGCTTGTTTCTGGGCGTCCCGATTCAGCGTTTTTGATTTCGCTATATACTCAGCAACCAAGCCGCTTCGGTCGCAGCGCCCCTCGCGGCTGCCTTTCACTTCTCCCTTTTTGGAACCCACCATGACTCTCGTACGCGGATACGCGGCCACTGCCGCCAAAGAAAAACTCGCCCCTTTCACCTTCGAACGCCGCGCATTGAATGCCGACGACGTCGCCATCGACATCAAATTTTGTGGCGTGTGCCACTCCGATATCCACCAGGCCCGTGACGAATGGGGCGGCGGCATGTTCCCGATGGTGCCTGGCCATGAAATCGCCGGCCTCGTGACCGAAGTCGGCGCGAACGTCACCAAGTTCAAGGTGGGCGACGCCGTCGGCGTCGGCTGCTTCGTCGATTCGTGCACCAAGTGCGAGCACCGCCACGAAGACCTGGAGCAGTACATGCCAGGCCTGGTTCAGACCTACAACAGCGTCGAAGCCGATGGCGTCACGCCGACCTTCGGCGGCTATTCGGACCATATCGTCGTCAAGGAAGGCTATGTGCTGTCGATTCCGGCCAATCTGCCGCTCGACAAGGCCGCGCCGCTGCTGTGCGCAGGCATCACGCTGTATTCGCCGCTGCACCACTGGAAAGCCGGTCCGGGCAAGAAAGTCGCCATCATCGGCCTCGGTGGCCTCGGCCACATGGGCGTGAAAATCGCCCACGCCATGGGCGCGGACGTGACGGTACTGAGCCAGTCGCTGTCGAAACAGGAAGACGGCCTGCGCTTCGGCGCGGCGCATTACTACGCCACCAACGACAAGGACACCTTCACCAAGCTGCAGGGCCAGTTCGACCTGATCATCAACACGGTGGGCGCAGCGGTCGACTGGAACGATTATCTGCAGCTGCTGAAAATCGATGGCGTCATGACGCTGGTCGGTGTGCCCGATGCGGCCACGCCGCCGGTGAGTGCCTTCAACCTGATCGGCTCGCGCCGCACCCTGGCCGGATCGATGATCGGCTCGATCAAGGAAACCCAGGAGATGCTCGATTTCTGCGGCAAGCATGACATTACCGCCGATATTGAAGTGATCGACATCCAGGCGATCAACGAAGCCTTCGAGCGCGTGGTGAAAAGCGATGTGCGTTATCGCTTCGTGATCGACATGAAGTCGCTGGCGAAATAAGCTTCGCCACGAGATAAAAAGGGAACGCCGCGGCGTTCCCTTTTTTTTTATTTTGACGCCACCGTGAAGCGCGCTTTCACATGCTGCGGCTGCTCGATTTCGTCGACGATCGCCACGGCCAGGTCGGCCACCGAAATGCCGGCCGGCGCCGGGCCGTCCATCAGCACTTCTTCGCCGCCGACACGGTAAGCGCCAGTGCGCGCGCCCGGCGCCAGCATCGCGGCGGGGCTGAGGAAGGTCCAGTCCAGCACCGTGTTGGCGCGCAGGCGCGTGAGGGCGTCGCGCGCGGCGAGGGCGCCCGGCACCACGTTGGCCGGCACGTGGTCGGTGAAGTTGGGCGTATCGACCAGCTGCACGCCGGGTGCCACGAACAGGCTGCCGGCCCCGCCGACGACCAGCAAGCGCTTCACGCCGGACGCTTCCACGCCACGCTCGATGGCGGCGCTGCCATGCAGGAAGGTGTTGTACAGGTCCGGGGCAGTCCAGCCGGGATTGAAGGCGGAGATGACGGCGTCGGTACCGCGCACGCCGGCGGCGATGCTGGCGGCGTCATACGCGTCGGCGCGCACGCCGGTTACACCCGGTGGCAGCACTTTGGCCGGGTCGCGCACCAGCGCGGTGACGCTGTGGCCGCGTTGCAGCAGTTCGGTCAGTACGGCGGCGCCGACGAAACCGGTGGCGCCAATCAGGGCAATCTTCATGTTATTTCCTTGAGGTATAAGTGGTGCACCACAATAGCGGGTAACAGCTGCGGCGATAAGCCCCGTAAAATCGCTATTACTTTTAAGTCAGGCTTCATAATGAATACGTTCAAACCGTTCGCCGTGTTTGCCGAGACGGTCGCGGCCGGCTCCATGAGCGCGGCCGCGCGCCGCCTCGGGATGACGCCGTCGGCGGTCAGCCAGACCATCCGCGCGCTCGAACTGCACGCCGGCGTCACGCTGCTGCACAGGTCGACCAGAAAGCTGACCCTCACCGAAGCGGGCGAGCGTTGCTACCCACATTGCCTGCGCCTGTTGCAGGCGGCGGCTGCCGCCGCCGATGCGCTGGCGCTGGCGCGCGACGCGCCTTCGGGCGAACTGCGCATTGCTGCTCCCGTGGGCTTTGCTGTCCACATTGCCGCGGCGCTGGCGCCGCTGCTGGCCGAGGCGCCGCAGTTGCGAGTTTGTTTGCTGGTCGACGATGCCTTGATCGACCTGATCGACGCGCGCATCGACATTGCCATCCGGGTTGGCCAGCTGGCCGATTCCACCGCGGTGGCGCGGCCGCTGTGCGACTTCGAATGGATCGTCTGCGCCGCGCCCGGTTACCTCGAGCGCCACGGCGTGCCGGCCGTGCCGTTCGACCTCGCCCACCACCACTGGCTGGCCAATGCGCGCCACACGCTGGACGCCGGGGCGACCGACGCGGCGCCGTTGATGCCGTTGGACGTGACGGACGCGGCCGGGACCACGCAGCGGGTGCAGGTGCGCGTGCGCATCGCCAGCAATAACCAGCTGTCCTTGCAGCAGATGTGCGAGCAGGGCCTGGGCCTGGCGCGCCTGGGCCACGCCGACGTGCTGCCACTGCTCGCGCGCGGCGTACTGGTGCAGGTGCTGCCGCAATGGCAGTTCGGCGCGCTGCCGGTGAATGCGGTGACGCAGCGGCGCGAAGGCGAGCCGGTCAAGGTGGCCGTGGCCATGGACGCTTTTAAACGCTATTTTTCGACCCTCGGGCCGGCGCGCCGGGAAAATGTTCTGC
Source organism: Massilia sp. S19_KUP03_FR1 (assembly GCF_036688685.1). NCBI lineage: Bacteria > Pseudomonadati > Pseudomonadota > Betaproteobacteria > Burkholderiales > Oxalobacteraceae > Massilia > Massilia sp. S19_KUP03_FR1. The sequence goes on along the minus strand of NZ_JAQQPS010000006.1, from coordinate 123,597 downwards.
GCTGAGGCGCGATGTATCGTATCGTGCCTGCCAACGCTTTCGAAAGACGCCATGCATAAACTGATCAAGGAACTGATTCGCCTCTACCTCGCACCGGGCGCCGCCATCGACGGGCTTGCCCAGCGCATCGACGGCAGCGCTGTCGATGCGGTCGACCTGGCCGGCGCCGATGGCGCGGTGCGCGCCATCGTCATTCCATTTCGCAAGATGCGCAGCGGCGACGAGGCCGCGCACTGGACCTTGCTGTGCGACGTCGCGAATGCGCTGCAAAGCGAACTGGACTTGCCGGCGCCGGCGGTCAGCGTGTCGGGCACCGATGGCTATGGCTTGTGGCTGTCGCTGGCCAACCCGGTGGCGCCGGCGCTGGCGCAGGAATTTGTCGCCTTGCTGCGCCAGGCCTATTTTTCGGACGTGAAAGTGGCGCTGGATGCCGCTTCCACGCTGGTGGCGCTGCCGCCGTGCCTGAACCCGGAATCAGGCAAATGGGCGGCCTTCATCCATCCCGGCATGGGCGCGTCGTTTGCCGACGAATCGGGCCTGGAGATGGCGCCGCCGCTAAGCGGGCAGGTGGCCTTCCTAGAGGGCTTGCACAGCATCGATGCGGCCCAGTTCGACGCAGCCCTGGCCGTGTTGCGCCAGAAGCAGTCGCCGGCGCCTGCTGCGCCCGCCCGCAGCACGCCGGCCGCGCCAGGCGCACCCGCCGACTTGCTGCTCAAGGATGCGACCCTGGAAGACATCGTTGCCTTCCTGCATGCTAAGAATATCGAGCCGACCTTCCGCCACCTTCTGCGCTAGCGAATTCTGTTAGTCAGCGCACAGTCCTCCCTCCCGCTTTGTTATATTTTTTGTATCACGATGCAAACAAATCGGGATGCCTGCTCTCCAGCAGCATTCCTTAGCCAAAATTTTATAAGGAATACATCATGGACAGCCAAAAACCAAACGAAGGTACCGGACGCGACATTGGCCGTGAAGGCGCCGGATCGAATATGGGCAAGGACCTGAATCAAGGCCGCTCGGGCAATCAGGGTAACAGCTCAGGTAGCGTTGGCAATGCCGCCAGGGATCTGTCGAACGATGCCAGCAAAGCGGCCGCCGATATGAAGGCTGGCTCGAAAGATCTGGCAGCCGATGCCGGCAAAGCCATCGACAATGCCAAGGAAAGCGCCAAGGACACGGTCAGCAATCTGACCCGCGACCTGCCGAAGAACGCCGATGACGTGCACAGCACGATCGACAAGGCAGCCGGCACCGTCCAGCCGCTGGTCGACAAGCTGGCCAACAGCGCCCACGCCGGCGTCGACAAGATTTCCGGCGCCCTGTCCGGCGCCAGCGGTTCGTTCAATGACAAGACCGTACAGCTGCGCGACGCCTACGGCAACCTGACCGCCACCGGCCGCGACTATGTGCGCACCAGCCCGGGCACCGCGGTCGCGCTGGCCGTGGGCGCCGGCTTCATCCTGGCCAAGCTGCTGGGCGGCCGCAAGTAATCCTGCAGTGCATTGAAGACGCCGGTCAGCCAAAAGCGGACCGGCTCTTTTTTCGCCATCACAAAAATATTTCAGGGAAAATCATGACTACTGCAACTCCCAACAGCACCGGCTATCCGGCGACGCTGGGCGCCGACGACACTGGCGAAACGCGGCGCTCCGGGGTCTCCTGGGCTGCCATTTTTGCCGGTGCCGCGTCGGCTGCCGCGCTGTCGCTGATCCTGGCCCTGCTGGGCACCGGTCTCGGCTTTTCGACCTTGTCGCCATATGAAGACCACAGCGCCGTGGTCATGGGCGTGTCGGCCATCCTCTGGATATCGCTGACCTCGATCATCGCGTCCGGCATTGGCGGCTACATGGCCGGTCGCCTGCGCGTGAAATGGGCCAGCGTCCACAACGACGAGGTGTTTTTCCGCGATACGGCGCACGGTTTGCTGGCCTGGGCCGTCGCTACCTTGCTGACCGCCGCCCTGTTCGGCAGTGCGCTCGGCTCGACCCTGTCCGGCGCATTCAAAACGGTTGCGACCGTTGGCGCCGCAGTCGGCACCACTGCGGCAACGAATGGCGACACGGGTATGAACCTGAATCCGGGCGAGTACTACACCGACATGCTGATGCGCAGCGACAAGCCGCTGGCCGAAGCGAACGCCAACCCGCGTGCCGAAGCCGCCCGTATCTTCGCCACCAGCGTGGCCAATGGCAGCCTGGCGGCCGACGACCGCGGCTACCTGGCGCAAACTGTGGCAGCGCGTACCGGCATGGCCCCGCCTGACGCCGAAAAGCGGGTCGACGAGGTGTATGCCCGCATGAGTGCTGCCGCTGTCAAAGCCAGGGCCGCGGCAAAAGAGGCGGCCGACAAGGCCCGCAAGGCCGCTGCCACCGCCGCGCTGTGGCTGACCGTGTCGCTGCTGCTGGGCGCGTTCGTGGCCAGCCTGGCTGCCACGTTCGGCGGGCGCCTGCGTGACGGCGTGGCCCACGCCCGTCCACTTCACCATTAATTCAAGGAGCTGATGATGCGTTCGATTCTTTTGTGGATGGTCGGCGTGCCGATCCCGATCATTATCCTGATCGCCCTGTTCGTGCATTGATTTGACGGCAGGACCGGTGCGCCGCCTGCAGTGCCCGAAGCCGTCCAGTGCAAACTGGACGGCTTTTTCTTTTTGCCTGACGGGGACGCCTATTGGAACTATCGAGAATGGCGCCGGTCTAATTCGCTTCGACTACGCGGCGCCATTGAACAAGCAGGGCAGGGGCGTACTCGCAACGCGAGGCAAAGGACCATGGATCAATCTCCCCTGAACGGCTTGATCACCAAAGAGCTTGAACAATCGTGCGCGCTGGAGCCGATTCACCTGTTGGGCACCGTACAATCGTATGGCTTCCTGATGGTGGTCGAGATCGCCAGCGGGCTTCTGGTACAGGTTTCCGAAGGCATCGTGCGCCACTGGCCCGGCTTGCAGGACGCCGGGTCGCTCATCGGCCAGCCGGTGTCTGATTGGGTGGCTACCCCGGACAACGCCGGTGCATCTGCAATCGCTGCCTGGGAGGAGGCTGTGCCACTGGTTCTGCCCTGGCGCCTGCGCTTCGAACGCACCGGCGCAGCCGTGCCACAGCCGGCTGCGGCGGATGGGAATGCCTTGCGCACCGGCGCGGCGGCCTGGCCCTGCTCGAGTGGCTGCCGGTCGAAGCGAGCAGCGAAGAATCGGCCCGCGAAAGCCAGATGTTCGCCGATTTCGGCGAGGTGTTATCGCGTTTGCGCCATGCCCGCAATCTCGGCGCCTTCTTCGACGAATGCGCGCAGCTGGTGCAGGCATTCACGTCGTTCGACCGCGTCATGGTGTACCGTTTTTTGCCCGATGGCGCGGGCGAAGTGGTGGCCGAACGCACCTCTGCGCAGACCAGCCCAAAATTCCTCGGGCTGCGCTTTCCTGCCTCTGACATTCCCGCGCAGGCGCGCCAGCTCTACCTGACCAACAAGCTGCGCGTGCTGGCCGATGTCGCGGCGCCCATGGACCGGCTGCTGCCCCCGACCTTGCCCGACGGGACGGTACTCGACCAGAGCCACTGCATGCTGCGCGGCCCCTCGGAGGTCCATCTGGCTTACCTGCAGAATATGGACGTGCGCGCCACCCTGACCATGTCGATCGTGTGCGACGCCAGGCTGTGGGGCTTGATCGCCTGCCACCACAATACGCCCAAGACGCCGCCCCATCAAATCCGCGAGAGCTTGCGTCAGGTATGTGGCTTGCTGGGGGAAATCACGAATATGCGCATCGAGGCGCTCTCTGGCATGGACGCCATGATGCATCGCCTGACACTGGATCACTTGCTTAACGAATTTCATCAGGCCATGATTCAGGGCAACGACTTGCCAGGCGTACTCGATGCCTGGACGCCGAAACTGCTGCAGGCCTTTGGCGCCACCAATTTCGGTGTGCGCGCAGGCCGCCTGTCTTATCTTGGCGGACCTGGACGCGTGCAGGGCAGCGCGCTCGCGGTACTCGACGAGATGCGCGCGCGGCTCGACGACGACAGCCCCGATCCGGTCGTGCTGATGTGGGACGACTTGCTGGTGTCGGAAACCACGGCCCTTGCCAGCCTGCCGGACAGCGCCGGCATCTTGCTGTCACAACGGTCGGAACAGGAGCCGATATTTGCCTTCATGTGCCGCCCTGAACATGTGCAGGAAGTACGCTGGGGTGGCAAGCCGGACAAGGACGATGTGCAGGTGTTGCCGAATGGCCAGGTGCGCCTGGAACCCCGGCGTTCATTTGCCGAGTGGCAGCAATCGGTGCGAGGCTATTCCCTGCCCTGGACCCAGGTCGAGGCCGAGGCCTTGCAAAACCTGCTGCGCCTGGTGAGCGACGTGCAGCGACTGCACCTGACCCGCAGGCTCCAGCAAAAGCTGCATTGGCGCGCGCAGCATGATCACCTTACCGGCCTCTACAATCGGCAAGCCATGGAAGAGGAGATCACGCGCCTTCTGAACGAAGACGCGTTTCACTGCGCGCTGATGTTGCTGGACCTGGACCACTTCAAACATATCAACGATACCTACGGCCACGAAGTTGGCGACCAGGTACTGCAGCAGCTGGCGCTGCGACTGAAGGCAGTCACGCGTGCATTCGATCTGCTGGCCCGGGTTGGCGGCGACGAGTTCCTGCTGCTGCTGCAGATCCCGCATCCCAGCCCGGCCACCAGCCTGATCTGTTCCGAGCGCCTTCACCAGGCCGTCGCCGCCCCCTTTGAAGTTAGGGAGCACCAGTTACGCCTGGGCGTCTCTGTCGGCATCGCCATTCCTCCCGGCCATGGCACCACCCTGAGCGAATTGCTGCGCCATGCCCACCTGGCGCTGTGCGAGGCCAAATCGCGCGGCCGCTCGCGCAGCGCCGTGTTCGAACTGGCAATGGCGTCGGACCACCTCGACTATTTCCTGCTCGAGCGCGACCTGGAAGAGGCGGTCGACCGCAACCAGTTGGCGCTGGTGTACCAACCCAAGGTCGATCTGCTCAGCCGTAAAGTGGTCGGCCTGGAGGCGCTGCTGCGCTGGAACCATCCGACCCGCGGGCAGAGCAGTCCTGACGCGTTCATCCCGGTTGCGGAGCGCAGTGACCAGATCATTCGCATCGATCGCTGGGTCATGCGCAACGCCATTGCGGAATGGGCGCGCTGGCAGAAGGCGGGCATGGCGCCGTTCCCGATCGCGATCAACCTGTCGATCGCCGATATCCTGTCGCCCAACCTGATCACGTATCTGAGCCAGTTGATCGAAGAGTACCGGGTCACCCCCGCTGCACTGGAGATCGAGGTCACGGAGTCCTGCCTCATGCGCGAGCTCGAAACCACCCAGGCCGTCCTGAAGGGGCTGAACAAACACGGCTTTGCCACCTCGCTGGACGATTTCGGCACCGGCTTTTCGTCCTTGAGCTATTTGCGCCAGTTACCCTTGCAATGCCTGAAAATCGATAAATCGTTTACCCAGAATATTTTGCTGGACAAGAATGCCGAGAAGCTGACCCAGGCCATCATCGCCATGGGCGTGGCGCTGAACATGACGCTCGTGGCCGAAGGCGTGGAAACGCGCGAACAGATGAACTGGCTGTTTGACCATGGATGCCATGTCGGCCAGGGTTATTATTTCAGCCCGCCGGTCCCGCCCGACGACGTGCGGCATGTCATCGAACGGATCGAGTTGCGGCTGGCGGGGTGAAGCGGGCGCCTGTCGCTGGATTACTCCACCAGCGCCGGCTTGGGCGCCACGCCCGACGCATGTCCCTTACCGCGCATTTTCCCCACCATCCGTCCCAGCCAGTGCTCCAGGTCGTCGATGTAGGTAAACACCGCCGGCACCACCAGCAAGCTGAGCAAGGTCGAGGTGATCAAGCCGCCGATCACGGCAATGGCCATCGGCGAGCGGAAGCTCGGGTCGCCGGCAATGCCCAGCGCCAGCGGCAACATGCCGGCGCCCATCGCAATCGTCGTCATCAAAATCGGGCGGCTGCGTTTGTGGCAGGCGTCGACCAGCGCGTCGAACCGGCTCATGCCTTCTTTCCTCGCCAGAATCGCATAGTCGACCAGCAGGATCGAGTTTTTCGTCACGATCCCCATCAGCATGATCAGACCGATCATCGACGGCATCGACAGCGCCCGGCCGGTCACCAGCAGCGCCACGAAGGCGCCGCCGATCGACAGCGGCAGCGCCGCGAGGATGGTGATCGGCTGCATGAAGTCGGTGAACAGCAGCACCAGCACGCAGTAGATGCAGATCACGCCAATCAGCATGGCGATGCCGAAGCTGGCAAACAGGCTGGCCATCTCCTGCGCGTCGCCGAGTTCGGCGATTTTGACGGACGGCGGCAGGTTCGCCACCGACGGCAGCGCGCGCGCCTCGGTGTTGACTTCGCCGAGCGAGCGGCCCGACAGCTCGACGTCGAAGGTCACATTGCGCGAACGGTTCAGGCGGTCGATCTGGGCCGGGCCGCTTTCCATCGTCACCGAGGCGACGTTGGCCAGCATCACCGGACCGTTGCGGCCCGGGACGGTCAGGCGGCCGATCGCGTCGAGGTCGGCGCGCACGGCATCGGGCAGCTTGACGCGGATCGGCACCTGGCGCTCGGTCAGGTTCATCTTGGTCAAGGCCAGGTCGTAGTCGCCGGCCGTGGCCACGCGCACCGTCTCGCCGATCGATGCAGCCGTCACGCCCAGTTCGGCGGCTTTGGCAAAATCGGGCCGCACGATGATTTCCGGGCGCACCAGTGCAGCGGTCGAGTTGACATTGCCAACGCCTTTCAAGGTGCGCAGATCGCGCAGCACGGCTTGCGAGGCGAGATTGAGCGCGGCCGGGTCTTCGCTGCGCAGCACCAGCTGCATCTTGACGCCGGTGTCGGGCGGGCCCACCGAGAAACGCGCACCGGGCACCTGTTCGAGGCGCGTGCGGATGGCCGATTCGATCGATTCGAGCGAAGTACTGCGCTTGCTGCGGTGCAGTGTGGTCACGGTCAGCACGGCGCGGCGCGCCTCGGCCGCGGCGCCCGGGGCGAACGCGTCACCGGACGAGCCGCCGCCGATCGAGCTGAAAATGCTGGTCACGCCCGACACCTTCATCGCTTCGCGCCGCACCTGTTCGGCCACAAAGCTGGTTTCCGCCAGCGTGGAACCGGGCGGCAGCTCGGCCGTGATCTGGGTCTGGCCGCGGTCGTTGGCCGGCACGAAACCGGTTGGCAGCAGGAACACCAGGCCGATCGACGCGACGAAAAAGACCCCCGCCGCAATCACGGTGACCAGGCGGTGCTGCAGGCACCAGCGCATGGATGCCATGTAGCGCTGCATCAGCCAGCCATCCTTCTCTTCGCCGTGCTTGGAAGGTTTCATGATATACGCCGCCATCATCGGCGTGAGCAGGCGCGCTACCAGCAGCGAGGCGAGAATTGCCAGCACCGCGGTCCAGCCGAACTGCTTGAAAAATTTGCCCGGAATGCCGCCCATGAAGGCGGTCGGCAGGAACACCGCCACCAGAGAAAAGGTGGTGGCGATCACGGCCATCCCGATTTCGTCGGCCGCTTCCAGCGCGGCCTGCATCGGCGTTTTACCCATGCGCAGATGGCGCGAAATATTCTCGATCTCGACGATGGCGTCATCGACCAGCACGCCGACCACCAGCGCCAGCGAAAGCAGCGTGACCGTGTTGAGCGTGTAGCCAAACAGGTACTGCCCCAGGAACGCCGGGATGGCCGACAAGGGCAGGGCGGCAGCGGCCACCAGCGTGGCGCGCCAGTCGCGCAGGAACCAGAACACCACCAGCACGGCCAGGATCGCGCCTTCGTACAGCATCTCCATCGACACGTCGAAGTTTTCCTGCACCGGCGCGGCGTTGTCGATCACTTCCTTGATGACGATGTTCGGGTGGCTCAGGCGCAGCTCGTCGAGTGCCGCGCGCGAACCGGCGGCCACTTTCAGTTCACTGGCGCCGCGCGTGCGGAACACTTCGATGGCCACCACGCGCTTGCCATCCTGCTCGGCAATCGCGCGCGGCTCGGCCACGGTGTCGGTCACTGTCGCGACCTGGTCGAGGCGCACGTGGCGCCCATCAAGGAGCGGAATATCGAGGCGGCCCAGTTCCTGCGCCGTCTGCACGGTGGCAATGGTGCGCACCGACTGCTCGGCGCCGCTGACGTCGCCGCGTCCACCTGGTTCCTCGCGCTGTACATTGCGCAACTGGCGCGACACGTCCAGCGCCGACACTTTCAAGGCTGCCATGCGCGCGTCGTCGAGCTCGATGCGCACTTCGCGCGAGACGCCACCGACGCGTTTCACCGCGCCCACACCGGGCACGCTGAGCAGGCGTTTCGAGACTGCATTGTCGACGAACCAGCTGATTTCCTGGTCGTCCAGCGCCACGCCGCCGGTTTTGGCCGGCGCCGCGGCGGCCGTGAAGGTCATCACGACGCGCCCCGCGGTGGTCGCCTTGGTCACGCTCGGGTCACGCATCTCGGCCGGCAAATCGGCTTTTACGCGCGCGACCGCGTCGCGCACGTCGTTCACGGCATCCGACAAATCCTTCTCGAGGATGAATTCCACCGTGACGGTGGCGGCGCCGTCAAGCACCTTGGTATAGATGTTCTTCACGCCTTGCAGGGTGGCGACCGAGTCTTCGATCTTGCGTGCGACTTCGGTTTCCAGCTGGGCCGGCGCGGCGCCGTCGAGTACTGCGCTGACCGTCACGATGGGCAGTTCGATGTCGGGGAAGTCCTGTACCTCGTTCATCTTGTAGGCCAGCAGGCCGGCCAGCGTGAGCAGCACGAACAGCATGATCGCCGGGATCGGGTTCTTGATCGAGAGGGCGGAAAAATTCATGGTCGTATCCTCGGGTGTCTTAGCGGCTGGCCACGGCCGGCAACGGCGCGGCGACATTTTTGACCAGGTCGCCGTCATTCAGGAAGCCGGCGCCGGACACCACGATGGTGGCATTCGGCGTGAGGCCCTTGACGACTTCGATGCGGTCCAGCAGGCGCCGGCCGGTGACCACTTTCACCTGGCTGACGCGGCTGTCCGCATTCAGGCGGAACACATAACTGAAACCGTCGCGAATCACGACGGCCTGCTGCGGCAGTGTCACGGCGTTCGAGACGCCCATGTCGAACTGGCCGCTGGCGTACATGCCGGCCTTGAACGGCGCGCTGGCCGACAGCGAGGTCGGCAGGTCGACGTAGACCAGTGCGGTGCGCGTCTGCAGGTCGACGGTGGGCGCGATCATGCGCACCTTGCCCGTCAATTCGCTGCCGTTGGCCGCTTTCACCAGCACCTTGGCGCCCGGCTTGATGCGGGTCAGTTCCGTGGCCGTGACTTCGGCGCGCCATTCGAGGCGGCCCTGGCGGATCATGCGGAACAGTTCGGCGCCCACGCCGACCACGCTGCCGACGGTGGCGCTGCGCGCCGAGATCACGCCGCTGTCTGGCGCCACCACCCTGGTGTATTTCAGGCGCAGCTGCTGCGCCCTGAGGCTGGCTTTGGCCGACGCGATGCGCGCATTGGCCGCGCCTTCGGCCGTCATGTAGCGTGTGATTTCCTGCTGGCTCAGCGCGCCCGAGTCGCCCAGGTTGCGCGCGCGTTTGGCGTTGGCGATGGCTTCAACAGCATTCGCCTGCGCCTCCAGCAGCGCAGCCTGGCTTTGCGCCACGTCGGCGTCGACCGTATCGCTTGAGAACACCGCCAGCACATCGCCCTGCTTGACGACGTCGCCGACGTTCACGCGCACCTCGGCCAGGCGTAAACCGTTTGACTCGCTACCGATGATCGCTTCCTGCCACGCGGCCACATTGCCGTTGGCCGTCAGCTGCAGCGGCAGGCTGCTCGACGTGGCCTGGACGCTGGTGACGGTCAGCGCGGGGCGCGTCGGTGCGGCGGCCTTGTCCTTGTCGGCGGCGTGCACGCTGGCGGACAGCAAGGCCGCGCCGAATGCGATGGCGCCCAGCAGGGCAGGGACGGGCAGGAAGTCTGGTCGAGTCATGTTCTGGATCCGGGTAGGCAGTGCGTACAAAGGCGGCAGTCAAGCGGAGAGTTTAGCAAACCTGCTGCACCTGCTGTAGCAAATCTGCCATTGTTGGAAGACCTCCTCGGTTACATTTGCTCACCACACAAACGGGGTTTCCTGTGTCGTGCGGGCCCGGCAGGCGTATAAAGATGGGTGTCCTGGAGGGTTACATGAAACTTTTTTCCGTATTGGTGCTGTCTGGCGCCGCTCTGCTGCATGCCACTACCGCGTCAGCCGTCACCTCGGCCACGACCGAACAGCAAGCTGCGCACGTTCTCAACCGCCTCGGTTTCGGCCCCCGTCCCGGCGACATCGACCGGGTGGCCGCGATGGGCGTACGGCGCTATATCGACCAGCAGCTCGAACCGGCGGCGCTGGCGTTGCCGGCGCCGCTGCAGGCACGCCTGGACGCCATCGCCACGGTCAACCGCCCGGCCGGCGTGGTGCTGGCCGAGCACGTCGCAGCGAACAAGCAGGCAAAAGATGAATCGGAAGCGTCGAAGGCGCAGCGGCGCGCGGTGAATGAAACAATCACGCGCGATACGCTGGACGCGCGCGTGCTGCGCGCCCTGGACAGCCCGCGCCAGCTGGAAGAGGTGATGGTGGACTTCTGGTTCAACCATTTCAATGTGTTCATCGGCAAGGGCAATGACCGTGCACTGGTGGCCAGCTATGAGCGAGATGCAATCCGCCCGCATGCCATGGGCAGTTTCCGCGATCTGCTCGGCGCCACCGCGAAACATCCCGCCATGTTGTACTACCTGGATAACGCGGTGTCGTCGGCCCCGGACCAGAAGCCGAACGGCAAGCAGGTGGGGCTGAATGAAAATTACGCGCGCGAGCTGATGGAACTGCACACGCTGGGCGTGGATGCCGGCTACAGCCAGCAGGACGTGACCGCGCTGGCGCGCATGCTCACCGGCTGGACGTTCGACCAGCGCCGCCTCATCGAGACCAATGAAACCTTCCGCTTCGATGCGCGCCGCCACGACAAGGGCGCCAAGAGGTGGCTGGGACGGGACATCGCCGCGGATGGGCAGAACGAAGGCGAGCAGGCGCTCGACGTGCTGGCCATGCATCCGGCCACGGCGCACCACATCAGTTATCAACTGGCCCAGTATTTCGTGCAGGACGCGCCGCCGCCCGAGTTGGTCGAGCGCATGGCGCGTAGCTGGCAGGACAGTGGCGGCGACATCCGCACCGTGCTGCGGACCCTGTTCTACAGCGCCGAGTTCATGTCCCCGCATGCCATGGGCGCCAAGTTCAAGACGCCGTACCACTTCGTGCTGTCGGCGGCGCGCGCGGCCGCCACGCCGGTCGTCAATGTCCAGCCGCTGCTGTCTGCGATGAGCCAGCTGGGCATGCCGCTGTACGGTTGCCAGACGCCGAACGGCTATGCCAACACCCAGCAAGCGTGGCTCAATCCCGACGCGCTGTCGCGCCGCATTGCCTTTGCCACGGCGCTGGCCGGCGGCAGGCTCGGGCAGTCGACCGTGCCGCCGGTGCCGCTCGATGCGGCCCTGCTCGACGCCACGCTGGGCAGCACGATGTCGCAGCGCACCCGGGACATCGTCGCGCAAACGGCGGCGCCATTGCGCGCCTCGATGCTGCTCGGCAGCCCCGACTTCATGCAGTATTAAGAGGAACATGACGATGGAACGCAGAAGCTTTCTCAACGCGCTGGCCGCCAGCGCGGCGCTGGTCGTGCCCGTGGGGCGGTCCGCCTGGGCTGCAACGAATGCCGACGCCCGTCCCACCAAAAGCAAGCTGATCGTGGTGATGCTGCGCGGCGCGGTCGATGGCCTGAACGTGGTCGCCCCGGTCGGCGACGCCAACTATGCGCGCCTGCGCCCGACCATCGGCCTGGGCCTGCCCGGCCTTGAAAATGGCGCCATCGACCTGGATGGCTACTTCGGCCTGCATCCGGCGCTGGCGCCCTTGACGCCGCTCTGGCAGCAAAAGAAACTCGCCTTCATCCACGCCAGCGGTTCGCCCGATCCGACCCGCTCCCATTTCGATGCGCAGGACTACATGGAGTCAGCCACGCCGGGCCGCAAGAACACGCCGGATGGCTGGATGAATCGCATGGTGAGCCAGTTACCGGGGGCGCCGGCGACGATCCGGGCGTTGTCGATCGGCCCGGTCATGCCGCGCATCTTGCAGGGTTCCGCCGCCGCCATGAACCTGGCCAACGGCGCGGCCGGCGTCAAGGCGAATGTGCTGGACAAGCCGGTCGTCGGCGCCGCCTTCGACCAGTTGTATGCCGGCGACTCGCGGGTGGCCAAAATGTATGCCGATGGCAGGGCCGCCCACCGCGACGTGATGAGCGCTGCCGACAAGCAGGAAATGCAGGCCGCCGACAACGGCGCGCCGCTGCCGAACGGCTTTCCCGACGACGCCGCGCGCCTGGCCCAGTTGATGCGCAACGACGCCAGGATCCAGCTGGGGTTCGTCGCGCTGGGCGGCTGGGATACCCACGCCAGCCAGGGCGGCGCCACCGGCCAGCTGGCCAGGCGCCTGGCGCCGCTGGCGCAGGGCCTGGCGCTGCTGGCGCAGCGACTCGGTCCCCTGTTTCAGGACACCACCATCGTCGTCATGTCGGAATTCGGCCGCACCGCGCGCGAGAACGGCAACGGCGGCACCGATCACGGACATGGCAACGTGATGTGGGTGCTCGGGGGCGGCGTCAGCGGCGGGAAAGTGCTGGGTGAATGGGCCGGTGTCGGCGATGCTGCGCTCAACGAGGGGCGCGATTTGCCGGTGACGACCGACTTCCGGGCCGTGCTGGCGCAGATTGCTGAAAAGCATCTGAGACTGGGGGACAAGCAGCTGGTGAAGCTGTTTCCCGCACTGCCGCATAAAACGCTGGGGTTTGAGCTCATCCAGGGCTGAACTACTGTTGTAATACCGTAGATGTACCGTAGTTGTACCGTATTGCACTGCACCATAAATCGGTCTATATTGGACCTGTCTCCTCCAGTTTTCAAAAAAAATTGGACTTCAAGCCCGCTCACCTTCTAGGTGCAGCGGGCATTTTTTTGTGTGGGATTCTGGTCGGGCTTGTGCTGACGGGTTATGGGCCCCGGCCTTCGCCGGGGTGACGTTTTTAGGCAACCGGCGTTAAAACGTCATCCCGACGCAAGTCGGGACGCATACTGAGTATGACCACACGCGATGTTAATCGTCACCCTGAAACGACCCCGCCCGCCAGGTCAGCACCAGTGTATCCCGATGCCCCCCCTCGCTAAGGGGCTGAATCGGCGTCGACTCATGAATCACCGCCGCATCGTCCAGCAACAACAGCGTCCACGGCGCCAGCATCGTAAAGCGCTGCCCGCGCGGCCCATCGGCCTCGAACACGCGTGTCTCGCCGCCCTTGATGCCGGTGCGGCCCACCAGCAGCACGGCGACGAAATCCACGCCATCCCGATGCGCGCCTTCCGGCGTCGGCCGGCCGATGCCGTCCGCCGTGTCGATGCGGAACTGGTGCGCTTCGACGAACCAGCTTGGCGCCGCTTTCACCTGTGAACACACGTCGCCCAGCGCGCATAGCAACTGCGTCCAGGCCGGTTGCGCGACGATTGCCGGCTCGACCGGCTCGAACATGCGGCGCATGCCGCCGTGCAGCGCGTTGTACTCGATCGGTTGCCAGTGCGCCCGGTGTGGCGCCGGCGCCAGGGCCGCGCCGGTCTGTACGAAGCAGGAGTGACGCCGGCGCCGGTAGCGCCCGCCGTCCTTCAGATAATGGTCGAGTTCGAGCCGGTCCCAGCTCGGCGCCAGTGCGTTCAGATCGTCGAGGGTGCAGCCGGCCATCAGGGCCACATCCTGCGGGCGCACGACTGCGTAGCCGTCGGCGCGCAGGGCCTCGGCCAGCTGCGCCGGCGCGGTGGTGGGCAGTGCGGGTATTGTCATGGATATGCCTAAAAATTGCGCATCAGGGTCAGGCGCAGCGAACGCCGCTCGATCGGGTGAAAGTGAATATCTTCCACCGCAAGCGCTTCTCCCTTCAAACGCGAGGCGTAATAATAATCGATGGCGGAATCGCGCCGGTCGGTCAGGTTAAAACCCTCCAGTTCGATGCGCACGTCGTTCGACCATTTGTAGCCGATGCGACCGTTGAAGGTCAGGCTGGCATGCGAGCGTACCGCGTTGTCCTCGATCAGCGGGCGTGGCCCGAAATAGCGCAGCCGCAGCGCGCCCGACCACGGGCCCACCTTGTCGACCGTGAACGCCAGCTGGCCCACCCCTTCCACCGCGCCGGGAATGTGCTGGCCGGCCGGGTCGCGGTCGCGCGAGCGCGCGCGGGAGAACGCCGCATCGACGTCGATCGACAGCCATCTGGCCGCCTTGTAGTAGTTCGAAACCTCGATGCCCGTGCGCCGGCTCGGGCGCCCGGCCTCGGTGGTGCCGGCGTCGCCGACAAAAGTCAGTTCCGAATCGAAGTCGAGCCGGTACAGCGAGACGGCCGTCTGCATCTTTGGCACGATCTCGGTGCGCAGGCCCAGTTCCATCCCCTGCGCGCGCACCAGGCCCGGCACGCGCGCGGTCGCGTCGCCGGTTTTCGGATCGATGGTCGTGTTCGTGCCGCGCGCGTCGTTGCTGTGAAAGCCGTTGCCGATGTTGGCATACAGTTCGGTGGCACGCCACGGCCCCAGCGCGATGTTCAGCGACGGGCTGGTGATATGGTCGCGCGTGCTGCCCGTGTTCGCCGCCAGACTGCTTTGCACGTCGAAGCGGTACTGGTTGGTGCGCACGCCGGCGGTGGTGCGCAGCCAGTCGGCCCAGCGCGTCAGGTTTTCCAGGTAGAGGCTGGCACTGGTTTCGAGAATATGGTCGGCGCGCGTTGTTGATATGGTCTGGCGCGCGCGCGTGCTGTACAGGCCATTGAAGATATTGTCGTTCTGGACCTCGGCGCCGACGGTCCAGTCGGAGCTGCGTTCACCCAGGTGCCGATGCCAGGTATGGCCCGCGTTGAAGCCGGTGGTGACGCGCCGGTCGGGTTGGGCGAACTGGTCGCCGTTGACCGGATCGTCGAGGTAGTAGGTGAAGTTGGAGTACAGCGCCAGCTGGTTGCGGACAATATAGGCACTCACCTTCGATGCCGATTCGGCGTCCGTGCGGCGCCAGACGCTGGATAAACTGAAGCGTTTTGTGGCGCCGCCATCGGTCGGATCGACCGCATCGAAGCGGCCCAGCGCACCGCTGTCAACCGCGCGTTCGGGAATCTGGTCAGTGGCGTTCCAGCTGCTCTGGTAGCCCATCGCCGTGACGCTCCAGCCATTATTCGCATAGCCCTGGCTGTAGCGCAGCACCGCGTTCGCCTTGCGGAAATCCTGCGCGTTGGTGAAGGGGCCGTCGTTGTGCATGACCTCGATCGCATATAACAGCGTGCCGGTGCCGAGCTGCGGCGAACCGGCCAGTGCCACGCGGCCAAAGCCGTCCTGCCCGGCCGTTACCGAGAACACATCGCGCACCAGCCGGTTGACATAGCCCACTTGCGCCGCGCCGGCCGAGGCGAAGTCGCCGCTGCGCGCCGAATACGGTCCTTTCTGGTAATCGAGTTTCGACACCAGTTCCGGCATCAGGAAATTCAGGTCGGTCCAGCCCTGGCCGTGGGCGTGGCTGCGCTGGTTGACCGGCATGTCGTCGACGAAGGTGGCCAGGTCGGTGCCGTGGTCGAGGTTAAAGCCGCGCAGATAAAACTGGTTGGCCTTGCCTTCGCCGCTGTGCTGGCTGACCACCAGGCCCGGCACGGCTTCGATCACGTCGCCGGGCCGGTAGACGGTGCGCGCGGCCAGCGCCTTCTGGTCGATGCTGCCGGCGCTGGCTGAATCGACCAGGCCAAGCTGGCTGTTGCGCGAGCCTTCGACCAGCACGCGCTGGATCATCGGATCGTCGGCATGGGCGGCATTGCAAACGAGGAGGACAGCGAGGTGCAGCGGGTGTAGCTTAAACATGATTAACGAATGGGTTGGTCTGGATGGTTGCGGTCGAACGTCAGCGTACGAGCGCTCGCGCCATCCTTGATGTTGACGGTGTTGACCTGGTCACTTAAAAAATCGCTCATGACGGCATGGTGGATGGCCGTCACCTGCGCCAGCGGCGTGGCCGGCAGCTCCTGGAATACCGTGATGTTCTCCGTGTCCGCCGTCATGCCGACCCACGTCAACGGCAGGCGCTTGCCGCCGCCGGTGAGCCAGAACTGCTTTTCCACGTACTGGCGGAACACGGCCTGATCGTCCGGGTCGCCCATGTCGAACTGGCGTTGGTACAGATTCGACAGCAGCGCCTCCACGTCATGCGACATATAGGTGTGGACCACCTCCGTGCTGCCGGTGCGCTCGTTGTAACTGATCTCGGCGATGCCGACGTGGAAGCGGTGCGCCCACGCCGGCGCGGCGCAGCACAGTGCCAGCGCGAGCAATAGCGCACGCAGCTTCACTTGGCGTCCTTCACAGCTTTGATGGGCGTGGCGTAGTCTTTCATCATGTCGTCCGGGGTGCGCGTTTTAAACAGTTCGACCCGCGATGGCGCCACCTTGCGCGGCCAGCCGTTGTTGCTGGTGTCGATATCGGCCGTCTCCAGGAACGGGTCCTGCAGCAGGCCCGTCATGGCATCGTCGAGCACCAGCAGTTTCGTCACTTTACGCGCATCGTGGCGCCAGATTTCGGCCGGGATGCGTTCAATCTGCTTCTTGCCGCTGGCCAGCTGGATTTCCAGGATCAGCGGCGACACCAGCCCGCCCTTGTTCGAGATATCGACCAGGTACAGGTGCTTGCCCTGTTTCAGCAGCGCTTTCTGCCAGTCTTCCAGGTCCGCGACCTCATCCGCCGCCTTGTTGCGCGCCTTGTTGGTCACCGTGAAGTCGTCGTTTTGGTTATAAAAATCCTTCAGCTCGGGGTGCGCGTCGACGCGGCGCGCCAGCGTGCCCTGGTTGCGCTGGTCGGTGATCGACACCGGTTCCGCATCGCGCTGGGCTTTTTTCCACGCCTGGTCGAGGTCCGGATCTTTCGCGCCGATGTGCATTTCCGTGATGCCGTCGATGCTGATGTCGACCGCGTCGGTCGTGTAGAACCAGCCGCGCCAGAACCAGTCGAGGTCGGTGCCGGAGGCGTCTTCCATCGTGCGGAACAGGTCGGCCGGGGTCGGGCGCTTGAACTTCCAGCGCTGCGCGTATTCGCGGAAGGCGAAGTCGAACAGCTCGCGCCCGAGGACCGTTTCGCGCAGCACGTTCAGCGCCGTGGCCGGCTTGCCGTAGGCGTTGGGGCCAACCTGGGTGACCGATTCGCCATTCGTCATGATCGGCTGCTGGTCGCTTGAGCGCATGTAGGCCGTGATGTTCTTCGGGTCGCCGCGATTGGACGGGTAGTGCTCTTCCCATGCCTGTTCGGCCAGGTACTGCAAAAAGCTGTTCAGGCCTTCATCCATCCAGGTCCACTGGCGCTCGTCCGAGTTGACGATCATCGGAAAATAGTTGTGGCCGACTTCGTGGATGATCACGCTGATCAGACCATATTTGGTGGCCTTCGAATACGTCAGCGCGCCGCTCTTTTCGTCCTTGGTCGGACGGCGGCCGTTAAACGACAGCATCGGGTATTCCATGCCGCCCACCGGGCCGTTGACGGAGATGGCCACCGGATACGGGTAGTCGAGCGAATACTTGTTGTACTGGTCGATGGTGTGCACCACCGCCTGGGTCGAGTACTGACCCCACAGCGGATTGGCTTCCTTGGGGTAGTAGGACATCGCCACCGTGTCGGTGCTGTCCTTCTTGTAGCCCTGGGCGTCCCAGATGAATTTGCGGCTCGAGGCGAAGGCAAAGTCGCGCACGTTCTTCGCCTTGAAATGCCAGGTCCTGGTGGCGCTGCTGCGACCTTTTTCGGCAGCCTCCGCTTCTTGTTGCGTGACGATGACGACCGGTGCCGTCGCCGTCTTTGCCCGCGCGAGGCGCTCGAGCTGCGTGCTGGTCAGCACCGCGCCGGCGTTCTGCAACTCGCCCGTCGCGGCCACGATGTGGTCGGCCGGGACCGTCAGCGCGACGTCGTAGTCGCCGAATTCGAGCGTGAATTCGCCGCTGCCCAGGTACTGCTTGTTTTGCCAGCCGTAGGTATCGTAATAGGCCGCCATGCGCGGGAACCACTGGGCGATTTCGAAGATGTCGTTGCCGTCCTTGAAACGCTCGAAGCCCATGCGGCGGCCCAGCACCGTCGTTTCCGGCACCTTGAAGCGCCACGAAACGTCGAACGAAAACGTGGCGCCCGGCTTCAAAGGCCGATCGAGATCGATCCGCATCATGGTGCGGTTGATCATGTGTCTTAACGGACGCCCGCCTGATGTGAGGCTGTCGATGGTGACGCCGCCGTCGAAGGTGCGCGTCTCGAGCATGTAGCGCAGCGCCTCGAACTTCAGGCCGTCCGCTTCGCCTTTGGCCTGGGCCCAGGCGTCGCGCGAGGGTTGCGTGGCGATGGTGCGGTTGTCCGAGTCGGCGCGGAACATGTTCTGGTCCAGCTGCACCCAAAGGTATGAGAGGGTGTCGGGCGAATTGTTGTGATACGTGACGGTGCCCGAACCGGTGATGGCGCGCGCGCTTTCGTCGAGCGTGGCGCGCATCTTGTAGTCGGCGCGCTGCTGCCAGTAGGCGTGACCGGGCGCGCCGGATGCGGTGCGAATGGTCGTCGGCGTGGGCAGCAATTCTTCGAGCTGGCGGAACTTGTCGTCGGCGATGGTGGCGGCGTTGGCGCTGGCGGCGACGAGGCAGAGGGCGGCGAGGGTGGTCAGTTTCATGCGGTGTCGATCAAAATGAGAACCGGCAGCGGCGCTGATGGCGCGGCTGCCGGCGGTTGCTACAGCCCTGTGAGCCGTCACCCCGACGAAAGTCGGGGCCTATGCTGAGTTGAGAGTAAGGTGCTGCAGGTTCAGTATGGGCCCCGGCCTGCGCCGGGGTGACGGTCTTGAGGTTAATGGTAATAACGGTTTAGCTTGTTGTATTTACTCAGCAGGCTTCTCGCCGGCTGGTTTCAGCTTGGTGCCGAAGTCGCGCATCATGTCCTCGCCGCCCGGTGCACGGCCCTTGAACAGTTCCACGCGCGATGGCGTGACCTTGCGCGGCCAGCTGTTGTTGCTGGTGTCGGTGTCGGCGGTTTCCCAGTACGGGTCTTGCGTCAGGCCCGTCATCGGCTCGTCGGTGACGATCAGTTTGGTGATCTTCTTCGACGAATAGCGCCACACTTCGGCCGGGATGCGCTCGATGGTTTTTTTGCCGCTGGCCAGCGTGATCTCCAGCACCAGCGGCGTTACCAGCCCGCCGACGTTGGATAAATCGACCAGGTACAGGTGTTTTCCCTGCGCCAGAAGCGCTTTCTGCCAGTCTTCCAGTTCGCTGATCGACTCGTTGTACTTGTTGCGGTCCTTGTTGGTGACCGTGAATTCGTCGTGCTCGTTATAAAAATCTTTCAGCTCAGGATGCGCGTCGAGGCGGCGCGGCAGCGTGCCCTTGTTGCGCTGGTCGGTGATCGAGATCGGCTGCGCATCGCGCTGCGCCTTTTTCCACGCCTGCTCGACTTCCGGGTTCTTGCTGCTGAGGTTCATCTCGGTGATGCCGTCGATGCTGACGTCGACGTTATCGATCGTGTAGAACCAGCCGCGCCAGAACCAGTCAAGGTCCGTGCCGGAGGCGTCTTCCATCGTGCGGAAAAAGTCGGCCGGGGTCGGGCGCTTGAATTTCCAGCGCTGCGCGTATTCGCGGAAGGCGAAGTCGAACAGTTCGCGGCCCAGCACTGTTTCGCGCAGCACGATCAGGGCGGCGGTCGGCTTGGCGTAGGCATTCGAACCGAACTGCAGCACCGACTCCGAGTTGGTCATGATCGGTACCTGGTTCCTCGAACGCATGTAGCCGGTGATGGAACGTGGCTCGCCGCGCGATTGCGGGTAGTGCTCTTCCCACGCCTGCTCGGCCAGGTACTGGACAAAACTGTTCAGGCCTTCGTCCATCCAGCTCCATTGGCGCTCGTCGGAATTGACGATCATCGGGAAGTAATTGTGACCTACCTCGTGGATCACGACGCTGATCAGGCCATATTTCGACTGCTTCGAGTACGTGATTGCGCCGGTCTTCTTGTCTTTCACCGGGCGCGGGCCGTTAAACGAAATCATCGGGTATTCCATGCCGCCCACCGGGCCGTTCACGGAAATCGCGGTCGGGTACGGGTAGTCGAAGGAGTACTTGTTGTACTGGTCGATGGTGTGGATGATCGCCTGGGTCGAATACTTTTCCCACAGCGGGTTGCCTTCCTTCGGGTAGAAGGACATGGCCATCACGTCGGTGCTGTCCTTCTTGTAGCCCTGCGCGTCCCAGATGAACTTGCGGCTCGAGGCAAAGGCAAAGTCGCGCACGTTTTTCGCGCGGAAGTGCCAGGTTTTCAAGGCAGTGCTGCGTACTTTTTCGGCGGCTTCCGCCTCGGCCTGGGTGACGATGATGACCGGCGCCTTGGCGGTTTTGGCCTGGCGCAGGCGTTCGCGCTGGGTGGCGCTCAGGACGGCATCCGGGTTGAGCAGGTCGCCGGTGGAGGCGACGATGTGGTCGGCCGGGACCGTGATCTGCACGTCGTAGTCGCCGAACTCCAGCGTGAATTCGCCGGAGCCGAGGAATTGTTTGTGCTGCCAGCCGTAGGTATCGTAATAGGCCGCCATGCGCGGGAACCACTGGGCGATTTCGAACAGGTCGTTCTTGTCGTCGAACTGTTCATAGCCGGCACGGCCGCCCAGCACCTTCTGCTCGTTGATCTTGTAGTTCCACTCGATCGAAAACGCCACGCGGGCGCCGGCTTTCAAGGGCTGCGGCAGGTCGATGCGCATCATCGTGCGGTTGATGACGTAGCGTAGCGGTCGGCCGCTGCCATCTTTCACCGCGCCGATATTGAAGCCGCCTTCGAAGGCCTGGCCTTCGAGGGTCGAGCGCAAGCCGTCGAATTTCAGGCCGGCGTCGGCATCCTTGGCATTCGCCCAGGCTTCACGCGACGGCACGGTGGCCGTCAGGCGCGTATCCGAGTTCGGCTTGTAGATGTTCTGATCCAGCTGCACCCACAGGTAGGACAGGGCGTCCGGGGAATTGTTATGGTAGGTGATGGTTTCAGACCCGCTCAGCGTGCGGCGGCTCTCGTCGAGCGTGGCGCGGATGCTGTAGTCGGCTCGTTGCTGCCAGTAGGCGGCGCCCGGCGCGCCCGAGGCGGTGCGGATCGTGGTGGGCGTCGGTAGCATTTCTTCCAGTTGGCGGAATTTGTCGTCGAAACCGGTGTTGGCCGGTTCGGCGGCCAACGCGGAGACGGCCAGCCCGAGGGCGGCCAGGCCGAAGGAAGCGCGAAATATCAAACGAGTCATCTTTACCCAGTCTAAACATGCAGTAATGGAAAAAACATTTTAATGCTTGTTCATATGCAATTGTTTTTTGGCTTTGTAAAAAACCTGAAACATGCACGGCACGCTATCATGTTCACCGTTTCCATAAGCAAATGAATGAATGCGTTTTCCGGTATGGACATGAAGCCAATTATTTTGATCGTGGACAGTGCGTCCGAAAACTTGATGGCCATGAAAGACTTGCTGCGCGCCCACTACACGGTGCGCATGGCGGCAAGCGGTGAAGGGGCATTCCAGAAGATGGAAGAGCTGCCACGCCCTTCACTGGTGCTGCTCGACGAGTCCTTGCCGGACATGGATGGCTATGCCGTGTTGCAGGAAATGCGTAACAGTTTCATGACGGTCGATATCCCGGTGCTCATGCTGAGCAGCTCGGCCGAAACGTTTGGCGGGCGCCGCGCGCTGGAAGAGGGCGCGGCCGATGTGCTGCGCAAACCGGTTTTGCCCGAATTGTTGCTCGCGCGCGCAGCCACGCACATAGAATTGAGGCGTTTACGCAACGCTTCCAAAGATGAATCGGGCCGGGTGAACCGCCTTGTTGCCGAACGCACCAAGCAAGTGGTTGAAGTGCGTGATGCGGCCATCATGGCCATCGCCTGCCTGGCCGAAGCGAGTGACGGCGACACGGCGCGCCACGTGCGCCGTACCCAGCGCTACTTCACTGCGCTGGCGCGCGAGCTGCGCTTTCACGGCAATTACCGCGCTGAACTGGGTGACATCGACATCGCGCTGATGGCGCAGGCGGTGCCGCTGCACGATATCGGCAAGCTGCGCGTGCCTGATGCCATTTTGAACAAGCCGGGCCGCCTGACGGTCGACGAATTCGACGTCATGAAGCAGCACACGGTGTATGGCCGCGATGCGATCGCCTGCGTGGCGCAAGCCATCGGCGGCGACACCCGGTTTTTGCGCTATGCCGAGGAAATCGCCGGTTCGCACCAGGAAAAATGGAATGGGTCGGGCTATCCGGACGGCCTGGCCGGCACCGCGATTCCGCTGTCGGCACGCCTGATGGCGGTCGCCGATGTGTACGACGCGCTCATTTCGTCGCGTGTCTACAAGCCGACCTTCACCCATGAAACCGCGGTCGAGCTGATCCGTCAGGGCAGTGGCGAACACTTCGATCCGGCCATCGTCGACGCGCTGCTGGTGGTGGAAAACGAATTCCGGACGATTGCGGCCGGGGGCTATGAAAACATCGCGGCCCCCGAGCCCTTGCCGTTCGGGGAGCGCAGGCAGCTGGTGCGCTGACGCGCGCCCTGGAACCGACGCCGCCCGCTGCGCCCGCAGCGCCCTTGTCAATAGCGCGCATGATAGGCACGCCAACGCACGTCGAACAGCCAACGCCGCTACACTGACCGTTTCCATTCACGGCAAGCCTGCAGGCGCCATTGCAGGCAGCGACTTCTTCCGGAAACCAATCATGCACCGCTTGAGCAATTGCCGCACCTGCCATCCCCACCGTACGCTACCCATCCTGCTGGCCTGCCTGTCGGCTCTGACGCTGCTGTCATCCGCCAGTATCGATGCCATGGCACAGGCAGCGGCGGCGGCTACGCGCTATGAACGCAGCGTACCCAGCCCGGATGGCATCGGCAAGCGCTACATGGGTCGGGAGATTGCCGGCGTGATGGGGTGGCAGGGCGCGCAATGGCTCGAGCGCGAAAGCCGCGCACGCGAGGAGCGGCCGGAATTGCTTCTGCGGGAACTGGCGCTGGCGCCCGGCATGACGGTGGCCGACATCGGCGCCGGCACCGGCTACTACACCTGGCAGCTGGCGCAACAGGTCGGGCCCGGCGGACGTGTGTATGCAGTCGACGTGCAGCCGGAAATGATCAGCATGCTCGACAGCCAGATGGCAAAGCGCGGCGTGCGCAACGTGGTCTCGGTGCTGGGCAGCGAAACCACCGTCAAACTGCCGCCGGCCAGCGTCGACCTGGCAATCATGGTCGATGTCTATCACGAGCTTGCCTATCCCGCGGAAGTCCTCGACAGCATCGTCGGCGCCCTGAAGCCGGGCGGGCGCGTCGTCTTCGTCGAATATCGGGCCGAGGATCCGGCAGTCGCCATCAAGCCGCTGCACAAGATGAGCGAGCAGCAGGTACGGCGTGAAGCCACGGCGCATGGCCTGAAGTGGGAACGCAGCATCGAATCGCTGCCGATCCAGCATGCAATCGTGTTTCGCAAGCCCTGAGCGCAGATTTTCTTGCCGTTGCTATCGATGCGTAGCGGCCCGAAGGCTGAAGTGGCATCGCACCTCCCGCCGCTGAATGCCTAAACCGGGGTCAGGTCTGCCATTCCGACACGAACTCAACCTTAGGGCGAACTTCGTCATCCCGGACGAAGCGTAAAACCTGCGGTGTGATCGTAATTGCAGGGCTCGTGTACGAATGCCAGACCTGACCCTGGTTTGACTTCGCTGATCGTCTGTTTCAGGCGCACGTCATCGCACGTGCCAGAATCCAACTGCGAGTATCCCAAAAAAGAGGCCCGGCAAAAATGCAAACCAGGTGTATTTATTCATGCCGGAAATGAGCAAGGCGCGGCCATGGTGCGCTGGGTTGTAATACACGTTCACCGCCGACCCAGCGGGAAATTTCGCGACGATATTGCGCGCCACGCCAATCGGCACATCCATCCCCAGATAAACCCGCGTTCCCTGGTACGCCTGCCCATCGACACTGTAGAGGAAGCAAACGTGCCAGTTCCAGCGCGCCATCCAGGCGGGTTCGCCGCTCGGGGCGGCACGGCGGTTGACCTTTGCGTGGGTGACAAGTCCGGGAACCATTGGCCAATCCTGGCTGCGGCGCGCCTGGCGGCAAAGAAATATGGCCCAGATGGTCGTCGCGCCACCAAGCCCGAACAGGATCTGCATGACCACGGTCATCCGCTCGTACTGCACTTCCCTGGAAATGTGCCCGCGGCCCATGCTCTTGCCCTTCCATATGGATGTTCCGGGAACGACGCACTGGTAACCCGCCAGCCCGGCTACCGGTGCGCACGGAACGCGGCCGTACTGCGCAGCCCCTATTAGCCCGATCGCGCACGCCAGACAGATAATACCGGGCCTGATGCGCCTGAAAGCCAGCAAACCAAGCGCAAAGATACCGACCATGCCAGAGGCGAATGCCATGGCACCGAACACGCCGATATACGCTTCGACGCTGCCGCTTGCATACAGATATCCGTTCCTGGTCCGGTTGGCCTGCACGATGAACAACACGCCCGCCGCCACTGTACATAACACGGCGTAGACGACCTTCGCCCTCAGGGACGGTGGATTCGAAATGGATGGCATGAAACCTGACTCGGGTGGCGGAAACGACGCAATCGATAATTGCATGAATGCAATAATAAGTCACGCCAGCATCACGTCCCACATCGGTGCCGGTGTTGTGCCGAGACGTCAACATCGCGCACAGAGCTGCATCAGTACTAGCAAACCAGCGAGCATCCAGAAGGTCGCGTGTAGCGCGGTGGCGCGGGCCACGAAGCCGAGGATGGCGACTGGCCGATTTCGACCCATTGCAGACGTTCACACTGTCGCGCTGGTGCAAATGTGATGAGCTGCTTGCCGATCGGCATCCTGCCGCTGTCAGAGGCACGAAATGACTTTAGATGCAGTATTGAGCACCTCATCGTTAAGCGTGAAGCTTAGTGTCGAGCCGGGCCAACCCTCAACCACCAACGCGCTTCCCTCATAACTCAATTTCATAACGCCCACTTTTTTTGGCCCACGCCCAACTATGCGAAGTTGGTCACCTTTTTGAAGTGTGACTTCCTCCCCCCACGGCTCGATCGAGACATAGGAGAGAGAGCCGCTATCGTTCGAAATCAAGATGCTCGATTCGCAGGGATAAATATTCATTAACGAGTCAGTCTGAGTCGATGTTGTACGTTAATGCAGACGTTTCTGAACGTCCGCTTTTGGCCGAAAGCGGAAGTTGCCTGTGAACGATCGTACGGTACAGGTACAACCACGCGAGGCTGTGCCACCGGGACGCTTTTCGCGTCTCGCATGGGCTGATACGCCACATTCGAAACATGGTCGTCCGATTTCTACACGCCGGCGAGACGATATCCATGGCCTTATGGTATCTGCAGCCAGCACGGCGGCCCACCATGGAATGCAAGCCTGCGCCGTCGATTGCAAGCGCATCTGCAGATAGCGCGAGCATGGGCGCTGCCTCACATACAATTAATTCGAGCTGAAAACGGCCTTGAATGCGAGCACGACTTTTTTTAAACGCGCGCCGTTAGTGCGACCAGATAACGCCGTTCGGTCAGATGAAGCCTCGCACAGGGAAGTCGTGCGTTCGCTGGATCCAGTTCTTCTCGGAATATTCTGTTGTGCCATTGGTGGCATGCAGCGTGAATGCGTGCCGCGACAGCGGCGAGCGGTTCGGCGCGCTGTAGTGCGGCAGCAAGCCGTGAAAGCAGATCAGCGTGCCGGCCTTGGCGGGCAAGGCGACGGCCACGCTGTCATCCGGCCACGGCGTCGTGTCGAGCTTTTCCATTGAGATCACGTCGCCGGTGCGCACGAAGCGCTCGCGCAGGGGGCCGCGATGGCCGCCCGGCTCGGCCCACAGGCAGCCGTTGTCCACCGTCGCGTCTTCCAGCGCGAACCAGAAGGTGGTCACGCTGATCGGCGTCGAGTCGAAAAACGTTGCGTCCTGGTGCCAGCGCACTTCGCCGCCGATGCCGGGCTGCTTGAAAATATACTGGGCCTGCCAGACTTTCGGATCGATCAAATCGAGGTCGCCGGCCAGCTCGGCCAGTTTCGGGTCGCGCGTGAACGCGGCGAAGACCGGATCGAGGTCGTGCATCGCGTGGCCGATCTTGTTGATCGACAGCGCCTTGGCCTGCTTGAGCTGGCCGTCCGGGCCGAACGCCTCTTCTTCGAAAAAGCAGCGCACGCTGTTGTCCGAGCCGAGGAACCAGGCGTCGCTGGCCGCTTCCTGGTCGCGCGTGGTGAAAATGGTGCGCGATTGACTCGGGTCGAAGTCGTCGACGATCTGTTCTGCGCGCGCGCGCAGGCCGGCGATGTCTTCCGGGCTTTTGAAATCGGGAAGAATGATGTAGCCGTCGCGCTGCCAGGCGGCGCGCTGTTCTGGTGTCAGCATGGTGGGGCGAAGTGGGGTGAACGAGTGCGCAATTGTACGTCAGAAGGCGCGCGGATCGTACTGCCAGCGCCGCAGCGGCGCTGCAACGGCAGGGATAGGGGGCAGTCGATGGGCTGTGCCAAACGCGCCACTACGTAAGCTGACGTATGTTCAGCGCGGTCGCGGGTGGTGATGATGGCAACACGCACTGGCCACGCTGCAGCGCCAGTATTGAATTGAACCCTTCCACCGTCCACCACGAGGCCATCATGTCGAACCGTCGCACCTTCCTCACTTGCGCCACCCGTATCGCCGCCGGCGCCGCGCTGCTGGCCAGCGGCTTGCCGGCTTACGCCGCCGATACCATCAAGGTCGGCATCCTCCATTCGCTGTCCGGCACGATGGCGATTTCCGAAACCTCGTTGAAAGACGTGGCGCTGATGGCGATCGACGAGATCAATGCCAAGGGCGGCGTGCTGGGCAAGAAGCTCGAACCGGTGATCGTCGATCCGGCCTCGAACTGGCCGCTGTTCGCCGAAAAGGCGCGTGAGCTGATCGCCAGGAACAAGGCCGTCGCCGTGTTTGGCTGCTGGACCTCGGTGTCGCGCAAATCGGTGCTGCCCGTCGTCAAGGAGCTCAACGGCCTGCTGTTTTACCCGGTCCAGTACGAAGGCGAGGAGCTGGAAAAGAACGTGTTCTATACCGGCGCCGCGCCCAACCAGCAGGCCATTCCGGCGCTCGAATACGTGATGAGCAAAGATGGCGGCGGCGCGAAACGCTTCGTGCTGCTCGGGACCGACTACGTCTATCCGCGCACCACCAACAAGATCCTGCGCGCCTATCTGGCC
Source organism: Massilia sp. S19_KUP03_FR1 (assembly GCF_036688685.1). Classification (NCBI taxonomy): domain Bacteria; kingdom Pseudomonadati; phylum Pseudomonadota; class Betaproteobacteria; order Burkholderiales; family Oxalobacteraceae; genus Massilia; species Massilia sp. S19_KUP03_FR1. Next base: position 96,212 of record NZ_JAQQPS010000006.1, on the reverse strand, counting down.
ACCAAGGGCATCAAGGATGCCGACATCCAGGAACTGTACACGCCGTTCGGCCACGCCGACTACCAGACCATTGTCGCCAACATCAAGAAGTTTTCAAGCGGCGGTAAGACCGCCGTGATCTCGACCATCAACGGCGACTCCAACGTCCCGTTCTACAAGGAACTGGGCAACGCCGGCCTGAAGGCGACCGATGTGCCGGTGGTGGCGTTCTCGGTGGGCGAAGAAGAGCTGCGCGGCGTCGACACCAAGCCGCTGGTGGGCCACCTTGCCGCATGGAATTACTTCGAGTCCGTCAAGAACCCGACCAATGCCGAGTTCGTGAAGAAGTGGAAGGCGTATGCGGTCGCGAAGAAGCTGCCGAACGCCGCCACGGCCGTCACCAACGACCCGATGGAAGCGACCTATGTCGGCATCCACATGTGGGCACAGGCGGTGGAGAAGGCCAAATCGACCGACACCGACAAGGTGATCGCGGCGATGGCCGGGCAAGCGTTCAAGGCGCCGTCGGGCTACACCCTCACGATGGATGCGACCAACCACCATTTGCACAAGCCGGTGATGATTGGCGAGATCAAGGCCGATGGCCAGTTCAACGTGGTCTGGAAGAGCAAGGAACCGATTCGGGCGCAGCCCTGGAGCCCGTATATCAAGGGCAATGAGGGGAAGCAGAAGTTGTGATGCAGTCCCCGCGCAGGCGGGGATCCATAGCACCGTCGCAGTAGCGCGAACGTCAACGATTCGGCGAACGGGTTATGGGTTCCCTCCTGCGCGGGAATGACGTTCGAGAGCCAACAAGGTAAATAATGAAGCACCTGTTCGTACGCCTCCTGACTGCCTTGGCCCTGTGCCTCCCCGCACTGGCCCACGCCGCCATCGACCCCGCGCTGCTGCAGCCCTTGTCCGGCGACGACGCCGAGGCCCGCGTCGACGCCGTCGCCCGCATTGCCGCCGTCGGCACCAACGATGCCCGCAAGGTGCTGCAGGCGCTGCTCGACGACGAACTGATGGCCACCTCCACTGGCCAGGTCCTGATCGTCCACGACGGCCAGGCCATCGATCCGGCCACGGACAAAACGCTGGCGCTGCCCGACGGCCTTGATGGCATCGTCGTCAACAACCGCCTGCGCGGTGCGGTCCAGGCGGCCTTGTCCGGCCTGGCGCTGCTGGCGCCGGAACGTGATCAACGCCTGGCCGCGGCCACAGCACTGCAGGCGGCGCGGCCAGACCCCGCCCAGGCCCCGCTGCTGCGCCGTGCGCTGGCAGCCGAGCAGGACCCGGACATTCAAACCATTTTGCGCCAGCTGGTCGCCAGCGCCGACCTGCAGGTGACGGATCCCACCCGGCGCAAGGCAGCCGTGATGGCGCTGGCCGCCGACGGCACGCCGGCCTTGCGCCCGCAATTGCAGGCGATGCTGGCCAAGAACCCTGATGGCAGCTATGTCGAAGCCGATGCTTCCCTGCGTGCCGCGGCCGCCACCACGCTGGCTGCCATCGAGGGCCGCGCCACCCGCAACGACATCATCGCCAACCTGTTCTACGGGATTTCGCTGGGCAGCGTGCTGCTGCTCACCGCGCTCGGGCTGGCCATCACCTTCGGCCTGATGGGCATCATCAACATGGCGCACGGCGAGCTGTTGATGATCGGCGCCTACACCACCTATCTGTGCCAGTCGCTGTTCCGTCATTACTGGCCGGGCGCCGCCGACTGGTATTTGGTGGCCGCACTGCCGGCCGCCTTCCTGGTGGCGTTTGGCGTCGGCGTGGTACTCGAGCGCAGCGTGATCCGCTGGCTGTATGGGCGTCCGCTGGAAACCCTGCTGGCCACATGGGGCATCAGCCTGATGCTGCAGCAAGCCGTGCGCACGATCTTCGGCGCGCAGAACGTCGAAGTGGGCAATCCCGCCTGGATGTCGGGCGGGATGACGGTGCTCGGTTCGCTGGTGTTGCCGTACAACCGCATCGTGATCATCGCCTTCGCCTTCCTGGTGGTCGGCGCGGTCTGGCTGATCCTGAATAAAACCCGCCTTGGTCTGTTCGTGCGCGCCGTCATGCAGAACCGCCGCATGGCCGATTGCGTCGGCGTGCCCACCGGCCGCATCGACATGCTGACCTTCGGGCTCGGTTCCGGCATCGCCGGCCTCGGTGGCGTGGCGCTGTCGCAGCTCGGCAACGTGGGTCCTGATCTGGGCCAGTCCTACATCGTCGACTCGTTCATGGTGGTGGTGCTGGGCGGCGTCGGCCAGCTGGCCGGTACCGTGATCGGGGCGTTGGGGCTGGGAGAACTGAATAAATTCCTCGAACCGGTGGCCGGCGCCGTGATGGCCAAGATCTGCATCCTGGTCGTCATCATCATTTTTATTCAGCGCCGCCCGCAAGGCCTGTTCGCGCTGAAGGGCAGGAGCGTCGATTGAATCACACACCCTTTCTGTTCACCCGGCGCGGCTGGATCGTGCTGGCCGTCTGCATGCTGGGTGCGGCGCTGCTGCCGTTGCTGAACCTGGCGCTGCCGGACGGCCACCCGCTGCACGTGTCCGGCTATCTCCTGGGCCTGGTCGGCAAATTCATGTGCTACGCGCTGGCCGCGCTGGCGCTCGACCTGGTATGGGGCTACACCGGCATCCTGTCGCTCGGCCACGGCGTGTTTTTCGCACTGGGCGCCTACGCCCACGGCATGTATTTGATGCGCGCCATCGGTAGCGAGGGCAGCTACGGCAGCCGGCTGCCCGACTTCATGGTTTTCCTCGACTGGAAGGATTACCCGTGGTACTGGGCATTCACCGATCACTTCGCGTACTGCCTGCTGCTGGTGGTGCTGGTGCCGGGGCTGCTCGCCTTCATCTTTGGCTATTTTGCGTTCCGCTCGCGCATCAAGGGGGTCTACTTTTCCATCATCACCCAGGCCATGACCTACGCCTTCATGCTGCTATTCTTCCGCAACGACACCGGCTTCGGCGGCAACAACGGTTTTACCGATTTCAAGCGCATCCTGGGCCATGCCATCACGGCGCCGGAAACCCGCGCCGCGCTGTATCTCGCCACGCTGGCGGCGCTGCTCGGCGCGCTGCTGCTGTGCCGCTGGATCGTCGGTTCGAAACTCGGGCGCGTGCTGCAGGGCGTGCGCGACGCCGAGTCGCGCCTGATGTTCATCGGCTACAACCCGCTCTCGTTCAAGCTGTTCGTGTGGACCCTGTCGGCGGTGCTGTGTGCGATTGCCGGCGCGCTGTACGTGCCGCAGGTGGGCATCATCAACCCGTCCGAAATGTCGCCGGCCAACTCGATCGAGATGGTCATCTGGGTGGCCATCGGCGGGCGCGGCACCCTGGTCGGGCCAATCATCGGCGCCTTCGTCGTCAATGGCCTGAAAAGCTGGCTGACGGCGGCCTTCCCGGAACTGTGGCTGTTCGCGCTCGGCCTGTTGTTCATCCTCGTCACGCTGTTCATGCGACAGGGGATTCTGGGCGTGCTGCCGGCACTGGCGCGCCTGCGGCGTGCACCGGTCAGCGAGGAGGAAACGGCATGAGCGACAGCATGGTCAACAAGCGCCCCGGGGTCGATACCACGCATGGCGCCATCCTTTACCTGGAAGACATCACCGTCAGCTTCGACGGTTTCCGGGCACTGAACAAGCTCAATCTGGACATCTCGGTGGGCGAACTGCGTTGCATCATCGGCCCGAACGGCGCCGGCAAGACGACGATGATGGACGTCATCACCGGCAAGACGCGGCCGACGTCGGGCAGCGCCTGGTTCGGCCAGTCGCACGACCTGGCCTCGATGACGGAATACGCCATCGCCCACGCCGGCATCGGCCGTAAGTTCCAGCGTCCCACCGTGTTCGAGCAGCACACGGTGTTCGAGAATCTCGAGCTGGCCATGAAAATGGACAAGCGCGTGCGCCCCACGCTGTTTGCGCGTTTGACGTCCGAACAGCAGGACCGCATTGCCGCCATCGTGCGCCTGATCCGGCTCGGCGGCCAGGAGTACCGCCCGGCCGGCTTGCTTTCGCACGGCCAGAAGCAGTGGCTGGAGATCGGCATGCTGCTGGTGCAGGAGCCGCAGCTGATTCTACTGGACGAACCGGTGGCCGGCATGTCCGACGCCGAGACGGCGCGCACTGCCGAACTGTTGAATGAATTGCGCGGCAAGCACTCGATCGTGGTGGTCGAACACGATATGGGCTTCGTTACCGAGATCGCGCAGCAGGGCAAGGTGACGGTGCTGCACGAGGGGTCGGTACTGGCCGAGGGCCGCATGGACGAAGTGCAGGCGCATGAGCGTGTCATCGAAGTTTATTTGGGTAGGTAATTCGGGGGAGATAACATGCTGCAGGTCGAACAGGTCAATCAGTTCTACGGCGCGGCGCACATCCTGCGCGGCGTCTCGCTGTCGGTGGCAAAAGGGGAGTGCGTGGCGCTGCTGGGCCGCAATGGCGTGGGCAAAACTACGCTGCTGAAATGCCTGATGGGTGTGCTGCCGGTGGCGCGCGGCAGCGTGGTCTGGAACGGCCGCGACATCACGAAACTCAAGCCGCACCGGCGCGCGGCGCGCGGCATCGCCTACGTGCCGCAGGGCCGCGATATCTTCGCGCGCCTGACGGTGCAAGAGAACCTGACGATGGGCATGGCGACCTTGTCGGGCCGCGAGGCGGCGCAGATCAGCGGCGAAGTCTACGATCTGTTCCCGGTGCTCAAACAGATGCTGGGACGGCGTGGCGGCGATTTGTCGGGTGGGCAGCAACAGCAACTGGCGATTGCGCGGGCGCTGCTGCAGCGGCCGGAACTGATCATCCTGGACGAGCCGACCGAAGGCATTCAGCCGTCGATCATCAAGGATATCGAGCGCGTGATCCAGATGCTGCGCCAGCGCGGCGATATTGGCATCCTGCTGTGCGAGCAGTATTTCGATTTTGCGCGGGTGCTGGCCGACAAATTCGTGGTGCTGTCGCGCGGGGAGGTGGTGGCCAGCGGGACGGCGGACGAGATGGATGGGGAGCATGTGAGAAGGCATCTGGCGGTGTGAGCGCTTAGCGCCAATATCTTAAAAACCGTTGTTGAAGGCTACATCCGCAAGCGGTTCGTCGCCAGCGTCGCCGCCGCCGTCCTGGTCTCCACCCCCAGTTTCTCGAACACGTGTTCCAGGTGCTTGTTCACGGTGCGTGGGCTCATGCCGAGGATGTCGGCGATGTCGCGGTTGGTCTTGCCCTGGATGACCCAGTGCAGCACCTCCGCTTCGCGCTGCGTGACCCTGAACAGCGCCATCAAGGCCTTCACCCGCGCCGTATCCGATTCTTCGCGCAGCACGATCATCCACTGGTCGCCGCCACGCCGGTCCGGCGCGGTGAACGTCAGGCGTGCGGCGCCGCGGATGATCGTCAGGGGCGCTTCGGTCGCGCCAGCCAGCCAGGCCGCCAGCGGCGCCGGCGTGACGGCGTCGACATCGTTGCCGAAATACTGCTGCAACCACTGGCGCGCCAGCGGCGTTTGCCAGATGATGCGGCCATCGTCCGGCGTCACCGCCAGCACCGCGTTGCCGAAGGCGTCGAGTGCGCTGCGCGCCTGGTTCATCAGCCGCGCCGTGCTCACGTGGGCGGCGATGCGCGCGCGGCTTGGTCACGTAATCGGTGCCGCCGGCGGAAAATGCCGCCACCACGTGCTCGGTTTCGGTCAGACCCGTCATGAAGATGATCGGAATGGCGCGCGTGGCGCTGTCGGCGCGCAGGCGGCGGCACACGTCGAAACCGTCCATGCCGGGCATGACGGCGTCTAACAGGATCACGTCGGGCACGGCCTGGCGCGCGCGCTCCAGCGCGGCAAGGCCATTGTTGGCGACCAGTACGGTGTAGCCCGATTCGTCCAGCGCATCGTGCAGCACGGCCAGGTTTTCGGGAATATCGTCGACGATCAGCACGACACCGCCGGCATGGCGGTCGAACGGTTTATTGATCATGTTGGGCTCCTGCATCGAGAAACGCAGTCATTGCGTCGAGGTCAAATTTGGCGACCAGTTGGCGCAGTGCGTCGGCGAACACGGGGTAGTGTGGCGCGAGCGTGTCGAGTGCGTTCTTCACGCCGCGCACGTAGCCCAGCGCGAGATGTTCGCGCAGCGTGTCCAGCTGCGCGGACGGCGGGAACACCAGCACCGGCGGCGCAACCTGCATCGGGACCACCACCGTCCAGTCAAGCGCCAGCCGCACGCCGATCCGTTCCAGCAGTTCGGCCAGGTTGACCGGCTTGATGATGAAGTCGGCGGCTGCGATGCCGGCCGGGTTTTCCAGCGTTTTATCATAGCCATTCGCCGAGACGATCAGGATCGGCACGCTCGCCTGGCGTTCGTGGCGCAGGATGCGGGCCGCTTCCCAGCCATCCATTTCCGGCATGGCCAGGTCCATCAGGATCAGGTCAGGTTGCCAGTCGGTGTAGCGCAGCAGGGCGTCCAGCCCGGTCTTGGCCTCCTGAGTTTCAAAGCCGACCTGGGTCAGGATGTCGACCAGCAGCGTGCGGTCGACGCGCTCGTTGTCGACCACCAAAATGCGCCGGCGCCGGCCGCTGTAGCCGGTTGGCGCAAAGGCGTGCGCCACGTGCGCGGGCGCGTGCACGCGCGGCAGCTGCAAGCGCACCGTGAACGTGGTGCCGGCAGGGGTCGTCGCAAGCGTCAATTCGCCACCCATCAGCTGCACCAGCATGCGGCTGATCGGCAGGCCCAGGCCGGTGCCGCCGGTGTCATGGCCGGCGCTGCCGCGCGCGTAGGGCTCAAAAATGCGCTCGGCCTCGTCCGGCAAGATACCCGGTCCGCTGTCGCGCACTTCGAAGGTGGCCATCTCGCGCGCGTAGCGCACGCGCAGCGCGACGCCGCCACGCTCGGTGAATTTGACGGCGTTGCCAAGCAGGTTCATGAGGATCTGGCCGAGGCGCTTGCTGTCGGCGCGCACGACCTCCGGCAAGGCGTCGGCTTCATACAGGAAATCGAGTCCCTTGCCCTGCGCCTGCTGTTCGAACATGCGCGCGATCTGGCTGAGGAAGGCAGGGAAGGCGATGGCGCGGATGTCGAAGCTGAATTTTCCGCCTTCGATGCGCGCGATGTCGAGCGAGCCTTCGATCAGCGACAGCAGGTGCTCGCCGCTGCCGCGAATCACGCGGATCGCCTGCTGGCGGTGCACGGGAATCGCCGGATCGTTGTCGAGCAGCTGGGCGTAGCCGAGAATGCTGTTCAGCGGCGTGCGAATCTCGTGGCTGATGGCGGCCAGGTAGCGGCTCTTGGCCTGGTTGGCGTGGTCGGCCTGTTGCTTGGCTTGCTGGAGCTGGGCGTCGGTCGATGCGTGCAGTTCGATCTCGCGCGTCAGCAGGCCGGTTTGTCGGTTCGATTCTTCCTGCGCCACGCGGCGGCTTTCGCCGGTCAGCACCAGCCACCAGGCGACAATACCGCTGGCCAGCACCAGGGCGCCAAATACCTTGATGAAGGCGACCCGCAGCGCCGGCAGCAGGACCGTCCCGGTGACACTCTGTTCGTGCGCATACAAAAGGCCGAGCAGGATGCCGAAAAAGGTGCTGGTGGCCAGCATCAGCAGCAGGTAGTGGGCCAGCCTGCTGCTCATGTACGGCCACAGTGTTTCCGGCAGCAGCGCGCGGGTAGCGTTTTCCCACTGGGTCGACAGGCGCGCGTGCGGCTTGCAAGCGTCGTCGCAGCGCGCATCGAGGCAGCAGCACAGCGAGCAGATGGGGCCCTGATAGGCCGGGCAGTGCGCCATGTCATCGAGCTCGTACTCTTTCTCGCAGATGCAGCAGGTGCTGGTCGTGGCGCCCTTCGGCCAGCCGTGGGCGGGCCGCGCCAGGTAGTATTTGCCGCGCGTGATCCAGGCGATCAGCGGGGACGCCAGCAGTGCGGTGCCCAGAGCGATGAAGGCGGAAAAGGCTTGCGCATGCGCGCCGAACACGCCGCCAAATGCGGCAATCGACAGCGTCGAGGCCAGCAGCATGGCGCCCACGCCGACCGGGTTGATGTCGTACAGGTAGGCGCGGCGGAACTCGATGCCCTTCGGGGACAGGCCCAGCGGCTTGTTGATCACCAGGTCGGCCACCACCGCCGTGATCCATGCGATGGCGATGTTCGAATAAAGGCCCAGCACCTGCTCGATGGCCTGGAACACGTCGAGCTCCATCAGCAGCACGGCGATCAACGCATTGAAGACGGCCCACACCACGCGGCCCGGATGGCTGTGCGTCAGCCGCGCAAAGAAGTTCGACCAGGCGAGCGAGCCGGCATACGCATTGGTCATGTTGATCTTGACCTGCGAGACGATGACGAAGACTGCAGTGGCCAGCATGGCCAGCGCAGGGTAGTCGAACACCTGGCGAAAGCCGGCCAAATACATCTGATTCGGGTTCACCGCCTGCGCCAGCGTGGCGCCGCCTTCGATGGCGAGCAGCGCCAACAGCGCGCCGCCGAGCAGCTTGCCCATGCCGAGCACGATCCAGCCGGGGCCTGCGGCCAGCACGCCCAGGTGCCAGCGCACGCGGTTGGTGCTGGTACGCTCCGGCATGAAGCGCAGGAAGTCGACCTGCTCGCCGATCTGCGTGATGAGGGCGACGCCGACCGCGGTGGCGGCGCCGAATTGCAGCACATCGAAACCGTGGTGGGTGCCGCTGCCGCCGCCGAACTGTCCCAGTTGCGCGAACAACTGCGGCTGTTTTATCAGGATGGCGATGAAGGGCAAGGCCAGTAACACCAGCCAGACCGGCTGGGTGAGCATCTGGATGCGGCTGATCAGGGTCACGCCGTGGGTCACCAGCGGGATGACGACCAGGGCGCTGACCAGGTAGCCGAGCGATAGCGGCAAATTAAAATACAGTTCCAGCGCATAGGCCATGATGGCCGCCTCCAGCGCGAACAGGATGAAGGTGAACGAGGCGTAGACGAAGGACGAGATGGTCGAGCCGATGTAGCCGAAGCCGGCGCCGCGCGTGAGCAAGTCCATGTCGAGGCCATACTGCGCCGCGTAGTAGCTGATCGGCAGGCCGGTGAGGAAGATGATCAGCCCGATGGCGACAATCGCCCAGAACGCATTGGTAAAACCGTAGTTGACGGCGATGGTGCCGCCAATGGCTTCGAGCACCAGGAACGAGGTCGCGCCGAACGCTGTGTTGGCAACACGAAAGATCGACCATTTGCGGAAGGCGCGCGGCGTGAAGCGCAAGGCATAGTCTTCGATCGTTTCGTCGGCGACAAAGGTGTTGTAGTCGCGCCGGATCTTGACGATGCGTTGGGTGGGTTCGCGCGTGGCGGCATTGGTATACATGTCTGAATTTCAAGCAAGAATCGAGCCTGAAGGCAGGCATGGCGGACGCCGATCGGCAGGTAACGGTTACAACGGTGGCCTGACGCGCAGCTCCGGATTTGCTCCGGCGTCACGCGCGTTGTGCAGTTTTGCGCCGCTCCTTGCCAGCCGCCGCCATGTTCGCCAAGCGCGGCGAATGTCCCGGATCTGTTGCAGCGTCAATCCGGACACTTGCTTCGCGCGTGCTAGGTTGTTTGCGTCCAGATCGGGCTCTGCGCGGTTGATCAGGGTGATGTAATCGGTCACATAGGGGAGCAACGGATCGAGTGCCTGCGCCAGGCCCGGAATCCGGGCCTCGATCGCTTGCAGCAAAACTGCCAGCCGCACCAGGCGCTGGGCGTCCCATCCCGGCGCAGGCGACTTGCGCGGGTCGGCGGCGTCGAAATGCTGAAGTATGCATGCAGCGGCTTTTTGCCCGCGTTTGCTGACCCGGTTCATTTTCTCGCGCGGCATATCCAGGTTCAGTCCGCCTTCATCGGACATTAAGGGCACTTGCACGATGCGGTCGCGCACGCCAGGCATGTGCGCCAGCACGTTGTCATTCCAGTTCTGCATCGCGTGGACGATCGACACAAGAAAGCCGCCAAGCCGCGATCTTCCGCTTGATTGCTCATCGAAATTTTGCCACTGTTCTTCCCGCTCCTGAAGGTGCGGCGGTGGCGGCGTTTCATTACCAGTGTCCTGGTCGTAGTCTTCCAGGTTGATCCCGAAGGTTGGCCACATCGGCAGCAAGCTGTCGAACAGGTGAATCGGGAAGTTGGAACTGATGCCACCGTCCGAGAACCAGCAGCGGCGAAATGCCCCGCGCGCCATACCGGTCTTCCTCTCGATGGACCACAACGGAATGGCCGACAGCAGGAACGGAAAACTCAGGCTCATCCTTGCTGCAAGCAAGACCGGGAATTCTTTTGGCTTGGGTAGTTCCCGCAAGCCAAGCCGCAGGGCGTCGGCTTCAAGCGGATCTATCCGTTCGGCGCCTGGTGTGGGTTGGTAGGCGGCGCCTGTAATCGTCAAAAAATTCAGCACCTCTTCCGGGAGGTAATGTGCCAGTTCTGCCGCATTGAAGTACAGGCGTTCGCGTGCCGGGCCGTCTGGTGGATCGTTGGAGGACAGCGGCAAAATGCATGGCCGGCCGAGTCCGAGGTTCGTTGAAAACACTTGCAAGTCGATCGAACGCGTCATTGGTGGCGGTGGAATTTCTAGCCAAGCCGGTGGAAAACCATCGGCACTCCAGAGTTGTCCGAAGGTGAGCGGAGCATCCCCCGGTTTCAGTCCGGCAATGCGCTGGATCTGTTCATGCAGCCACGGGGTCAAGGCGGGCTTGCCAGTGCCGGCCGGCATTCCCGAGCACAGGCCGAAGCCGTTTTTGACCATGCCGCATACAAGGTCGACGTAGACCCAGATGCCAATGGTTGAAAGCAATGCCAAGAGCAATGTGAGGATGCCTGCGACCCATTCTACGCAGTGACCAATCAAACCTGCCAGCGCCAGGCTTGCCACCGTTGCCGGCCAATATTGCAGGACGAGTCCGACGAGTGATGCGCCGATCCTGCGCCCGGTCCCTTCGCGATTCAGTGCCCAAAGCAGTACCGAAAACAGGCGTCGGGTCCTGGTCTGCGCCTGGAAGAGTTCAAGCAGTGCGCTGTGCTTGCTTCCGGGAATGCCTTGCAGGTCTTCGGGCAGAGCGGACAGCATGTCGAAGCCCGCAAGCGTATGGTTTTGTCGTCGATTCAGTTCCGCCGCTGCCGTCAACGCGGCAGCCATGGCGCCGGCCGAGGTGCCGCCAATGCTGCGGAACCGGTAGCGCCGCGCCAGCAGCGCTACCGCTTTGGGATACACAATGCCGCTGCTGATACCGCCCTTCATGATCAGGTCGCAGTAGCGGTCTTCAGGAGGGGTCGTTGTTTCGCTCATGGCGCGCCTCGACGGTGGTTCAAGCCCTGGATAGCTCACGTTTTCAAGGCTACGCCAGAAAGGGGGGGCGGGAAGGCGCCGCACTTGTTCCTGATCATGCGCACGTTTGCGGCGCGCTTGTGCCCGTGCTGTCAACTTCCTATGACGATCGATGGAATCGCATCATGCGCATCGACGTGGGGCGGAGCCTGATGCAGGTCGTGAAGGAGGGCGGGGCCAAGCCGGATGCTGCGCAAAGACCAGTTGAGCGTGCAGCAACGCTGCATGACTTCAACGCATAGCGCGTACGAGCGATGCGATCGTCAGGCTGATGGTCAGACCGTCCAGGTCCCATCCGCATACACCTGCTCATCGCCCAGGTACACGGCGTCCGTCACGGCAAACACATCGATGTGAAAGCGCGCGTCCTTACGCTTGAAGCCAGGCTTTTGATAGACGCCGTGTTTGGCGCCCAGCGACAGGTGGATGCCGCACATGCGTTCATAGGTACCGATATCGTCGACGCGGCGCGCGCGCGTAAAAGCGCGGTTCATGCCGAAGCCCAGTTCGCGCAGCCAGACTTCGCCTTCCTCGGCGCGGATATTGGCCAGCACCTGGTCGAACGCTGGCGTGCTGCCGATGGCGTCGACCACGCGGCCCCGTTCCACCACCAGCGTGATCGGTGTCTCCGGGCGGTTGACCAGGTAAGACGTGTCGCCGAAGACGTGGACCTGCACGCGCCCGTTGACGGCTTCCAGGTCCTGCGCTTCGGTGAACACTTCGCCGATGGGGAACTGGCCGCCGACGTTATTCATCGCGCTGTAGTCGCCGATATTGAGTTTGGCCAATTCGAGCGGCGAGCCAAACACCAGTTGTTCGCCGCCGCCATGCACCACCGCGCCGGGCGCCGCATCAATGCGTGACTTGAGCTTCTGGCCGACGCCGCGGTAATAGGCCGGATCGTAGGCCAGCGCTTCGATATAGTGCTCGCCCTGAACGCCCGGCATGCGCGACAGGTGCACGTGCTCGATCACTTTCAGGCCCAGCTTGAACAGCTCCACGCGAATCCGGAACGCCTCCAGACGGAAATTGGTCGACTGGACCAGCACCACCAGGTCGCCGGCTGCCATGGACTTGAAGGCCGCCAGCACGTCGTCATGCGCCATCGTGTCGAAATCGACGAACTGCGCATCCGGCAGGTTGGCGCGGTACGCCTGCGTCAAGGCGCGCGACAAGCCTGTGCGGGCATCGAACACCACCAGCGCCCTTTGTTCCGGGCCGTGTTCGATGGCGATATCCAGCACGTCGCGCAGGTGGCTGGTGGCGGCGTCGATGGCGTGCTGGGGGAGGTCGTTGGACATGGTCTGAAGGAAACGTGCGGGGAGGGCGCAATTATACGTGCCGCTCGGCATGCGCCCGCGCAAGCTTGGTTCATTTAATGTGGCGCAAACGCGGCGGTCGGCCCCGCCGCAGAGTAAGAGGTGCAAGCGTCGCTCCCCGAAGGCTTGCCAGACGCTACCATGTCAATCGGGGCACCGTTGACGCATGGTGCGCGCTATGATTTGATTTGCAACAATGTGACGCACTAAAAAAATGGCAAGTCACATACATATATCAACGATGGGCAAAGAATGGCATACAAGTGGGATACGGCAGCCAGCAACTGGCTGGAAGACAACAACGGCCAGTTTGCGCTGACTGGTAGCGACGGGCTGGGCCGCATCGACTGGCAGGGGCCGGCGTTGGCGCGCGTGCGCGATGTGGCCGGCTTGCTGGGCGCGTCCTTGCCGGGCGCCTGCCATTGCGCGTCCATCTATCCGGAAGGGTTTGCCTATTGCCCCGCTTGCGGCAACCCCTTGCAACAGCCAGACGCAGCCGCGCCGCACGCCGACTGGTGGGGCGCCGCCGCCGACCCGTTTTTGCCGCGCCAGTTGCCGCACGGTCTGCCTGTCACGCGCCTGCCACTGGGCGACAGCCTGGAGCGGCGCCCGGCCGCCCCAAGCGTGGGGCGCGCGGAACTGTCGATGGCGCCGCCACCGAACGCCCATTGCGTGTTCGCCGCTGCCACGTTCGGCTTTGCGCAGCAGCGCCTGCTCGCGCTTGCGCCCAAGCGCGGCGTGCTGCAGTATTTCGATCCGGCGGCGCAGCAGTGGCATGTGCTGGTGGCGGAAGAACCAGCGTCCGGCCTCGACTTTAGCGCGTCCGGCTATGCGTGGTTGCCCGCACTGCACCCGAGCCGCGGCGAAGTGGCCATCGTGCCGACCGCGCACGGCCTGCGCCGGCTGTTCTTCAATCCCATTGCCGAAACCTGGCGCACCGAGATGCTGTTCGATGCCACACTGGCCAGCGCACCCGGCGCACTGCGGCGCCACATCGGCGTGCTGTTCGTCGGCCGCGACGGCGTCACGCGCCTGTGGAGCGTTGAGGCCGATTTCACTCAGGCCCGCGACTACCCCTGCGCCGGCGCCCCGGCGTCCGGCTGGACCGCGCCATTTTCGTACGACGGCCACCTGTACTGGCTGCACCGCGACGGCCAGCTGATCTGGCAACCGGGCCAGGCGCCGCAGTACCTGCCATGGCCGGCGCCATGGCAGCCGCGCCTGGAACTGGGTGGCCCCACCCAGAGCCGCGACGGCCGCCTGTGGCAGCTCGGCCATGACGGCCAGGCCTATACCTTCCTGGAACTGGGCACCGTCACGCCGGAGCAGGAAGCCCTCGACGGCGCCCGGCTCGGCTTCGCCAGCCTGCTGTTCCGGCGCGGCCATGCGGTGGTCGACGAGCCGTGGTCCGACGCCCGCGTCGACGACCCGCACGAAGACGATTCGCTGGTGCTGCCGCTGCTGCGCGCGCTGAACGACCACCGCAGCCAGCCGAGCGGTCTGGTGCTGCGCCTGCACCAGTACACCGGCCGCGCCGAAGATGCGCTGGCCACGCGCGTGATCGCGCGTACCACCGTCGAATGGATCGGCCGGCGCAACGTCATTCTCGACGATATCGCCCGTCTGGCGCGGCCGCAGGAATGCACTGCGTTGGTCTACGATGGCGCGCTGTGGCTACACCATCCGGACTGGAACCGCATCCGCGGCTGGCGCCTGGAAGACGCATCGTGAGGCGCCTCGGCCACTTCGCCGCGACGCTGGCGCTGGCAGCGTGCGCATCGACCGCGCACGCGCTGCCGCAGGTGTTCCTGGTCCAGAACTCCGGCTGGATGGCGCCGTTTTACAGCGATGCCGCGTCACCCTTCAAGCCGCTGGTCACGGCCCTGGTGGGCGCGGTCGCCAGTCCCGGCGACGCCGTGGTGCTGGCCTCGTTCAACCAGAGCCTGCCCGGCGCGCCGTCGCCCAGAGCGCTGCTGTCGTTCAAGGCCGATGCCACCGTCAAAACCCGCACCGCTGCGGCGCTGGCCGCGCTGGAGGTCGCGCACAAGCCGAATAGTGCTGCGCTGGCCGACACCGACCTGGGCGAAGCGGTCAACGCGGCCATCGTCACCGCGCTGGCCGGCAAACCCGGCATCGTCTGGCTGTTCACCAACAACCGTAACAGCCCGAACAACGACCAGGCCACGGCCACGCGCAACCGCGAGTTTTATACGCTGATTCACCAGGGTGGCGCCATCGCCAGGGCGCTCGCTTTCCCGCTCAAAATGCCGGTGCAGGACAAGCACTACCGCGCCAGCGGCTTGATGGTGTATGCCTTTGGCGTGCGGCCCGAGGGCGCGCGTGAACTCGAGCGCTTGCTGGCGACCGGGCGTATTCAACAGGTCATCACCGAGCCGCCGGCGCGTTTGAAACCGCTCGACCGCGATACCGTGGGCCTGAAACCGCGCAAGGTCGAAGGGGCGCAGGGCGTGACGTTCTCGATGGGCCCTGGCGGCGTGCTGCGCGTCGATGTCGACGCGGCGCTGCGCGCGCCCACCGCCAGCATCGTCTGGCAACTGGAAAACCGCATGTATCCGTACACGATCAGCAGCGCCGTGCTGACGGCCAGCTCCCACGTGGGTGGCGAAAACCGGCCGATTGCGCTGGGCGCGACGCAGGTGAATGATCTTGCGCCTGGCAAGTCGCAACCGCTGCCCTCCACAATGACATTGCCGGTCAAGGCATTGCCGGGGAACTGGTCGCTGGCCGCCCTGCAATCGGCGGGGGCGGCGTACGTGCTGCCGGGCCGCATCGAGCTCAATCTGAGCGGGCAAAAACTCATCTTGTCGCAGGCCTTCCGCCAGCGCATGGCCGAACTGTTCCCGGGCGATCCGCTGCCGGACATTTTTACGCCGCCTGCGAATATTCAGGCCTCCAGCGCCGTGCTGCCGCTGGAAGTGCGGGTCCACTACGGCATGGCGCCGCTGCTGGCGCTGGGCGCGGCGGCACTGGCCTTGCTGGGCGGCGCTGCCGCGGCAGCCACGTTGTACGGCCGCCCACGCAAGGCCTTTGTGACCGTCGAAGGTGAACTGCGCACCATGCAGGGACGCGCCGGCACTACGCAAGCCATTTACGACAAGGCGGGCCAGCAGGTCGCCCAACTGAAAACCACCCTGTTCGGCCACCAGCTGATCGACTTGCGCGAAGGTGCGCAGGTCCGTCTCGGCCGCTAATCTCGCGCTACAAGGAATACACGATGCAAGCCACCCAATCCACCCCCGCCGCGCCGGCCGCGCCCACCGGCGATCCAGGCTTCAAGCTGCCGGCCGACGCACCCGGTGTGCCGCAGGATACGCTGCCGAAAACGCTGCCGCCAACCGCGGTCGAGCCGGTCGAGATTGCACCGGTGGCCGGCGCACCCGTGACCGACACGTCGGCGCGCGACCTGGCCATCGGCGGCGCCGTCTTCATCGTGCTGCTGGTCGTGTTCTTCTTCATTCGCAACGCGTATGTGCACCACCTGGTGGTGCGCCGCGTGGCGCCGTCGTCGGCCGGCAGCGCGGGTTGGCTGCTGTTTCTGGGTCTCGGTTTCATCTCCTCGGCCGCTGTGCTGGCGCTGGTCAATGCCAGCAAATTTTTGACCTTTGCCGTGGCCGGCCCGCTGGTCGTCGTGGGCGTGATCGCCCTGATTGCGGCGCTGTTCACCGGCCGCCGCTAACCAAACCCGAAAGAGAACCCACATGGCAGATTTCCCCAACGCGGCAAGCTTGACAGCGAACGGCGCTCAGGCCGAACTCAAGGTCGACCTGCGCCCGACGCTGTTCATCGGCGCCGGCGGCACCGGCATGGAAGTCATGCTGCGCATCCGCCGCCGCATCCTGTCCGCCGTGTGGAACCGCCACAACCCGACCAGGGTGGAATCGATTGCCGATTTTCCGGTCGCGCGCTTCCTGCATTTCGACCTCGACAGCCACGCCATCATCGACGAGGGCAAGTCGCAAAAAACCGATCCCTGGTATGAGCTGGTGCGCCTGACCGACGAAGAGCGCCTGGTCGAACCGCTCGACCTGCCGCAATACCACGACTCCGACGACAGCCTGGCGCGTTTTCCGCTGATCGAAAAGTGGATGCCGCTGCGTCCCAAAAAACTGCGCTCGCTGGGCATCGACCCGAGCAAGGGCGCCGGCCAGATCCGCGCGCTGGCGCGCTTGTATTTGTTCGACAAATACCCGAAACTGCGCGGCCGCATCAAGGGCGCCTTGAATGCACTGGGCAGCAATGCCGGCATCGAGAGAAAAGAAAATTACCAGCGCCTGGGCCTGCAGGTCGACACCTCGAAATACCGTATCGTCGTCATCGCGTCCTGCGCCGGCGGCACCGGCGCAGGCACGGCCATCGACCTGGGCTGGATCGCGAAAGCCATCGCGCGCCAGGAGGTGTCGGACAGCCAGGTCGACCTGATGATGTTCCTGCCGTCCGGGTTTGCGAAAGCGAACAAGGAACGCACCGAAGCGAATGCCTACGCCACGCTGATGGAGCTGGAAACGGCCATGCGCGACATGAATGCGCAAGTACGCTGGATGGACCCGGACAGTGTGGTCGGCAAAGGCGCGCCCTTCGACGACGTGTATTTTGTCGACAACGCCAATCTGGCCAACAAGGCCACCGCCGACATGAAGGACATCTATCAAATGGTGGCCGACACGCTGTTTGAAGATTTTGCCTCGGCCGATTTTGCCAATCGCAAGCGCTCGGTGGCCGTCAACCAGCAGCAGCACAAACTGGGGCCGTACAACCCCAAGGTGCCGGAGCAGCGCTTCGGCGACATGCGCCTGTCGTACTCGAAAGTCTATTCGGCGTTCGGCCAGTCGGTGCTCGACACCCAGCAAAGCCTGCGCGACGATATCCGTGCCTATGAACTGGCCGCGCTGATGGTGAAAGCGTTCTTCGGCCTGGTGGGCGCCGACGGCACGGCCGCGCGCCGCGCCGGCGACGGCGAACGCGATGCCTTCATGCGCGAGCAGATGGCGCTGAACGAACACGCCTTCGATGCCTTCCCCGACTTCCGCAAGGGCACGGTCGACATCACGCCGTTCCAGGAATTTGCCCTGACCGACCAGCTCCTGCTGGACAAGGACAGCCGCTCGCTGCTCGAACGGGTGGAGAGCAAGGTGCAGCTCGAGATGGACCGCATCATGGCCGCCTACGACGTCAAGGTGTGGCGCGAAAAGGTGGCCGAACTGCTGCCGCAACTGGAACGCGACGCCATCCGCGAAGCCGGCGCCGTGGCCGAAACCAGCGAAGACCGCATCAAGCGCCACACCACCGAACTGACGGCGCGCCTGAAGATCACCTTGCGTGCGCGCCTGTACGCGCTGCTGGACGACCGCAAGCAGGGCGGCCTGGAATTCGTGCTGTCGCTGCTGGAGCAAATCAAGGCGCGCCTGCAGCAGCGCGACCTGGTGCATGCGGAGCGCAACAGCAAGAGGTACCGCGACATTCGCGATGCACTGCGCACGCGCCAGGTGGAGGAGTCGCTGGGCAATCTGGGCCAGGCGGCCAACCGCCTGTTCGGCAAGGATGCGCAGGCCAGGGAGGTGATGGGCCATTTAAAGCGCGACATCGCCGACTACCTGCGCTTTCACTTGCTGGCGGTGGCGGCGGGACAATCGATCGACGTGATGCGCACGATGTCGGCCTGGCTGGGCGACCCGCAGTCGCTTGATGAATACGGCAACGCGCAGTGGAGCGGCGTGGCCGGCGAATTCCAGGAGGGTCGCCGCTTCGTGCAATCCATGCTGGGCGCGGTCGATACCCGCATCAGCCAGCTGCGCGCCGAAGCGCGCCAGGATCACGCCACCTACATCAAGCTGGCCAGCGACGTGCTGCCCGCGCCGGCGCGTTTGACGGGTGATGTCAGCGCCTGGAGCGAAGAAGTGCTGCTCGAATTCGGCGGCTCGGCGCGCCTGTTCCCGCAACTGGCCGACGACAGGCTACGCAGCGATTTGCTGCTCAAACTATTCCGCCGCGCGCAGACCCAGTTGTCCGTGGACGAATTGGCAGAACCGGTCGATCCGCTGCTGGAAGTGCTCTCGACCATGGCCGCGCCCGAGCGCCAGCGCGTCTTCGCCGAATGGATCAAGAGCGCCATGCCGTGGGTGAATGCGCGCTTCTCGGCCGAGTTCACGCCGCGCGCCGACCAGTTCAAGTGTTTTATTGGCGTCGGCGACGTGCAGGCCTGGCGCCGGCTGGAAGCGGAACTGCGCGCCGCCGCGCCGACCGGCTCGTTCCACGGCGACCAGGTTTCCATCGTCAACACGGGCGTCGCGGGTCGGGCGGTCTGCTACATCGAACTGTCCGGCTACCCGATGACGGTGCTGCGCGGCTTGCCCACCTGGCGCACCTCGTACCAGATCGAAAACCCGCGCATTCCCACCCATTTGCACTTCGACGCCACGCGTTTTCGCCATCCGATTTCCCCGTCGATGGATGAACTGGGTCGCCTGGCCGACGATTACGAATGGTTCCTGCGGGCGATCGCGCTGGGCGTCATCAAACGCCGGCCGGACCTGGGCGACCGCGAAGCGAGTTTCCAGCCGCGCGGCCAGTACCTGTTCGAAGTCGAACCGGGATCGGGCGAGTGGCTGCAGATCGGGAACGAGTACGCGATCCGTTCCAACGGGCTGCCGCCGTATTACCGCGAGCAGGTGATTGGCGCGGTGCGCCAGCGCCTTACCGCCATCGGGCCGAACCAGCTGCTGTTGCTGGCGGCGCTGATGCGGCACTACCAGCTGCGCGTCTACGAGCCGCGCCTGGAGGCGGACGAAACCGGGGCGCAGCTGCCGTCGCCGTCGCTGCCGAACATCACGGCGCGGCGCCTGTACGAGCAATGGTCGCGCCGCGCCGCCATGCTTTCGCCCGAGCTGGGCGCGCCGCAGGTCGACGCTGCACTGGCCAGCCTGGCGCAGTGGACCGACAGCGTGCCCGATTCGTCGAACGACGCCTATCACTGGGAAGTCGAGCGGCCAGTCGACAAGCGCGTGTTCCGTCCCGAGTTCCTGGCCAGCGACGCGCGCGCGGCCGAGGTACTCGAACGGCGCGCCGCACCGGTGGCGCTGGCGCCAGTCGAGCAGCGTTTCAAGACCTTTGTCGCGGGCGCCCAGCGCGGACCGTTCACGCTAGCCGAACTGGCCGCACAGGCCGCGCGCGGCGAGATCGCGTTCGATACCCGCGTGTGGGACATGCGCTGGGATCCAAAGACCGGCAAGTGGCAGCATGCGGGCGACATGGCGGCGCTGGCCGCGCTGTTCGGCGCTGCCATTCCCGACCCCGACGACGCCATTCCCGATCCAGATTAAGAAAGTTTGACAGTGCAAGAGCAAATCACCTACCAGTGCAGCAACCCCGCCTGCGGCCATCTTTTGCCGCGGCTGGTGGCATTCTGCCCGTACTGCGGCACGCCCCAGCAGGCGGGCCTGGTGCGGCCGGTGCCGCCAGTGCCGCCGGTATCTACCGTGAAAGCGGTGCCGGTGCCGGTCAGCCTGCCGGAACCCGTGGCAGAAACGGCCCGGCCGACACCTGTCGTGGCGCCGCCAGTGCAAGCCGCAGCTCACGCCGTGGGCTCGCCGCCGGTGGTCAAGGTGGTGAGCGCGGCAGCGCCGCCGCAGCGCCAGCCGCTGCACTGGATATGGTGGCTGGCCGGGCTGGCTTTGCTGTACCTGGCTTGGGTCGTGGCCCGGCCGGCCGCGCACAAACTCGACAGCCGGATTGACGCGGCCATCGCGACGGCGCAGGCGTGCAACGGCAAGCAGGCGCAGTCGGAACTGATCGCCCTGCGCGGTACGCGCGCCACGCCGGCCCAGCTGCAGCGCTTGCAGACGGCCTTGAACACGGCGGCCAGCGCCTGCGAGCGCAAGCGGCTGCGTGAAAAGGCCTGGGTCGACGCCAGCAGCGCGATTGACGCAGCGCTGGCATCGTCCGCGCCCGAGCGCGCCCGTACGCGCCTGGCGACGTTCACGCGGCGCTGGGGCGAGGACATGGAGACAGCAGCGGTGAAAGGTCGCATTGAAGCGGCCAAACGCGAGGCACTGGCAGCCACGCCGGTGCCGGCGCGCGTGCCCGATCGTGAAAGCGCGCAGGAATCGGCCCGTGCGCTGATGGCGGAGGCCGAACGCGACATCAGCCGCAGCAACTACAAGGGCGCGATCGACAAGATGGATACCTGTGTCGCCATGGTCGATGCGGGCAACCGCGACTGCAAGGCGCTCAAAGCCAAGGCCGAGCGCCTGTACCAGGGGCTGTAACAGTTGGACACACCGTGCGCGCACGACTCGGTGTATGCTGGTCGGCAACATAAACCGAAGGAGATTAGCATGCGCAACATGACAACCTTATTGGCCGCGCTGCTGGCGCTGGTGGCGCTGGCCGGATGCCAGCCGAAACAGGACAACGGCGCCCCGGGTCCGGCGCAGCAAGCCGGCAAAGCGGTCGACGACGCCGGCGCCAGGGTCGCCAAGTCGCTGCATGCACCGATCGACAAGGCCGAAGAAGCCAAGCGCAAGATGGCCGAAGCGGGCGAGCAGGCGAAACGCGATATCGCCGAAGCGACCGACGATGCGCGCCAGGGCTTGAACGATGCGACCAATGAAGTGGGCAAGAAGGTCGAGCGGGCGGGCGAGAAAATCCAGAAGGCGGCGCAGTAGGATTGGGTGCTGGATAAACAGTGATTTTCTTCTCACCGTCATCCTAAAGACCGTCATCCCGGCGCAGGCCGGGACCCATACCACGCCAACAGTACCAGTCACATTGCGCGGCGGAGCCGTGATTCCAATGACGCATCGGGTTTTGCGGCTGCGCCGCGCCTGAACCTGAGTTCTGCTAACGGGTTATGGGTCCCGGCCTTCGCCGGGATGACGTTTTTAAGCGAACGGTGAAAAGCGGCGCGGGCTGATGCCTTGCATCTCTGTCCTTAGCTAGCCGCCCGCAACTCCGGCCACCCGCCCAGCACCACCGACAAATCCACATACCCCGCCCGCCACGCCTGCTCCAGGTTTTCCTCGATCTCTTCCATCGTGGTCTGGTCGAAATTGGCAAAGCCGTTCACGCCATAGGCCCGGTTGCGCCCATGCGACTTGGCCATGTACAGCGCCATGTCGACCAGGTTCACCGCGCGCTCCCATGGCAGCGCCACGCCGCCTGGCGCCAGCGGGAAGGGTGAAAAGCCGATCGAGACATGCGCCGACAGCGGCTCGCCCTGGTACTCGACGCTCAAGCTGGCAATCCCGGTCAGCACGCGGCGCGCTACCTCTTCCAGGCTCGAACGCGGGACGGCTGGCAAAAACGCCAGGAACTCTTCGCCGCCCCAGCGCACGATCATGTCCGTCTCGCGCAGGATGTCCTGCAACGCCAGCGCAATCATTTTCAGCACGGCGTCGCCGGCGGCGTGGCCGTGGGCGTCGTTGATCTGCTTGAAGTGGTCCACGTCGAGCAGGAACAGGGCGCCGACCATTTCTTCGCCCGAGGCGCCGGCGCCGCGTTTTTCACTGGACGCGAAGCCGCGCATGAAATCCTGGAAATGGCGCCGGTTGTACAAGGCCGTCAGCGGATCGCGCACGCTTTGCTGCTTCAGTTCCAGGTTCTTCAGATGTAACTGGAAATTGGCGTGGCGGATCTTGGTGTACAAGGTGCCGACGATCGCCGCGCCCATGCCGAACACTGCCGCAAGCAGCCACCAGATACGCTGTTGCAGGTTGCGGTTCTCGAGCTCCGTGCTCTTCACCTGATTTTCCCTGCGCAGCAGTTCGATCTGGCGCTCCTTGCGGTCGCCCTCGTACTGCGCCTGCAGCTCCATCATCGCCTTTTGGCGGCGCCGTTCGAACATCTCGTTCGACAGCGCGCGTTCGCGGTGGTAGGCCTCCACCGAGCCTTGCAGGTCGCCCACGCGCTCCAGCGCGGCGCCATATTCGACCAGTACTCCCTGCAAGTCCGGCTTGTTGCCCGATTTTTCGAACACCGCCAGGCCGGCCTCGAAACTGCGCTTGCCCTCGGCCAGCTTGCCCATGCCCAGGTAGGCCTGGCCGACATTCACGCGCGCGGTCGCTTCCAGCCGAAAGTCGCCGATGGCGCGCGCCTCGGTGACGACCTGGCCGGCGTAGCGCAGGGCGCGTGGATAATCGTGGGCTTTCAGGTAGCTGTCCGACAGATCCGACAAGGTGTAGGCGACCATTGCGCTCGCGCCGATCTTGCGCTCGAGCTTTAGCGCCTCCAGTAGTGCGGCGACCGCGCGCGCCGGCTGGCCCGAATCGATCGCCAGGCCATACTCGGCGCTGCGCAAGGTGGCCACGCGGCCCGGCGAATCGCTCATTTCGGCAAACGGCATCGCTTCGGCCAGCGTGGAAAAACCCTTGTCGTATTCGCGCATTCTGCCGTACAGCCTGGCCAGGGCATTGAGCGCCATGACCATATTCACCGGCTGGCCGTCCTGGCGCGCCTGGTTGGCGGCGGCATCGAGGCGGGTCAAGGCCATCGGGAAGTTGCCTTCCTCGGCGTACGCCTCGCCTGCCGTGATCGCCGCCCGCAGCTTGAGGCCCGCGTCTTTGGTACCGGCAGCGATTTTTTCGCTTTCCCACGCCAGCTGGTGCGAGGCGGTCTGCTCGCCCATCGCGTACACGACGTAGCTCTTGCTCAGCAAACCCTTGGCCAGCGCGACGTCGTTGTTGAGCTGACGCGCCAACGCGATCAGTTCATCGCAAACGGCCAGCGCCTGCTGGTGCTGGCCGATTTTCAGGCGCGCCTGGCACACCTGCGACAGGAATTCCGCCTTTTCCGGCAAGGGCGCCGCGCGCGCTTTCGGCTCCATCTGCAGCAGGGTATCGAGCGCCTTGTCCGGCACAAACCGGCCCAGCTCGCGCAATTCTTCCAGCCGCGCCGCCAGTGAAAAGGTTTGCGCAAGGGCCGTGCCAGCGCTCAGCGCGCACGCCAGGCATAGCGCCGCCGCCAGCACATTGCTGCAGCGAACACGTGAATGACGGGGCGGGACTGTGCGCATATTTGTTTGGCCATGGCAGGGCAGGATGGTCCTGCGCGTCCGTTCCATTATAGTGAGTTGCAGCAGGGAAATATCAGATTGTGTGGTTTTGGATACAAAAACTAATCTTATCCCTATTAAATATTAAGCGTAAGTAACATCAACATTGTGATTTGTCTGTGCAGCGCGCAGCGACCTGCTGATTCAAGCCGCTAACTGTTGCAACATATATAAGCGCTGGTAGATGCCATCATCGATTTGCATCAGCGTGTCGTGCGGTCCTGACTCGGCGATGCGACCATGGTTGAGCACAATAATGCGATCGGCGTCGCGGATGGTCGACAGGCGGTGCGCGATGGCGATCACCGTCACCCGTCCGCGCAGTTCGCTCAAGGCCTCCTGCACGATCTGCTCGGTTTGGCTGTCGATGTGCGATGTCGCCTCGTCGAGCAGCAGGATGCGCGCAGCGCCGGCCAGGGCGCGGGCGATCGCCATCAGCTGCTTCTGGCCGGTGGACAGGCGCGAGCCACCTTCGCCCAGCTCGGTGGCATAACCCTGTTCCAGCGCCACGATGAAATCATGGGCATGCGCCGCGCGCGCGGCAGTTTCGATCTGCGCGTCGGAGAGGCCACGCCCCATGTCGATGTTTTCGCGCGCGCTGGCGGCCAGTAAAAACGGGTCTTGCGGCACCAGGCCCACCTCGTTGCGGAAGCGCGCATTGCCGATCGTCGCGAGCGGCTCGCCCAGGATCGCAATGCTGCCGCTGTCGGCGTCGTAGTAGCGCAGCAGCAGCGACAGCAGGGTGGACTTGCCGCTGCCGGTGTGGCCGACGATACCGATGAACGCGCCCTGGGCGATGTCGAGCGACAGGCCGTGCAGGACCGGCTGGCCGGGCACATAGCCAAACACGACGTCGTGCATGGAGACGGCCGGCGCATCCGCTGGCGCCCGCGCTGCGGGGGCGGGCTCGGCATCAAAGTGACGGCTGACGCCGTGTTCAGTTGCACCGGGTTCGTCGAGCAGCGTTGCCACGCGCGCGGTGGCCACCACGGCCTGTTGCAAGCCGCTGAACTGCATCGTAATCTGGATCATCGGTTCGACCACGCGGGCGATGTAGCTGACGAAGGCGTACAGCACGCCCACCTCGATGGCGCTCATCTCGCGCAGGCCAAAACTGAACAGGACAACCGCCAGCAGAACGACGTTGAGCATGTCGAGCGCTGGCCGCAATAAAAACGCATTCGCGCGCAGCTCGGCCAGGCGCGCCGTGTAGTGCTTGTCGTTGGTGGCGCCGAAGCGCGCGCCAAAGCGGCCGGCCGCATTGTTCGCCTGCAGCACGCTCATTCCGCCGATCGATTCGGCCATCTGGCCATTGATTTCGCTGCGCAGTGCGCGCGCGCGCGTGACGGCCGGCGCGGACAGGCGCTGGTACAGCCAGACGATGCCGACCACCGCCGGTACCAGGCACAGCACGATCAGCATCAGGCGCCAGTCCAGCCACGCCATCGCGATCATGGTGCCGACCAGGACGATGCTGCTGTCGAGGATCACGAACAATACCTGGATGTACAGCGTCTTGACCGCCTCCGTGTCGTTGGTGACGCGGCTGACCAGCTGACCCGTGATGGCGCGATCAAAAAACGACATCGGCAGGCGCAGCACGTGGCCGAACACCCATTCGCGCAGGCGCTGCACCGATCGCATGGCCAGACCGGACAGGCGCACCAGCTGCAGGTAGCGCAGCCAGGACGCGATCCAGCCCGATACCAGCAGGCCGCCCAGCAGCAGCCCCATGCGCTGCCAGTCGAGGTGGCGCGGCAGCAGGTGGTCGTCGATCAGCGCCTTGCCGAGCAAGGGGCCGAGTACTTCCAGGCCGGCGGCAATGACCAGCCAGAAGGTGGCCCAGCCGAGGTGACGCGCATCGGGACGGGCGGCGCGCGTGAGCAGGCTGGTTGCCTGGCGCATCGGGGTGATGGCGGGTTTTGGTTCAGATGGCATCGAGGCTGGCCTCCAGTTGTTGATAGCGCCATTGGCTGGCGTACCAGCCGTCCTTGGCGAGCAAGTCGTCGTGGCTGCCCGATTCGACGATGTGGCCGTCCTTCAGCACCACGATCAGATCGGCATTGACGACCGACGAGAGGCGGTGGCTGGCGATGATGGCCGACAGCCCTGGACGCGCGCGCCGCAGTTCGGCCAGGTGGTCGAGGATGCGGGTTTCGGTGCCGGTGTCGACCGCCGAGAGCGCGTCGTCCATCAGCAGCAGCGTCGATTCGGCCAGCAGCGAGCGGGCAATCGCCACGCGCTGGCGCTGGCCGCCGGACAGGGTCACACCCTTCTCGCCGACCGCGGTGTCGTAGCCGGCCGGGAAGCGCAGGATGTCGTCATGAATGGCGGCCATGTGCGCGGCCTGCTCGATCTGCGCGCGCGTGGCGTCGGGTCGGGCCAGGGCGATGTTCTCGGCGATCGTGGCCGAGAACAGAAACGATTCCTGCGGCACCCAGCTGATCGCCGCGCGCAGTGTTTCGAGCGTGTAGGCGGCCAGCGGCTGCCCGCCCCAGGTGGCGTCGCCCGCTTGCGGGGTGGCCTGTCGCAGCAGCACGCGCAGCAGCGTCGACTTGCCCGACCCGGTGGGGCCGACCAGTCCGAGCGTGCGGCCCGGTGGCAAGCTGATGCTGACGTTATCCAGAGCCGGGCGGCTTTGCCCTGCATAGGCATAGCGCACCGCGTGCAGCGCCAGCGGGCCGTCTGCCAGGCGCGTGAGGGCGCCGTGGTCATCGACCGACAGCGGCGCGTCGAGCAGCGGCTGCAGGCGTTGCAGGGCTGCCTTGCCGCGCTGGATCAGCGACAGCACCCAGCCGCACGCAAACATCGGCCAGATCAGCTGGCCCAGGTACATGGTAAAGCTGGTGAGCGCACCGATGGTCAGCTGCTGCTGCCAGATCAGGTAGCCGCCCAGGCCCAGCGTCAGGGCGCTGGCGGCGGTGAGGGTCAGGCCCACTGCCGGTTCGTACGCGGCTTCCCATTTTTGCGCGCTCAGCGAACTGTCGGCGGCGCGTGCGGCCAGTTCGCTGAACTGTTTGCTGCTGCGCTCTTCCAGCCCCAGTGCGCGCAAGGTGCGCACGCCCGACAGGGCTTCCTGGACATGGTCGTTCAATTTCGAGAAGCGCGTCAGCGAATCGGTGGCGGCCACGTGGATGTGGCGCGAGATGTACCAGAACGCGCCCGCCATCAGCGGAAACGGCAGCAGGGCGACGGCGGCCAGGCGCCAGTCGACGCCCAGCACCATGATGGCCAGCACCATGACCAGCGTGAGCAGGCCGTCGAAGCCGGCCAGCATCGCTTCGCCGGCGGCCATTTCGATGGCGTCGACGTCGTTGGTGGCCAGCGCCATCAGGTCGCCGGTGCGCTGCTGCTGATAAAAGGCGGGACCCTGGGCGGTCAGGCGCGCGTACAGGCGCGTGCGCAACTCGACCCCGAGTTGGTAGGCGGCGCCATACAGGCGCAGGCGCCAGCCGACGCGCAGCACGTAGATCGCCACGCCGAGCGCGACCAGCTCGGCCAGTTTCAGCAACAGGGCGTCGCGGTCGAGGGCGTGGGCAGCCAGGCCATCGATGGTGGCGCCGACAGTACGCGGAACCCAGACAGTGCAGACGGCCACGCCGACCAGCA
The DNA here is from genome assembly GCF_036688685.1 of Massilia sp. S19_KUP03_FR1. Taxonomy (NCBI): domain Bacteria; kingdom Pseudomonadati; phylum Pseudomonadota; class Betaproteobacteria; order Burkholderiales; family Oxalobacteraceae; genus Massilia; species Massilia sp. S19_KUP03_FR1. Next base: position 68,935 of record NZ_JAQQPS010000006.1, on the reverse strand, counting down.
TGAAGGCCGATGACACATAGGCGCGACTATGGCGGCGCACAAATCCGCCGATCAGGCGCGATAAACTCATTACAACATCCTTGAAATGGGGCTGCCCGCGATGAAAAAAGCGGGCCGAAGCCCGCTAATTTACCCTGTTTAAGTGGATGACGCCGCCGGGCTAGCGTTTTCGGCTGCCCTTGGCCGCGCTGCCGCCGGCGCGTTTCGGCTGCGGCGCGGCGGCCGCTTCGAGGGGCGCCGCCACGGCATCGACCGGCGCGATGGCCGGCATGGCGATCGGCCCGGCTTCCGGCATCGGTGACGCGGCCGGGTGGGGCGCCTCGACCGGTGCGGCGGCGACCTTGCTGGCCGCCCTGGCGATTGGCCTGGCACGGGCCGCAATGGCCGGCGCCGGTTCAGGGTCCGCTTCGCCAAGCGGGTGCGTGCTGGGCAGGATGGCGGACGCGGACGGGGCGGCGGCCGGTTCGGCCGGCTCGTCCAGCGTCGCGGCGATTGGCGCCGGTGCGGCTTCTGCCACCGGTTCGCTGACCATGACCGGTGCCGCCGTCACGATGTGTTCCTCGGGCGCGGGCGCCGGTGCAGCGGCCGGCGCCACTGCTGGCTGGTTGGCGATCTCGAACAGCTTGCGGCTGTAGGCCATGGCGGCCTCGACCTGCGTCTGGGTCTGGCTGGTCAATACCATCAGGTCGCGTGGATCGCGCACGTCAGCCAGCTGGCGCACGGCGCCGGCGGTGTGGTCGAGCGCGGCGCGCGTGGTCTGGAGATTCAGGGCCAGGATGCGCTCGGCGTTCTCGAAGGCGCGCGCGCTGAAGGCCTGAAAATAATCGATCTGTTTTGCGAGCTGTTCTTTTCCCGCGTCGGATAACTTGTCTGGAAATGTCATGCTTCTTCCTCTCAGTGGTGTATGGCGCGCTGCAATATATGATGGGAAGTGTAGCGAGGAACGGCAATGATGGAAAGAGGAATCTTGCCGCTAACTTCTTCCATTGCGGCACTAAAACGCTGCAAGCGGCGCTACAATCACTTCACCTCTAGACAGGAGTACGCATGGACCTCGTCATTCGCAACGCCACGCTGCCCGATGGCACCCAGCACATCGATATCGCGGTGCAGCACGGCCGCATCGCCGCCGTCGGCGTGCGCCTGGCCGTCACCGGCGCGCGTGAAATCGACGCCGCCGGCGACCTGGTCACGCCGCCCTTCGTCGACGCCCACTTCCACATGGACGCCACCCTCAGCTACGGCCTGCCGCGCGTGAACGCGTCCGGCACGCTGCTCGAAGGGATCGCGCTGTGGGGCGAGCTGAAACCCGACCTGACGCAGCAGGCGCTGGTCGAACGCGCGCTGCAGTACTGCGACTGGGCCGCCGCGCGCGGCCTGCTTGCCATCCGCACCCACGTCGACATCTGCGACGACCGCCTGCTGGCGGTCGAAGCGCTGCTCGACGTGAAACGCCAGGTGGCGCCGTACATCGACCTGCAACTAGTGGCTTTTCCCCAGGACGGCATCCTGCGCAGCCGCAACGCGTTCGCCAACCTGAAGCGGGCCATTGCGATGGGTGTCGACGTGGTCGGCGGGATTCCCCATTTCGAGCGCACCATGGCGCAGGGCGCCGAATCGGTGCGGCTGCTGTGCGAATTCGCGGCTGAACGGGGACTGATGGTCGACATGCATTGCGACGAATCGGACGACCCCATGTCGCGCCATATCGAAACACTGGCGTACGAGACCCAGCGCCTCGGCCTGCACGGACGCGTCACCGGCTCGCACCTGACCTCGATGCACTCGATGGACAATTATTATGTGAGCAAACTGCTGCCGCTGATCGCCGAAGCGGGTGTCGCGGCGATTGCCAACCCGCTCATCAACATCACGCTGCAGGGCCGCCACGACACCTATCCGAAGCGGCGCGGCATGACCCGCGTGCCGGAACTCATGGCGGCCGGCGTCGACGTCGCCTTCGGGCACGACTGCGTGATGGACCCGTGGTACGGGCTCGGCTCCGGCGACATGCTGGAAGTGGCGCACATGGGACTGCACGTGGCGCAGATGACCGGGCAGGCCGCGATGCATGCATGCTTCCTGGCCGTGACGGAGACGCCCGCGCGCATCCTCGGCCTGCAGGGTTATGGCTTGTCGGTGGGCTGCCACGCCGATTTCGTGCTGCTCGATGCGGGCAGCACGGTGGAGGCGATCCGGCTGCGCGCCGCCCGTCGCGCCGTGGTGCGGCGCGGTGTCGTGATCAGCGAGGCGCCGCGCGCGGCCGCGACGCTCAATTTGCCGGGGCGGCCGGGCAGTGTCGATTTCCGGCTGGGGCGCCGCGTGCCAGAGGCGCGCCAATGAAGATCGCTGAAACCGCAAGGCTTATCCTGCGCACCGCGACCCTGGACGACGCGCCGTTCTACCTCGCACTGCTCAACGACCCCGGCTTCATCACCCACATCGCGGACCGCAACGTCCGCACCGTCGACGCCGCCCGCCAGTCGCTGCAGGATGGCCCCATCGCCATGCAGGCCGCGCGCGGCCATTCGATGTACGTGGTCGAATTGAACGGCGCGCCCATCGGCATGAGCGGCTTGATCAAGCGTGATGCGCTGCCCGAGCCGGACATCGGCTACGCCTTCCTCGCCGCCCACTGCGGCAACGGCTACGCCTGGGAAGCCGCCTGCGCGGTGCTGCAGCATGCGCAGGCACTCGGGATGGCGCGCATCATGGCCATCACGTCGCTGGACAATATTGCGTCGATCCGCCTGCTGGAAAAATGCGGCCTGCGGTACCAGGGCGTGCAGACCATCGCGCCGTACACGACCGACAGCAATGTGTATCTGGCCGAACTGGGTGCGATTATGGCTGCAGGCCGTAGCGGTCAATAAAATCTTTCACGCCGTCGGGATGGGCGGCCAGCCATGTGTCGAACGCGGCCCGGTAAGGTGGCCGATAGCTCAGCACCAGCAAGGCCGGTTCCAGCTGGCCGTCGCGCTGCATGGCCTGCATTTGCAGCAGCGCCGGATCGGTCAGGGTCTTGCCTGATGCTGCACTGGCTTGGTCCGCAATTTTGAGGGCCGTGCGCCACGCTTCCAGTTCGATCGCATACACCGTTTTGACTTTCCCGCTGTCGGCAGTGCGCGCATTCACTTCGGCCAGCGCCAGCGACAGCGCAAACGCCAGATCCGGCGCACTGTCCTTGCGCACCCCCGTGTTATCCAGGTTCACCTTGTATTTGCCGTCCGCCCCCACCGACACGTGGCTGCCACGTTCCAGGTGCAGGGAGCGCAGCGGCCTTTGCTGCGCCGCGCGCAGGCTGGCCAGGTGGTTCCAGGTATTGCGGTCGGCCGGATTGGCCATGACGGCGCGGTACAGCGCCTGTGCAGCCGGCTCGCGCTTGCCCTGCCGGGCGAGACTGTCGGCCAGGAAGCGCCACCCTTGGGCATTTTCTGGCGCGATCTCGGTCGCGCGGCGGAACTGCGCCTCGGCGTGCGCCCAGTCCTGCTGCGCGAAATAGCAGTCGCCCGCGCCGATCCAGGCCAGCTCCCAGAGCGGGTCGAGCGCCATCACCGCCTCGTATTGCGCGCGCGCTGCGTCGAACTGGCGTTGCGTGAACAGCACTTCGGCCTGCTGCATCGCCGCGCGAGCCGCGGGAGGCGGCACGTGCGCTGTGACTACCGGCCCGTCGAGAATCTGGCGCAGGACGTCCTGGGTCATGGGGTTGGCCGGTTCCAGGCGCAGCGCCTGGCGCGTCAGCGCTTCGGCCTGATCACGCAGCTTGCCAGCCTGCGCTTGCTCGCTGTGCCAGGACATGTCGATCAGCATGGTGGCGGCCGACACCAGCGGCCAGGTGGCTTCAGGCGCCGCTGCGATGGCCGCCTTGAATTTTTCGTAGGCCTGCTGCTTCTTGCCTTGATAGGACAGCAGAGTACCTTCATCGACCAGCGCCAGGCAGACATCGACGCAGGGTGTGGCGCTCCAGGCCGATGGTGTGGCCAAGGCCAGGGTCAAGGCAAGTGTCGCAATTCGCATAGTGTCCGCTCGGAATTAAAAAGCCATCGTACCGCGCGCGCATGCGCCGGTGTCTCTCCAATTGTCACGCGCAGGTAAAAGGACGGCAGCATGCCATCGGTGTAGGATACCGGCATCGTCGTCAACCGGAAGGGGCACTTTCATGAGCGCTTCATTTGAACACATCGGCATGCTCGGCTTCGACGTTTTCGGCACCGTCGTCGACTGGCGCACCAGCGTCGCTCGTGCTTGCGAGCCGTTCCTGCGCAAGCACGGCATCGCAGCCGATCCGCTGGCCTTTGCCGACGCCTGGCGCGCCGGCTACCAGCCGGCCATGGAAGAAGTGCGCAGCCACCGCCGGCCCTGGGTCAAGCTCGATATCCTCACCCTCGAAAACCTGCAAACGGTGCTGCAGCAGCATGGCGTGAGGGCAGAAGATATCCCCTTCATCGCGCTGGAAGATCTGAACCGCTGCTGGGAGCGGCTCGACCCGTGGCCCGACGCGGTCGAAGGGCTGCTGCGCCTCAAGCAGCGCTTCGCCATCGCGCCCTTCTCGAACGGCCACATCGCCGGCATGCTGCGCCTGGCGCGCTACGGCCGCTTGCCGTGGGACGTCATCCTTGGCGCCGAAATCGCCCATGCCTACAAGCCGCAGCCGGCGGTGTACCTGGCGTCCTGCGAGGCGGCTGGCCTGGCCCCCACCGAAGTGTGCATGGTGGCGGCCCACAACAACGACCTGCTCGCTGCGCGCGCCCTCGGCCTGCGCACCATTTTCCTGCGCCGGCCGCACGAGCACGGGCCGCAGCAAAGCACCGACCTGGCGCCCGACCACGCGTGGGATGTCGTCGCCGAAAGCATGCTGGACGTGGCGCATGCACTTGGCTGCTGAGCTCACGTATCATGGACGTTAATTCACCCCTCAAGGAGTTTTCATGCGCCTGCTTATCGCTCTCATCCTGCCCTGGCTTACCTTCTTCACGATCGGCCGCCCCATCGCCGGCGTCATCTGCCTGATCCTGCAAATCACCGTGATCGGCTGGCTGCCGGCCGCCATCTGGGCCGTGTATGCACTCAGTCAGTACAACACTGACAAAAAAATCGACGAGGCGATGCGCCAGCGCGGTTGATTTGCCCCAGCATCTGCCTCCGCCGCTATCACAGCTGGCTGGGGCATATTTGATGCAGCGCAAAGATTTTAAAGAGCCGTCTTTCTACACTCCCTGCAACAGGATCTTGCTCAAGCCCGGGCGGTCCATCAGCAGGAAGTGTCCATGTCTTTAGTTTCTCCCACGTTCGATGCGCCGCTGCTGCGCAAACTCGGCCGCCCCGGTCCGCGCTACACCTCGTACCCCACCGCCGACCGCTTCCAGAACGGGTTCGGCTACCGCGACTATCTCGCCGCCGTGGCCCACCGCCGCACGCGCCAGAGCGGCACGCCGCTGTCGCTGTACGTGCACATCCCGTTCTGCGCGTCGATCTGCTACTACTGCGCCTGCAACAAGATCGTCACGCGCGAGCGCGACAAGGCCGCCGTCTACCTCGATTACCTGAAGCGTGAAATCACCATGCAGGCGGCACTCTACGACGGCATGAACCGCGTCGACCAGCTGCACCTGGGCGGCGGCACGCCGACCTATCTGTCGGACGCGCAAATGGACGAGCTGATGGCGCACCTGCGCAGCCACTTTCAATTCGCGCCCGACGCGGTGGGCGAATATGCCATCGAAATCGATCCGCGTACGGTCACGGTGGAGCGCATTGCCAGCCTGCGCCGGCAAGGCTTCAATCGTTTGAGCCTGGGCGTGCAGGATTATGACGAGCGGGTGCAGCGCGCCGTGAACCGCATCCAGCCCGAGGTGCAGACCCAGGCGATCATCGACGCCGCCCGGGCATTTGGCTACCGCTCGGTGAACATCGACCTGATCTACGGCCTGCCGCTGCAGACGCTTGCGACGATGGCGACCACGCTCGAGCGGGTGATCGCGGCCGACCCGGACCGCATCGCGCTGTACCACTACGCCCACATGCCGCACCTGTTCAAGGCGCAGCGCATGCTGCAGGACGCTGACATGCCCGGCGCCGACGCCAAGCTGGCCATGCTGGGCCTGGCCATCGAACGGCTGGCTACGGCGGGGTATGTGTATATCGGCATGGACCATTTCGCCAAGCCGGACGACGAGCTGGCGGTGGCGCAGCGCCAGGGCCGGCTGCACCGCAACTTCCAGGGCTATTCGACGCATGCCGACGCCGACATCGTCGCGTTCGGCGTGTCCGCCATCGGCGCCGTGGGCGCCACCTACAGCCAGAACGCCAAGCACCTGACGGCCTACTATGCCGGCATCGACGCCAGCACGCTGCCCATCGAACGGGGCGTGACGCTGTCCATGGACGACGCGCTGCGGCGCTCCCTGATCGGGAGTTTGATGTGCCATTTTGAGCTGTCGGTGGCCGCCTTCGAGCAGGCGTTTCCGATCGCCTTTGCCGATTATTTCGCGCAGGAGCTGGCGGCGCTGGCCGACCTCGAGGCCGACGGCCTGGCCACGGTTACGCCCGACTGGATCACGGTCACGCCGAAAGGGCGCCTGTTAATCCGGAATATCTGCATGGTGTTCGACCGCTACCTCGAGTCTGGCCAGCGCCATTCCGCCACGGTCTAAACGAGTGGGCTGCACTGCTCCGTGCCGGCCGCGAGCGCCTGCAGGCGCGCCGGTTCGCGCAGGGTGATGGCGCGCTTGGTCACTGCCAGCAGGCCGAGCGTCTTGAAGCGTGACAGCAGGCGGCTGACGCTTTCGATGGTCAGGCCCAGGTAATTGCCGATGTCTTCGCGCGACATGCGCAGCTCGAACTGGGTCGAGGAGTAGCCGCGCGCGGCGTAGCGGGCCGCCAGGTTGGTGAGAAACACCGCGAAGCGCTGCTCGGCGCGCATATTCCCCAGCAGCAGCATGACGTTCTGCTCGCGCGTGATTTCGCCGCTCATCATGCGGTGGAAGTGGCGCAGCAGATTCGGCATCTCGCCAAACAGGCCTTCGAGCGTATCGAAGGGAATCTCGCATACTTCGCTGTCTTCCAGCGCCACCGCGTCGCACTGGTGCCGTTCGCTGCTGATGGCGTCCATGCCGAGCAGTTCGCCGGCCATCTGGAAGCCGGTGATCTGCTGGCCGCCGGCGGCGTTGATCTGGGAGGTCTTGAAATGGCCGAAGCGGATCGCGTACAGCGACTTGAATGGCGCATCCATCTGGTACAGGCGTTCGCCGCTGGCGATGCGGCGGCGGCGGCCGATGACCTGGTCGAGGCGGGCCATGTCGTTGTCGGACAGGCCCATGGGCAGGCACAGCTGGTGCATGCTGCAGGTGGCGCAGCCGGCTTTGATGGCGGGGAGGGGGGAAGTTGTCATGGCGCCGATTCTACTGCTTCGTGCTGGCTCATGGTGCGAAACGGGCATTTTAGCGGTAGACGGCGCGGCGGCGCTTTGCGGCGCTGCCGCGCGAGCGTTATCGATTTTGTCGAAGTGGTATGGGTTCCCGCCTGCGCGGGAATGACGTATCTGAGAGCGCTGGCCTTGAAAACGTCATCCCGGCGCAGGCCGGGATCCATGCTGAATTTGCAGCACCAACCCGGCGTCGTTCAGTTCAACTCCAGCACCACCGCCGACCGCGCCGGCAATTTCACCTCGGTCCGCAAATCAAAGCGCGCGCCGGTCAACACATCGACCCCGCCGCTGACGCCAGCGAGCATCTCGCGGAAGCGCTCAGCCTTGAGTACCTTCTCGCCGGGGTTGTTGTTGAAGGCGACCATCACCTTCTTCTTGCCGTCATAGCGGAAGTAAACGTAGGTGTTTTCTTCGGCCCCGTAATGCATCATTTTCCCGTGATGGATCAGCGGCTGCGTCTTGCGCCAGTTGACCAGCTTTTTGACAAAGGCCTGCGCTTCGGCTTCTTTGGCGCCGAGGTTGCGGCCGCTGAAAGCGTCGATGCTGTCGCCCTTCCAGCCGCCCGGGAAATCGGTGCGGTAGCTCGAGTCGTTGCGTTCCTTGGTCGAACTGGTCATGAGGATTTCGTCGCCGCTGTAGAACTGCGGAATGCGCGGCATGGTCATCAGGAACACAATGTCCATCTTGTACTTGCCCATGTCTTCACCCACCACGCTGTAGATGCGCGAGGTATCGTGGTTGCCGGCGAAGACAACCAGATTGCCCGGATTCGGGTACAGGTAATCGAGCGACAGCGTCTCGTAGACATTCGAGAAGACGTTGCCGCCATTGGCGTCGGCCAGGCCGTCGCGCATCGCTTCGGTCATCGGGAAGTCCATCATGCTCGGCATCGAGCTGACGTACCCGTCCGGATTGACTTTGCCCTTCTGCCAGTGCGCCACCACGGCCGGCTGCTTGTGCCACTCTTCGCCGACCAGGTTGATGTTCGGGTACTCGGCCATCACGCGCCGCGTGTAGTCGGTCAAAAAGGCGCCGTCGGAGTAGCCGAAGGTGTCGATGCGCAGGCCCGACAAGCCAGCGTTTTCGATCCACCAGATATTGTTCTGGATGAGGTAATTGGCCACCAGCGGATTGGTCTGGTTCAGGTCGGGCATGCCCGGTGCAAACCAGCCGGTGGTGAAGTTCTCCTTGTCCTCGGTCGATGCGTACGGGTCCTGCACCGCGGTGTGATGGTGTTGCGTGGCGACGAATTTGGCCCCGTGGTTGACCCAGTCCGGCGTCGGCTTGTCCTTCATCCACCAGTGGCCAATGCCGATGTGCGACAGCACCACGTCCTGGATCAGGCCAATGCCTTGCGTGCGTGCGCTGTTTGACAGGCGCAGATAGTCGTCATTGCTGCCGTAGCGCGGATCGATCTTGTAGTGGTCGGTGGCCGCGTAGCCGTGATAGGACGCGTTCGGCATGTCGTTAACCACCAGCGGGGTTGGCCACAGCTGGGTGAAGCCCATGTCCTTGATGTAGCCGAGACGGTCGATCATGCCCTGGATGTCGCCGCCGTGGCGACCGTATCCGAGCTGGCGGTTGCCCTTGTCGGCCATGCCGGCCACCGTGTCGTTGGACGGGTCGCCGTTGGCGAAGCGGTCGGGCATGAGCAGGTAAATCACGTCGCTACTGTCGAAGCCGTGGCGCTGGCTTGAACCTGGCGCGCGCTGGCGCAGCTGGTAGCGGTATTGCGCCGTGCGGCCATTGCCCTTGAAGGCGATGTCGAAGGCGCCAGCCGCCGCATCCTTGTCCATGTCCAGGTCGATGAACAGGTAATTCGGATTGGCCACGCGGGTCACGCCGGCGATGCGCACGCCGGGGTAATTGAGCGTCGGTTGCAGCTCGGCGATACGCGCGCCGTGCACCATCAATTGCAGCTTGTTGCTGGCCATGCCGGCCCACCAGAACGGCGGCTCGAGGTGCTCGATGGCAGGTGCGGCAAGGACGGCCTGCGGCTGCAAGGCCGTTATTACCAGCAACATCGCGAGGGCAAAAGTCTTCATGGTTGTCTCCATTTTATGTGATTAGGAAGGTCAGTCGATACTGTAGTCAGACTACGAAAATGCGGTGTGGCAAGTCGAAAAACGTGCCCCAACTGGCTGGATGGGCGCAAGAATAACCGATCGGTAGCGCAGCGGACAAGATCGGCAATTTTAGTCTAGCTACACCTGCATGTTTAGCCAGGTATTGTGACTTGCGGGCATAAATACGCCCTAAATCGGTGCATTTACCCTCCGGGAATGGTGCAACACAGTGAAATGTAGTCAGCCTACAAGTCAAAATGAAGGTAATTGTGACTGATTTACAACGAGATTTGGTCGAATTCTGGCTGAAACGGATGAAAATGCCATGCTGCGTCGACTTGGTGCGAGTCACGTTGACAGTGCATCTAGTTTTAGTACAAAATTCCTAATAGAACGTCTTTTAGAGCGTTTGCATGCACCCGTGTTGTAGGCTCAAGAGCTGTAGTTGCGGGCAATTAATGGTTCAGATAATTGAGGGGACACATGAAAATTTTCGCAAGCAAGCGCGTCGCAAGCGCGTCCAATAGCATCGCCTTCCGGTTGCATCCAGTCGCCGCCGGCGCCGCCATCCTGGCCGCGTTCGCCAGCAGCGCTTACGCCGAGACGGAAGTGGCCGCACCAGCCGCGCCGACCGAGCAAACCGCAGTACAGAATCCAGGTTTGAATCAGGCTGACACCACGTCGCAGGCGAATGCCGCGACCGAGCCAGCCATCCAGACGGTGAAAGTGACCGGTATCCGCCGCGGTATCGAGGCAGCCATCTCCGTCAAGAAAAACAACGACTCCATCGTCGAAGCCATTTCGGCCGAAGACATCGGCAAGCTGCCCGATTCGAGCATCGCCGAATCGATCGCGCGCCTGCCAGGCGTGACCGCCCAGCGTACCGCCGGCCGTGCATCGGCCATCTCGATTCGCGGCATGTCGCCCGACTTCTCGACCGCGCTGCTCAACGGCCGCGAACAGGTGTCGACCGGCGACAGCCGCGGCGTCGAATTCGACCAGTACCCGTCCGAGCTGCTCTCAAGCGTGGTCATCTACAAAACCCCTGACGGTGCTTTGGTCGGCCAGGGCTTGTCGGGCACCGTCGACATGCAGACGGTGCGTCCGCTCGATTTCTCGAAGCGCACCATCGCCGTCAACGCGCGCAAGGAAAAGAACAGCCTGGGCCTGACCCAAAATGGCGACGGCAAGCGTTACAGCCTGTCGTACATCGACCAGTTCGCCGACCGCACCATTGGTGTGGCGCTCGGTTTCGCACGCCTGGACAGCAAGTCAGGCGAGCGCACCCGCTTCGAATCGTGGGGCAATGGCACGGTCAAGTCGGTCAATGGCGTCAGCCTGGGCCAGACCAACGGCGTCGATAACACCGTCCAGGTGCCGTACAACGGCTTCAACGCCTTCACCGACGTCGAAAGCCAGAAGCGCGATGGCGCGATGGCCGTGCTCCAGTTCCGTCCGAACAAAAACTTCTCGAGCACGCTCGACCTGTTCTATTCGAAGTTCGACAACGACAAGGCAACCCACGGCATCCAGGTGCCGCTGAACGACACGACCAACAACGCATTCGACAAGCCGGGTGAGTTGATCAACGCGACCGTCGTCAATGGCGTTGCCACCTCCGGCAGCTTCAATAATGTGCGCGCCGTGGTGCGCAACGAGGCAACGAGCTTCTCGGATACCTCCAAGTCGGTCGGCTGGAACAACAAGCTGAAATTGAACGACGACTGGACTGCCAGCGTCGACCTGTCGTACAACACCGCCGTGCGCAACGGCGCCAATGCCGAAGCCTACGCCGGCACCACCGGCGCGCTGGACACCGTCAGCTTCACCGGCGGCAGTGAAATTTTTAAAACCGGCTTGAACTACGCCGACCCGAACATCGTCAAGCTGACCGACGTGCAGGGCTGGGGCGGCGCCGACATCCAGGCTGGCTACACCAAGATCCCACACGTGGCCGACAAAATCCGTGCGGCCCGGTTCGACCTGGCGCGCGATCTGCCGGACGGCTGGTGGTTCAGCAAGCTGATGGTTGGTGCGAACTACACGACCCGCTCGAAGCAGCGTGACTACACCGAAGCACTGCTGTCGATCAAAGGTAACAGCAGCCCGTTCGCCTCGGCAGCCGTGCCGAACGCCACCGCCGCCGTTGCCGGCACCACCGGCATTCCGGTCCTGGCCTTCGATCCGGTTGCCAACGCCGCCGTGTACAACGCCAACCGCAAGAACCATCCTGATATCTACAACAAGGACTGGGTCGTCAATGAGCGCGTCAGCACCGGCTTTGCCAAGCTGAACATCGATTCGCAAGTCTCGTCGATCCCGCTGCGCGGCGCGCTGGCCCTGCAGTTCGTGCATACCGTCCAGGATTCGACGGCGTTCTCGGTCGATAGCGCCACGCCAGGCAGCACCGAGACCAGCCGGCCGACGACACCGTACACCAACGGCACCAGCTACAGCGACGTGCTGCCGAGCCTGAACCTGATCGGTGACCTGGGCAACCAGCAATCGCTGCGTTTCTCGGTCTCGAAGATCATGGCGCGTCCGACCATGAACGACATGCGTGCATCGAGCAGCTTCGGCCTCGACGCTACCAAGACACCACGCGAGTTCTCCGGCAGTGGCGGCACGCCGACCCTGAAGCCGTTCCGTGCCAAGGGTATCGACCTGTCGTATGAAAAGTACTGGGACACCAAGGCATACGTCAGCCTGGCGACCTTCTACAAGAAGCTCGATACCTACATCGTGAATACCAGCGAAAGCGTCGACTTCACGCCGTACGTGTTGCCAACGACGATCCAGTTGCCATCGAACATCGGTTCCTTCACCCATCCGGTCAACGGTTCCGGCGGCAAGATCAAGGGTGTCGAGTTTGCTGTGTCGGTGCCGCTGAACCTGGCCACGCGCTACCTCGACGGCTTCGGCGTGGTCTTCAATGCATCGCAAACTTCCAGCGACGTGAACGTTCCCGATACCACCGACGGCGCGGTGGCGGGCGCCAAGATCGACTTGCCAGGCCTGTCGAAACGCGTTGCCAGCCTGACCGTGTACTACGAAAAAGCCGGCTTCTCGGCCCGCGTGGCAGAGCGCTATCGTTCGGACTTCATCGGTGAAGTCAACCGCGTTGAAGGCGACCGCCAGCTGACGTACGTCCAGGCGGAAAAGCAGATCGACCTGCAACTCGGCTACGAATTCGAGAACGGTCCGATGAAAGGTCTGTCGATCATGGCGCAGATGACCAACCTCGGCAACGAACCGTTCCGCCGCTATCGCAGGACGCGCGACAACAACATCGAAAACACGACGTACGGCCGCACCGTGCTGTTTGGTTTGAACTACAAGATGTAATATTGGCGCGAGCCGGACGAAGCCCTTTCGCTGCTTGCAGTGAAGGGGCTTTTTTGTTTTTTGCACTGCATACGAACATGAACCAGAAAATAATTTCCACCATCGTCATCGTGGGCGGCGGCACCGCCGGCTGGATGGCGGCCGCATCGCTGGCCAAAATCCTGAAGAACAAGTACACGATCCGCCTGATCGAGTCGGACGAGATCTCGACTGTGGGCGTGGGCGAATCGACCATCCCGATGATCAGCCGCTTCAACACCGTCCTCGGCATCAACGAAGACGAATTCATGCGCGAGACCAAGGCCACCTTCAAACTCGGCATCGAGTTTGTCGACTGGGGCCACATCGGCGAGCGCTACATGCACGGCTTCGGCAAATTCGGCCAGGACCTGTGGACCGTCGACTTTTATCAGTACTGGCTCAAGATGTACCAGGCCGGCAAAGCGCCCGACCTGGAACACTATTCGATCAACCGCATGGCGGCCAGGGCGCACAAATTCATGCGCCCGCCCGCCGACATGCCGAATTCGCCGCTGTCCGAGATCAACTACGCGTTTCACCTCGATGCCGGCCTGTACGCGCGCTACCTGCGTAAATACAGTGAGGCGCTGGGCGTGCAGCGCACCGAAGGGAAGGTGGTCGACGTCCAGCTGCGCGCGCTGGACGGCCACGTCGACGCCGTGTTGATGGAAAACGGTGAACGCATCGCCGGCGACCTGTTCATCGACTGCTCGGGTTTTCGCGCGCTGCTGATCGAAGGTGCACTGAAAACCGGCTTCGACGACTGGAGCGATTTCCTGCCGTGCGACCGTGCCTGGGCCGTGCCGTGCGAGTCGACCGAAGAACTGCCGCCGTACACGCGCGCCACCGCGCGCCCGGCTGGATGGCAGTGGCGCATCGGCCTGCAGCACCGCACCGGAAACGGCCATGTGTATTCGTCGCAGCACATGAGCGACGATGAAGCGGCGTCCATTTTGATGGGCAGCCTGGATGGCAAGGCGCTGGCAGAACCGCGCATGCTCAGGTTCAAGGCCGGCAAGCGCAAGCAGGTGTGGAACAAGAACGTGGTCGCGGTCGGTCTTGCGTCTGGTTTCCTCGAGCCGCTCGAGTCAACCTCGATCCACCTGATCCAGTCGACCGTGGGGCGCCTGGTCACCTTCTTCCCGGACGCCGGTTTCAACCAGGCCGATATCGATGAATTCAACCGCCAGGCCGATTTCGAGGTCGAGCGCATCCGCGATTTCCTGATCCTGCACTACCGCGCCACGCGCCGCACCGATTCGCCATTCTGGGAGCGCTGCCGCACCATGCCGGTTCCGGCCACGCTCGAACGCAAGATGGCGTTGTGGCAGGCGCACGGGCGCCTGGTGCGCGACGACAATGAGCTGTTTGCCGAAGACGGCTGGCTGCAGGTGCTGCACGGGCAGGGGATCGGCGCCGGCGGCTACCATCCGCTGGTCGACCTGCTCGGCGAGGACGAAGTGGCCGCCTACCTCGAACAGATCGCCGGCGTGGTGAACAAGTGCGTGCAGGTGATGCCGACGCATAAGGAGTTCATTGGCGCCGTGGTAGCGGCAGGCAGCGCCCGAAAGTAGATGGAACCGGGTAACCCACGGCGAATTCCGTCGTTTTCGACGGTTTTTGCCGTGTTTCTGGCGGCATCGGTGCAGATGAAAGACAAATTGTGCCCGCTCAAAACGCTTGAGGGAGTAAACTACACCTTTAGTACGATTTGATAAGCGAGTTCCCATGTCCGACACCCCGACCGTAACGTTTACCGACCTCAACCTTTCCGCGCCTGTCATGAAAGCGCTGAAGGACGTTGGCTACGAAGTGCCTTCGCCCATCCAGGCTGCCGCCATTCCTTTGCTGCTGGCTGGTCGGGACATCCTCGGTCAGGCCCAGACCGGCACCGGCAAAACCGCGGCGTTCGCGCTGCCGGCGCTGTCGAATATCGACATCAAGCAGCAAACCCCGCAAGTGCTGGTGCTGGCCCCAACGCGCGAACTGGCCATCCAGGTGGCCGAAGCGTTCCAGACCTACGCTGCCCACATTCCCGGTTTCCACGTTCTGCCAATTTACGGCGGCCAGAGCTACGGCCCGCAATTGTCGGCCCTGCGCCGCGGCGTGCACGTGATTGTCGGTACCCCAGGCCGTATCATCGACCACCTCGACAAGGGTTCGCTCGACCTGTCCAAGCTGAAAACGCTGGTGCTGGACGAAGCCGATGAAATGCTGCGCATGGGCTTTATCGACGACGTCGAGCAGATCCTGCAAAAAGTCCCGGCCACGCGCCAGACCGCGCTGTTCTCGGCCACCATGCCGTCGGCCATCAAGCGCATCGCCAAAACGTATCTGCGCGAGCCGACCGAAGTGACCGTCGCCGCCAAGACCGGCACTGCCGACAACATCACCCAGCGTTACTGGATGGTGAGCGGCATGCAGAAACTCGAAGCGCTCACGCGCATCCTGGAAGCCGAGCCGTTCGACGGCATGATCATTTTTGCCCGCACCAAGCTCGGTACCGAAGAACTGGCAACCCGCCTGCAGGCGCGCGGCTTCGCAGCGACGGCGATCAACGGCGACATGCAGCAAACGCAGCGCGAGCGCACCATCGCCCAGCTCAAGGATGGCAAGATCGACATCCTGGTGGCTACCGACGTGGCCGCGCGCGGCCTGGACGTCGAGCGCATCAGCCACGTGATCAACTACGACGTGCCGTCCGATCCGGAAAGCTACACCCACCGCATTGGCCGTACCGGCCGCGCGGGCCGCAGCGGCCAGGCGATTTTGTTCATCACCCCGCGCGAGCAGGGCCTGTTGAAAGCCATCGAGCGCGCCACGCGCCAGCCGGTGTCGCCACTCACGCTGCCGACCATCAAGGCCGTCAACGATGTGCGCATCGCCAAATTCAAGGACCAGATCACTGAGCAGATCGCCGCTGGTGGCCTGGAGCAGTTCCGCAGCCTGATCGAGGAATACGAGCGCGAGCAGAACGTGCCGGCGGTGGAAATCGCCGCTGCGCTGGCCAAGCTGGGCCGTGGCGATATTCCGCTGCTGCTGGAAAAGCAGGACCGTGCCGCGAAACCGGCGGTGTGGGAAGAGCGTCCGGCGCCAACGCGCAGTGCCCGTCCTGATTCGCGTTCGGATGCACCGCGCTTCGAGCCGCGCGGCGGCGCCGACAGCGGCTTCAAGCAACGCGAGCGCGTAGCGCGTCCTTCGGAAGACGGCATGGGCACCTTCCGCATCGAAGTCGGCCATGCGCACGGCGTCAAGCCGGGCAATATCGTGGGCGCGATCGCCAACGAAGCGAACATCGATTCGAAGTTCATCGGCCGTATCGAGATCTACGACGACTACAGCACGCTCGATTTGCCGGCCGATTTGCCGCCGGCAGCGTTCGATCACCTGAAAACGGTGTGGGTGGCGGGTCAGCAGCTGAACATCACGCGCGATGGCGAAACGCCAGCGGTGCCGGCGAAGAAGGCGTTCTTCAAGAAGCCGTCGCCGGCGGGTGGGGATCGTCGCTTTGCGGAGAAGGATGGGGCGAAGAAGCCGCATCGCAAGGGTCCGACCAAGTCGGAGTAATCATGTGGCGCCGCGTGGTTTGCGGCGCTGCCGCTTCAACGCAGCAGTTCTCTTTATTCAGTATGGGTCCCGGCCTGCGCCGGGATGACGGTTTTAAGGCCAACACACTAAAAACCGTCATCCCGGCGAAAGCCGGGATCCATAACACGTATTTAGCACCGTTTCAGTGCGCAGCCACCGTCTTCGACGACACCGCACCAACCAACTTCCCATCCCGCACCAAACACCACAACCCCGCCGACACTGCCAGACACCCTGCGCAGATATAAAACAGCACCGCCTGATCCTGCGCCGTCTTCAGCACAAACCCCACCTGCGTCGACACCAGCTGCGGCAGCACCACCGACAAATTAAACAGTCCCATGAAAAATCCCATGCGGCTCTTGTCGACCTTCTCGCTCATGATCGCAAACGGCAAGCTCACCACAGCGCTCCAACCGATGCCCACGCACGCCATCAGCACATACAGCAGCACCGGCGAGCGCGCAATGACGGCAATGGCCAGGTAGGAGGCCGCCATGATCGCGATGCACAGCGCTTGGGTGCGCACGCGCCCGATGCGCGCGACCAGGGGCGCGAGCACCAGCGCCGGCAACATGAAGCCCACCACATTCATCACCGCGAAGGAAATCGCGATCACGTGGCCGGCCTGGCTGGCAGCCTGTTCATGCGTCGCGCCTGGCGTGACGATATGCTGGTCGATGAAAGCGATGATGTACACGAACATCGACTGCACGCCCAGCCAGGTGAAGGCATGCGCCGCAAAGATGCGCCACAGCTGGCCCCAGTCGGTTTCGGTGGCAAGCGCCGCGCCCACGGGTTTCAGTTGGCGCGGCTCTTCGATGAAGAACATCGGCACGATCGAAAACACCAGCACCACCACCACACCCACCGAGATCAATACATAGTTGTCGATGAACGCACCGATCAGGTAGGCCATCACGCCCCAGAAGCCGGAGATGGTCTGCATCCAGGTGTAGCCGCGCGTGCGCGCATCGCCATCTGGCGTCACGTCGGCGATGATGGCGCGGGTGGGGTTGAAGCCGATATTGATCGACAGGTCCAGCGTCAGCGCAATCATCACCGCGACCACCACCAGGTTGCCGATACCGAGCAGTTGCGCGACTTCTTCGATGCGCGGCAGCAGGAACACCGACAGCGCCGCCAGCACGCCGCCAATCAAAATGAAGGGCCGGCGCCGTCCGCCCCAGAACCAGGTCTTGTCGCTGATGAAGCCGATGATCACCTGGCCCAGGATGCCAGCCGTCGGGCCAGCTGCCCACACCAGCCCGATCTCGTCGATTTTCAAATGGTATTTGGTGCTCAGGAGCCAGCTCAGCGCCGAGATCTGGATGCACAGTGCGAAGCCCATTGCCGTTGCCGGCAAACTGGTCATCGCATAGAAGGTATTGCTGAGGCGCTTTTGCATGGCCAGCATGGTGTCTCCGTTGTTTTTTAGGTATGTTCTTAAACTACAAAAATAAGATTTCTATATTGTCTGGCTGGCGATTTTACTATGGAATATCGGTGATTGACACCCGGATATGGTCATGTTATTTTGCTACAAATTTTATAACAGGCGGGGACAATGAAACACAAGTTTATGGCGCTGACGGCGTTGGCCACGGCGCTCGCCGTTTCCTTTGCCCAGGCTCAGCCTGTCATCAGTGCCGGCAATGTCGAGTCGACCGTCGTCGATGGCCAGCAAGTCCGCCTGAAACTCACCCACGGCCAGGCCGACATCACGGTCTACAGCCCGTCCGTCATCCGCGTGCGGGTCGACCAGCACGCATTCAAGCGCGATTTTTCGTACGCCGTCGTGGCGCCGCTCGAGAATACCGCCACCACTGTCACCCAGGATGCGCGCGAAGTCGTCATTGCCACCCCCACGCTGACGGCCCGCATCGCCAAACAGCCGTTCGCCATCACGTTTACGACCCCAGGCGGGCAAGTCATCAGCCAGGACGAAGCGGGCCTGCAGGTGAGCTGGATCGGCGCGGACGTCACCAGTTACAAGAAGTTGCAGGAAGGCGAGCGCTTCATCGGCCTGGGTGAAAAGACCGGCAACCTCGATCGGCGCGGTTCCGCCTACACCAACTGGAACAGCGACACCTTCGCCTACCGGCCGGACGCAGACCCGCTGTATTCATCGATCCCGTTCTACATCGGCGCCCACCACGGCCTCGCCTACGGCATCTTTTTCGATAACAGCTACCAGACCGACTTCAATTTCGGCGCCTCCAACAACCGCTTTTCGAGTTTCGGCGCGCATGGCGGCGAGATGAACTACTACTTCATCCACCAGCCGAAAGTGGCCGACATCATTGGCGCCTACACCGCGCTGACCGGCCGCATGCCGCTGCCGCCGCTGTGGAGCCTGGGCTACCAGCAGAACCGCTACAGCTACTACCCCGAGGCCGAAGTGATGCGCATCGCGCACACGCTGCGCGAAAAGAAAATCCCGGCCGACGGCATCACGCTCGACATCGACTACATGGACGCTTATAAACTGTTCACGTGGGACAAGGCGCGCTTCCCGGACCCGAAAGCGATGACAGCCAGGCTGGCGGCCATGGGCATCAAGACCACCGTCATCGTCGACCCGGGCATCAAGGTCGAGAAGGGCTACGGCGCCTACGACCGCGGCATGCAGGACGACGTCTTCATCAAGTATCCGGATGCCACCAACTATACCGGCGAAGTGTGGCCGGGCTGGTGCCACTTCCCCGATTTTACGAGCGTGCGCGGGCGCGAGTGGTGGCAGAAGGAAGTCGGTGTCTACGCGAAAGCAGGCGTGGCCGGCATCTGGAACGACATGAACGAAATCTCCACGTGGGGCCAGAAAATGCCCAGTAACGTGCTGTTCGATTTCGACGGCCAGCCAACCACCCACAAGGAAGCGCACAACGTCTACGCACTGGAAATGACGCGTGCCAGCTACGAGGGCATGGTCAATGCGACGGCCAAGCGCCCGTTCCTGCTCACACGTGCTGGCTACGCGGGCCTGCAGCGCTACACGGCCATCTGGACCGGCGACAACCGCGCCGAAGAAGACCACATGCTGCTGGGCGTGCGCCTGTTGAACAGCCTGGGCGTCTCGGGCGTGGCCTTCACCGGCATGGACGTCGGCGGTTTCACGCAGGTGCCCACCCGCACGCTGTTCGCGAAATGGATGCAGATCGGCGCGTTCAACCCCTACTTCCGCAACCACGCCGGCAGCGACAGCAAATCGTCCGAGCCCTGGACCTTCGGTGAAGACATCCTGACGATCTCGCGCGATGCGGTCAATCTGCGCTACCGCCTGATGCCGTACTTGTATTCTGCATTCGCCGATGCCGCCGCCACCGGCGCGCCGGTGATGCGCACGCTGGCAATCGACTACACGCACGATCCCGAGGTCTACAACCACCTGTTCCAGAACCAGTACCTGTTTGGTTCGGCCTTCCTGGTGGCGCCGTTCGAAAGCACCAAACAGTACGGCAAAGTCCACTTCCCGCAAGGCGCGTGGTACGACCTGTACACGGACCAAGCGCAGGCCGGCAACGCCGACAGGATCGTCGAGCTGACGCTGGACCGCTTGCCAGTGTGGGTGAAAGCGGGCAGCGTGGTGCCGGTGCAGTCGCTGGTGCAGTCGACGGCGGAAAAACCGCTGCCAACGCTCGCGCTGCATATCTACAAGGGTGAAGGCGCAGTTGGCACCAACACCACGTCGTACTATGAAGACGATGGCGAGACCTTTGGCTACCGCAAGGGCGCCTATTACCGCCGTGCCATCGCGTATGATGCGGCGGCGCGCAGCATCGAGATCGGAGCGGTCGAAGGCAGCTATCGCTCGACGTTCGACAAGCTCGAGATCGTGCTGCATGGCTTTGGCGATGCGCCCAAGCTGGCGGTGAACGGCAAGGCCGTGTCGGTGAAAGCCGGCGCCGAGCGCTACACCGTCACGCTCGGTCACACGGGCGGCGGCAATCCGGAAAACGGCAGCGTGGTCGCTGGCAAGGGACGCGCCAGCGGGGCAGTTGTCAGCAGCGCCGTGATCGGCAACGACAGCGGCAAAATCGTCATCACTTATTAAAATAGCGCTGCCCAAGGCACGCGCATCGGGGACAAACATGGACATTCAAACCGCAACGCGCAAGCCGCGCCTGTCGTTCTGGCAGCTGTGGAACATGAGCTTCGGCTTCTTCGGCATCCAGTTCGGCTTTGCGCTGCAAAACGCCAACACCAGCCGGATTTTTTCTACCCTCGGCGCCAACGCCGACGACCTGGCGCTGTTCTGGCTGGCCGCACCAATTACCGGTTTGCTGGTGCAGCCGGTGATCGGCTACATGAGCGACCATACCTGGCACCCGCGCTGGGGCCGGCGCCGCCCGTTCTTTTTCGTCGGCGCCGTGCTGGCCGCCATCGCCCTGTTCCTGATGCCCAATTCCACTGCGCTGTGGATGGCGGTGGTGGTGCTGTGGATGATGGATGCGGCCATTAACGTGTCGATGGAGCCGTTCCGCGCCTTCGTCGGCGACAAGCTCGATGAGGGACAGCAGACCGCCGGCTACGCGATGCAGACCTTTTTCATTGGCTGCGGCGCGGTCATCGCCTCGCTCCTGCCGACCATCTTTGAAACCTGGTTCAGCGTCAGCAACGCGTCGGTGAACGGCATGGTGCCGGACACGGTGCGCTACGCCTTCTATGCCGGCGGCCTGGTGTTCTTCCTGGCCGTGTCGTGGACGGTCATGACGGCCGACGAACTGCCGCCCGTCGACCTGGAAAAGTTCAAGCAGGAGCGCCAGCACGCGCGCCGCTTCGGCGTGGCCCTGAAAGAAATCATCGGCGGCTTTGCGCGCATGCCCAAAACCATGGTGCAACTGGCCTTCGTGCAGTTCTTCACGTGGATTGGCCTGTTCGCCATGTGGATCTACACCGGCACCACGATTGCCGACACTGTCTGGCAAACCACGGACGCAAAATCGGCCGCGTTCCAGGATGCCGGCAGCTGGGTGGGCCTGATGTTCGGCGTCTACAGCGGCGTCTCGGCGCTGGCCGCCTTCCTGCTGCCGGTGTTCGCCCGCGCCACCAGCCGCAAGCTGGTGCACATGGTGTGCCTGCTCATTGGCGGCATCAGCCTGGCCAGCATCTTCTTCATCCATGACAAGACGCTGCTGCTCGTTCCCATGGCCGGCGTCGGCGTGGCCTGGGCCAGTATCCTGACGATGCCGTATGCGATCCTGGCCGGCGCGCTGCCGCCCGAGCGCATGGGGTATTTCATGGGCCTGTTTAACTTCTTCGTCGTGATCCCGCAAATTTGCAGCGGGGTGCTGCTCGGCTTTTTTACCAAACACCTGTTCGACGGCCACACCGGCCCGACGCTGGCACTGGGTGGCGCGAGCATGGCGCTGGCGGGCATCCTGACGCTGTTCGTCACCGACAACAGCAAGGCTGCGCGCGCGACATAAGGTCGCTACTGTTGTATCGTATCGTTTTGCCAATAACCGGCATGCTGCATAACGACAGGAGCGACACCATGACCATCCAGACCATCCCGACCCAAGCCTTCGCCGGCCAGCGTCCCGGTACTTCCGGGCTGCGCAAGAAGGTCACCGAATTCCAGCAGACGGGCTACCTGGAAAACTTCGTCCAGGCGATCTTCAATTCGGTGGGCGACTGCGCCGGCCAGACGCTGGTGGTCGGCGGCGATGGCCGCTTCTTCAACCGCAGCGCAATCCAGGTGATCCTGCGCATGGCGGCCGCCCACGGTTTTGCCCGTGCGCTGGTGGGGCAGGGCGGCATCCTGTCGACGCCGGCGCTGTCCTGCGTGATCCGCAAGCACCGGGCCTTTGGCGGCATTGTGCTCTCGGCCAGCCACAACCCGGGCGGCCCTGACGGCGATTTCGGCATCAAGTACAACATCGCCAATGGCGGCCCGGCGCCCGAAAAAATCACCGATGCCATTTATGCGCAGACCCAGGTGATCACCGAATACCTGAGCAGTGACGCCGCCGACCTCGATCTCGATACGCAGGGCAGCAGCAGCCTCGAACAGATGCAGGTCGAGGTCATCGACCCGGTGTTCGACTACGCCGAAATGATGGATGCACTGTTCGACCTCGACGCGATCCGCGCCTTGTTCACGCGCGGCTTCACGATGCGCTTCGACGGCATGCACGCGGTTTCCGGCCCATACGCACGGGCCATCCTCGAAGGCTTGCTGGGCGCGCCGGTCGGCACCGTCATCAATGGCAACCCGCTGGAAGACTTCGGCGGCCACCATCCCGACCCCAACCCGGTCAACGCCGCCGAGCTGATCGCGCTGATGGAAGGCCCGAACGCGCCCGACTTCGGCGCCGCATCGGACGGCGACGGCGACCGCAACATGATCGTCGGGCGCAGCATCGCCCTGGCGCCATCGGACAGCCTGGCCATCATCGCAGCCAACATCACCGTGGCGCCGGGCTATGCGGCCGGCTTGAAGGGCGTGGCGCGCTCGATGCCCACCTCGATGGCGACCGACCGCGTGGCGGCGGCGCTGGGCGTGCCGTGCTACGAGACGCCGACCGGCTGGAAGTACTTCGGCAACCTGATGGACGCCGGCCTGGTCAACCTGTGCGGCGAAGAGAGCTACGGCACCGGGTCCGACCACATCCGCGAAAAAGATGGCATCTGGGCCGTGCTGTTCTGGCTCAATTTGCTGGCGGCGACCAACAAGCCAGTGGGGCAGATCGTGCGCGAACACTGGTCGCGCTTTGGCCGCAATTACTATTCGCGCCACGATTACGAAGCGGTCGATGGCGCCATTGCCGACACGATGATGGCAGACCTGCGCGCGCAGTTGCCGACCCTGGCCGGCCAGCAGTTCGGCGATTTTACAGTCAAGCTTGCCGACGACTTCGTCTACACCGACCCGGTCGACGGCGCAGTCGCCAGCAAACAGGGCGTGCGCATCATCATGGAAGACGGCTCGCGCATCGTGCTGCGCCTGTCCGGCACCGGCACCGAAGGCGCCACGGTGCGCGTGTACCTCGAACGCTACGAAGCCGACCCGGCACGCCTGGAACAGGACGTCCAGCAAGCCTTGCAAGGCCTGGCCGACATCGCCGAACAATTGTCGCAGCTGCGCCAGCGCAGCGGGCACACCAAGCCTACCGTCGTCACCTGATTTTATTAAAGGAAGTACATGAAACTGTCCGCAATTGCCTTATCCCTCGTTTGTGTTTTCGGTAGCGCCACGGCGCAAACCCGGCCCTTTTCCTGGGATAACGCGACCGTTTATTTTCTGCTGACGGACCGTTTCAACAATGCCGACCCGGCCAACGACCACGCCTACGGCCGCAAGGACGATGCGGCCACCCTGCGTGGCTTCATGGGCGGCGACCTGGCCGGCATCACGGCGAAAATCAAGGCCGGCTACTTCACGGACCTGGGCGTCGATGCGCTCTGGATCACGCCGCCGGTCGAGCAGATCCATGGCAGCACGGATGAAGGCACCGGCAAGAGCTACGGCTTCCACGGTTACTGGGCCAGCGATTTCACTGCGCTCGACGCGAATCTCGGTACCGAAGCGGATATGCACGCCCTGGTCGATGCGGCCCATGCCGCCGGCATTCGCGTGCTGCTCGACGTGGTGCTCAACCACACCGGCCCGGTGACGCCGCAAGATCCCGTGTGGCCGAACGGCTGGGTGCGTACCGGGCCTACCTGCACTTACAAGGATTTCAAGAGCACGGCCACCTGCACGCTGGTGGATAACCTGCCGGACATCCGCACCGAGCTTGATGCCGCCGTTGCGCTGCCGCCGGCGCTGGTGGTCAAGTGGAAGAAGGAAGGGCACTATGAGCGCGAAGTCAAGGAGCTCGATGCCTTCTTCCAGCGCACCGGCTATCCGCGCGCTCCGCGCTATTACCTGGTCAAGTGGCAGGCCGACTGGGTGCGCAAATACGGCTTCGATGGCTTTCGCGCCGACACAGTCAAGCACACCGAGCCGGGTGTATGGAAGGATTTGAAAGTGGTCGCCAGCGCCGCCTTCGAGGACTGGAAAAAAGCCCATCCGACCAAGGCGCTTGGTGACACGCCGTTCTACATGACGGCCGAAGTCTACAACTACAGCCTTGCCGAGGGACGCAGCGCCGACGTGGGCGGCAGCAAGATCGACTACTACGCGAACGGCTTCGACAGCATGATCAACTTCGGCATGAAGACCGATGCCACGGCGGGCTACGAAAAACTGTTCACTACCTATTATGCCGCACTGAATGGCCCGCTGGCGGGCAAATCGGTGCTCAACTATATGAGTTCGCACGATGACGGCAGCCCGTTCGATGCGGCCCGCACCAAGGCGTTCGAGACCGCCAACAAGCTGTTGCTGGCGCCCGGCGCCGCGCAGATTTATTACGGCGACGAGACCGCGCGTAGGTTAGATGTCGCCGGGGCCGAGGGCGATGCCAAACTGCGCTCGTTCATGAATTGGGACGAACTGGCGGCGAATGCAAAACGCGGCACGATGGGTGTGGCCGACATCCGCCAGCACTGGGCGCGCCTTGGCCAGTTCCGCCACGCGCACGTGGCGGTGGGCGCCGGCGTGCATCAGATGATCGCGGCGCAGCCATATACATTCAAGCGTACCTACGAGAAGAACGGCGTGCGTGACCGGGTGGTGGTCGCTCTCGGCTTGCCGCTGGAGCGGGCCACAAGCGTGTCGGTGCAGGGTGTGTTCAGCGATGGGCAAACGGTGCGCGATTATTACAGCGGCCAGAGTGCGGTGGTCGCCAACGGGCAGGTGCAGTTCGCGGCGCGCAATGCGGTAGTGTTGATCGCGCAGGATTAGCCCGTGCCCGCGAAGGCGGGCAGCCATACCGCGCTATCGAGGTCGCAACGTCCTCTCTTTTCTGGCGTGTCATGGATCCCCGCCTGCGCGGGGACTGTTTCATGCCATTCATTCAATGTTATCCTAGTCCCCATCCGGGACGCGGTCCCGCCAAAAAAAAGACAATGAGCACTGAGACCGAACACCTGATCAAGCATCCCCGCAGCGCTTACGCGGATGGCCCGCGCCTGCTGGCCGACATCGGCGCCACCCACGCCCGTTTTGCCCTCGAAGCCGCCCCCGGCGTGCTGCGCGGCGTGGCCGTACTGCGCTGCGACGACTACCCCGGCATCGTGCCGCTGCTGAACGCCTACCTGGCCGACCACAACGCAGAAAAAATCCAGCACGCCGCCTTCGCCCTGGCCAACCCGATTAGCGGCGACTTGATCCGCATGACCAACCGCGACTGGCAATTCTCCACCGATGAAGTGCGCCGCACGCTGGGTCTGTCGACGCTGTTGATCGTTAACGACTTCACGGCGCTGGCGATGGCCATTCCGGCGCTGCCGGCCGACCAGATCCTGCAGGTCGGCGCCGGCAAGGCGGCCGCCCATTCGGTGGTCGGCGTGCTGGGACCTGGCACGGGCCTGGGCGTGTCCGGCGTGATTCCGACCATCGACGGTTTTGTCACGCTCGGCAGCGAGGGCGGGCACATGAACTTCGCGCCGGCCGATGAACGCGAATGCGCGATCCTCCAATTTGCCTGGCGCGAGTGGCCGCACGTCTCGAACGAACGCCTGATCTCCGGCCCCGGCATGGAACTGATCCACCGCGCACTCGCTCATCGCAACGGCGTTGACGCGCTTGCGCGCACGTCTGCCGAGATCATCACCGGCGCGCTCGAAGAACACGATGCACTGTGCCTCGAAGTGCTCGAAGTCTTCTCCGGCATGCTGGGCGGGGCGGCCGCCAACCTGGCGGTCACCCTGGGTTCCTTCGGCGGGATTTATATCGGCGGCGGCATCGTGCCGCGCATGGCCGAATGGTTCGTCACGTCGCCATTCCGCGCGCGCTTCGAGGCCAAGGGCCGCTTCACCGACTACCTGGCGCAAATCCCGACCTTTGTCATCATGGCCCCGAACCCGGCCTTCCAGGGCGTGGCCAGCATCCTGTCCGAGCACCTGCGCGGACGCAGTGGCGCCAACACGCTGATGGAACGCGTCCAGCATCTGCAGCACGAACTCTCGCCAGCCGAACAGCGTGTGGCCACCCTGGTGCTGGAGCATCCGCGCAAGGTGCTGGGCGAGCCAATCGCCGAAATCGCGCGCCTGGCCGATGTCAGCCAGCCGACCGTTATCCGCTTCTGCCGCTCGCTGGGCTTTTCGGGCCTGGCCGACTTCAAACTCAAGTTTGCGGGCAGCCTGACCGGCACCATCCCCGTGCGCCACAGCCAGGTGCGCATGAGCGACAGCACCCATGATTTGTCGGCCAAGGTGATCGACAATACTGTTTCCGCGATCCTGAAATTTCGCGACCAGCTCGACGTCACCTCGATCGACCGCGCCATCGCGCTGCTGCGCGCCGCCCGCCGGGTCGAGTTTTACGCGATGGGCAGCGCACGGGTTGTGTCGCTCGACGCCCAGCACAAGTTCTTCCGCTTCCGCATTCCCACGGCCACGTACGGCGACTCGCACCTGTTTGCGCTGGCCGCCGATTTGCTGAAACCTGGTGACGTGGTGATTGCCGTGTCGACCGCCGGCCAGTTGCCGGAATTGCTGGCGGCGGTCGACCGCGCCCGGGCCGTCGGCGCCGACGTGATTGCCATCACCAACAGCAAATCGGCGCTGGCGAAAAAGGCAACCGTGTGCCTGGCGGTGGATCACACCGAAGACAACACATCGTTTTTGTCGATGATTTCGCGGATCCTCCAACTGCTCCTGATCGACATCATGTCGGTGGGGATTTCGCTGGCTGGCCCGGACGAGAATGGTGAAATCGACCGGCGCCGCCTGCTTATTTCACACCTTGATTCCTGACCGGTAACGCTTCGGCGACACCGAATACGAATTCGAACACGACGAACGCCCAGATCAGCGGATGGGCGCCGTGGGCCAGCGCATACAGCTGCCAGGTCGCAAACAGGAAGCGGGCCACTGCGTCATAGCGGCCGTACAGAACCTGGGTGTCGCGCAGGCGCAAGACGGCCCAGACCACGACGAGGGAGCCGAGCAGGTTGACCATCAACATATGGGCCGGTTCGAATGCCGGCACCCGTTGCGGCATGCCGAGCAGGCCGGACAGCGCATCCATCCCGGCCAGGAAGGCGGCGAACGTCCAGGGCGTGACGAAGCCGATCGTCGTCACGAGGTCGTACCAGGCGCTCGCGCGCACCACGCGCAGATAGGAAGATGTATCCATTTTCTGTTGCTCCATTTATAATAAAAACCAAGAGTAGGCACCAGGGTCCGTGCCACTGTCAACCGTCAACACACTGATGCCATGAAAACTGCCTTCCTGCTCCTGACTGCTGCTGTTGCCTTGCTGCCCGCGCCGACGTTTGCCGCCCGCGCCCAGAACCCGCAGGACGTCATGGTCCTCGACCTGCAAGCCTGCCCGCGGCCGGCCTATCCTCCTGCCGCGCTGGCGCAACGCGTCGGTGGCAAGACGACCATCGAAGTGCAGGTCGGCGAAGCTGGCGTGGCCACCGAGGCGCGCGTGGCCGTCTCCAGCGGCCGGGACGACCTGGACCAGGCGGCGCTGGCGAGCATGCGCCGCTGCGTCTTTCACGCGGTCGTCACCACCGGCCAGGCGCCGACCGGCTGGCTCAAGACGCATTATGTGTGGGAGCCGGGCGCGGCGAAGCAGGTGGCAGCGCAGGACCAGGCGCTGTTTGCCAGCACCCTGCAACATGCGGAAGGTGGCGACGCCGTTGCGCAGAACCGGCTTGGCACCTGGTACCAGCACGGCACCTATGGCACGCCCGATCTGGTGCAGGCAGCAAGCTGGTATGCGCGCGCCGCTGAAAACGGCAACGCTTATGCGCAGAATAATCTGGGTGTGCTGTATTACCGTGGCACCGGCGTCGCGCGCGACCTGCGCCAGGCGGTCGACTGGTACGCCAAAGCGGCCGAACAGGGCCACAGCTGGGCGCAGGCGAATTTGTCCTGGGCTTACCAGTTCGGCGCTGGCCGCGAGCTGGACATGGACCAGGCCATGATCTGGTTGACCAGGGCTGCCGAAGGCGGACTGGCCGATGCACAGCTGCGGCTTGGCTTGCTCGCGATGCAGCGCGCCGTTTCTGACGAGGACCGCAGCGCAGCGGCAGCATGGATCGCGCGCGCTGCGGCGCATGGCTTTCCGGCCGGCCTGTACTACCTTGGCCGCACCTTTGAACTGGGGCTGGGCAATCCGCAGGACGATGCGCAGGCGGCTGCGCGCTATCGACTAGCCGTCGAACGCAGCGCCGGCCGCGCCGAAACCGCATTGGGAACGCTGCTCGAAGCGGGGCGTGCAGGCGACGCGGACCAGGCCGGTGCGGCAAAGCTGTACCAGAAGGCCATGCAATGGCGTTATCCGCCGGCCTACTACCACTACGGCATGGTGCTCGAGCAGCGCGGCGACACGGCCCTGGCAGCGGTGGTATTGCGCCAGGGCGCCGATATGGGCAACTGCGCCGCGAGCCTGAAATATCTGCAGCTGCGCCAGGGCGCCGGGCCGGCGGGCGACCCGTCCGAGGCCCGGATCGAGCTGCTCGCCACGCGCTGCAGCGCCGCGCTTGCGCTGCCGCCAAATCTGTAACACACGCATGCGCGCCGGCATCCCCTTGCTTGGCGTCAGCCGCTACGCAGGCGCGCGATAGGGATCTGGCCGCCGAACATACGACTTCCACCTTTTTCGTTATAATGAACCGCTACCACTGTTGTGGTTTCGGTTCAATCTCGGTTCGCAATTCGGAATCACTGGCAATTCAACTCTTCCTGCCATTCCATGCCCCCATCCGCCGCCAGCCCTGCCTGCACCACCGTGTTCTTCGATGGATCCTGCCCACTTTGTCGCAGGGAAATCAGCGTGTACCAACGTGCGACGCCGCTCGCGCCGGTTGCGTGGGTCGATGTCAGCGCCAGCGATACAGCGGCGCTGGGCGGCCGTCCTTGCGCGGACCTGATGGCGCGCTTTCACGTGCAGACCGGCGACGGCGTCATGCTTAGCGGGGCAGCCGCCTTCATCGCCTTGTGGTCGTTGTTTCCGGGCTGGCGCTGGCTGGCCAAGTTTGGCGCGCTGCCCGGCATGGGGGCGGTGCTGGAAGTGATGTACCGCTTGTTCCTGCGCGTAAGGCCGCGCTTGCAGCGCCTGTTCAGGTCGTGATGCACAATCGAACCTGGATGTAGTACGACGCTGCCCGGCCCGCACTGTCAGTGCATCGACAGCAATCTGCGCACCTTGGCAAGATGCCGCTCGCTCACTGGCACCACGCTGCCGCAGCGCAATGTCAGGGCAGACGCGCCATCAGGGCTGGTGCGCAGCGTCACCACCTGGCCCAGGCGCACCAGCGCGCTGCGATGGACGCGCACGAACAGCGCCGGGTCGAGATGGCGCTCCAGCGTGCCGATGGGTACGCGATGGAGCACGTTGCGTTGCGCCAGGTGCAGTTCGACGTAGTTCCCGGCCGCCTCGATCCACGCCACGTCCGCCAGCTCGATGAAGTCAATGCGCCCGACCGAACGCACGTTGAACTGGCGCAGGTAAGCCGGCACCTGGCCGGGTGCGCGCTGGCGCAGTGCGGACCAGTCGCGCAGCGCGCAGGCAGGGGCGGCCAGCTGGCGTTGCGCCATCAAGGCGTCGGCGCGCACCAGCGCCCGGGCCAGGTCGGCGTCGTCGAGGGGTTTCAGAAGATAGTCGAGCGCATGAACGCGGAACGCCTCGACGGCGTGGGTATCGTAGGCGGTCACGAAGATGATCAGGGGCGGCGCCGGCTGGTGTGCCAGTTCATGCGCCAGTTCCAGGCCCGATTCGCGCGGCATGCGGATGTCCAGGAACAGCAGGTCGACAGGGTGGATGGCGAGAAAGGCGCGCGCCTGCGCCGCATCCGCACATTCGCCGGCAATCGACCATGACGGGTGGGCGGCGAGCGCAAAGCGCAGATTGATGCGGCCCGGCTCCTCGTCGTCGACAATCAGCACGCGCCGGCGCACGGTCGCCATCACGCCGCCTCGGCAGCCATGCGCGCATGCATGGGCAGCTGCAGGATCGCCACGAAGCAGCTGTCGACGTGGTCAGTAACAAGGCTCGCTTCTGCGCCATACGCGCTGCCCAGCCGCTCCCTGACGTTGGCAAGGCCGATACCGGCGCCGGGATTCGGCTGCGCGCCAGGGACGATGGGATTGGTGATGCGCACCGCCAGCCTGCCCGCGGCATGGGTCAGCACGATCGTCACCGCGCCGGGTTTCGTCGCTTCGTCCAGTCCATGGCGCAGCGCGTTTTCTACCAGCGGCTGCAGCAGCAGCGCCAGGCAATCGGCACGCAGCACAGCGCCGCTGTCGCCCTCGATGCTGACCTGCAGGCGCTCGCCGTAGCGCAAGCGCTGCAGCGCGAGGTAGTTGCGCGTGAATTGCAGCTCTTCCGCCACGGTGACCCATTCGCGCCCGCTGGCGGCGAGGGCATAGCGCAGCAGGCTGCTGAGACGATTGATGCCGGACAGCGCCAGCGCCGGGTTGTTCGAGCGTACCAGGGCGCTGATGGCGTTGAGCGCATTGAACATGAAATGCGGCTCCAGCTGCGCGCGCAAGGTTTGCAGCTTCTGCTCCTCCAGTGCCAGGCGCAGCGCGAGATTGTCGTGTTCGGCCTGGCGCCATACCAGCTCGCGCTGTCGGTGCCGCTGCCAGACACAGAGGGCGAGCACGCCGAGATAGGTGCCGCTGGTCCAGGCAAATTCAGTGAACCAGCCGAAGCGCCGCATCGCCAGCACGCGCCGCAAGACCAGATCGAACGACAGGGTCACGCCTTGCTCGAGGACGTCGTGCGCGACGATGAACAACAGTTCGCACGGCAGGAACAATACCAGCACGAGCAGATAGCCCGCCGCGACGCGCGCGGCACTGACGCACCACTCCGGCCGGCGCCGATTGAACAGGTGCAGTGCCACCCCCAGCAGGAAAACGGGAACGTGGTCCCAGCACCATCGGATAAGCAAAGTGGAAAATCCGGTCTGGTCCTGACGCCGCAGCGCGTCGCTGTACGATCCGGCCGCGCCAATGAGGCACACGAGCAGCCAGAACGCCGCATTCGACACGACGATGCGGGTAACCGGCAGCAGCGTCGAGAGGCGCGAAAACAAACTAAGGGATGGCTTCATGGGGGCCAAGTATACCAGCGCATCTTCATGGCAAAACGTGGGCGCCGCTGCGTTAATCACGCGGCCATCCGCGTTTGTCACTCGGTCCCCTGGCAGGCATGGCGCCTTTGTATATTGGCGTCTCGATCAACCAGCGCAGCGGATTTTTTCTTCCCATTTCATCGACCCATGCAGCCTCTCTCTTGTTTTTCCATTCGCCGTGCAAGCGGCGCCTGCTTCCTCGCCGGACTGTGCTTCCCCGCATCGGCACAACAAGTCACCCCGAACGATGCGCCCGCCGTGCCGCAGGTCGAAGTCAAGGGCGCCAGCGCACTTGCCATGCGCCGCGACGATCCGGTCGGCCGCATCAGCGTCGGTCGGGACGAGTTGCTGCGCTTTGGCGACACCAGCCTCGCCGGTGCGCTGCAGCGCGTGGCTGGGGTCAGCGTGTCGGGCGGCGAAATTCGCCTGCGCGGCCTGGGTGCGGGCTATACGCAAATCCTGATCGATGGCGAGCCGGCGCCAAACGGCTTTGCGGTGGACAGCCTGGCACCCGACCTGGTGGAGCGCATCGAGATCCAGCGCAGCGCCCAGGCCGACGCCAGCGCGCAAGCGGTGGCCGGGTCGATCAACATCGTGATGAGAAAGGCGACCGGTCCCGCGCGCCGAACCATCAAGCTGGCAGCAGAGCGCGGGTGGCGTACTGCCAGTCCATCGCTGGCCTTGCAGTGGACCGGGCGCGATGGCAGCGCCGGCTACGGACTGGGCATGACGATGCTTGACGAGCGCCGGCGCGAACGCTCAGCCATTGACGTGCAGTCTGGCGATGTCAATGTGCGTCATGTCGACGAGGATGACGACATCCGCCTGCGCAAGCTGACCCTGGCGCCGCGCATCGACCTCGACTTCCCCGGCGGCGACAAACTCGGCTGGCAGACGCTGGTCGACCTGGCGGCCAGCGACAGCGCCGTGCGCCAGCTGGAAACCACCTTGCAAGGCACGCCGACCGCGTCGCCCGACGCCCGCGGGCGCGCTTTGTACGACACCTGGCTGCTCAAGTCCGACCTGAGCTGGGCGCATCGCACGGATGGCGGCCGTCTTGTATTGAAAGCCGGCGTGGAAGCGAATGGCCGCGACGGCGACTACGTCTTTCTCGGTACCGATGCGGCCGCGAAACCCTGGCTGCGCCGCGCCGTGCTCTCCGGTGCTTTCGAGCGCCGCGCCAGCACCAGCGGCAAGTATCTGACCCCGATCGGGGCCGGACATGACATGGCGGTCGGCTGGGATGGCACGCTGACCCGTCGCAGTGAAAGCCGGACGCAGCGCGACACCGATCCATTGGCTCCTGCCAGCGGTGCAGTCAACACACTCGACCAGCGCTATGCCGCGACCGTGGGCCGGCTTGGCCTGTATGCGCAGGACGAGTGGGCCATCAGCACGCGCCTGCAAGCCTACCTGGGACTGCGCTGGGAAAGTCTGACCACGCGTACCAGCGGCGGCGCCCTTGCCGACGCATCGACTGCTGCGCGCGTCTGGAGCCCGATTGCACAACTGGTCTGGAAGCTGCCCGACCGTCCGCGTGACCAATTGCGCCTGGCGCTGGCGCGCACCTACAAGGCGCCGCAGCCGCGCGACCTGGTGTCACGCCGCTTCACGGTCAACAACGACAACAGCCCGGCCACGCCCGATTTCCAGGGCAACCCGCGACTGCGCCCGGAGCTGGCCTGGGGGCTTGATGCCGCCCTGGAGTCGTACTTTGCCGGCGATGGCATGGCCAGCGTGTCGGCGTACGCGCGCCGGATCCATAACGTCACCTTGCTGGCACTGAGGCAGGAAAGCGGCGTGTGGGTAAGCATGCCCATGAACGGCGCCGGCGCCAGCGTGCACGGCATTGAACTCGATACGCGCATCCCATTGCCAGGCCTGGCATCGACGACCTTGCGCGCCAACCTGGCGCGCAACTGGTCGCGCGTCGACGACATGCCCGGGCCGGCCAACCGGCTCGCCAAGCAGGCGCCCCTGACGGCCAACATCGGCCTGGACGCACGCCTTGCCAACAACGCGCGCGCGGGCGCCAACTTCCGGCTGGTGGGCGGCTGGGATGCGCGCACGGCGCCATCGCTGGTCGAGGTCACCGGCATCGTGCGCGAACTGGAGGCGTATGCGGCGTGGCAGGCCACGCATGGCCAGTGGCGCTTGACCGTGTCGGACCTGCTGCAGGGCGTGCGCCACAGCGGCCAGCTGTATGACGATGGCGCCTTTCACAGCGCGCGCCTGGCAGCCAGTCCACGCCATGCCCGCCTGCGCCTGCAATTCGAAGCACCGATTTGATTGACCACATTTGATGCCCCACCCAAGGCGTGACTTCATGAAGACACGGCGACCAGGCGGCACGCACGAGGGAACCTTTCCAATGTGCGCAGCGATAGCGACGCTGATGTGGTGCAGGTCTGGTTCGATTACGCCTTCAAAATGGGCGACTGCGCGGGCACTTGGGGCAAACAAGGCGCAAGCTTGCTGTCAATCCTCGACATACACCACGACGCTGCGGGCGGGAACAGTGAAGGCGCCAGTGGCCGCATCGTAGGTCGCGCCGCTGGTGCCCGGCACCTGGACCGGATGCGGGCGCAGGTTCTTGCCGCGGGCGCCGGCATCGAGCACCGTGTGCGCCACCTTGTCCACGTTGATCAGGTAGGTGATGCCCTGGAAGCGCGCACCGGGGTAGCCACGGCCATCGAGGTGCGCCGCCAGCACGGTCGGCTCCTGCGTTGAGCCCGTATTGAAAAAACGCAGGCGCTGCTGCACGTCGGCGGCGCTGCGCATGCGGAACAAGGTCGAGCTGGCGCGGATCTGCAGCAGGGCGCGGAACGCATCGCGCGCGTAGGCGATGTCGCTCGGTGCAGGTTTCAGCGATGGATTGGCCAGCAGCGGTTGCAACAGCGCGTAATCCTTGCCGTTGTCCTGTGCCGGCGGCAGGCCGGTGCCGAAATAATTGTCCTGGTACGACCAGTCGAGGCGGTTGAACCAGTCGCCCGAATTAAAACTGTTGCGGTCGAGCGACTTCGAGCGCAGCGTATCGACACCGGCGTGGAAGTAGGCGACACCCTGGCTGAAGGCGTTGATCGCCATGCCCAGCACTTGAACGCGCGCGCGCTCATGCGTGCTGGTGGCCAGCGGCAGCTTGAAGATGTCAATGTCGAACAGGGTCTGGTTGTCGTGGTTCTCGATGTAGTTGACCGCTTCGCCGGGTTGGCTTGCGTAGCCGGCCGGCTGGCCGCTGTAGTCGATCTTTTCCAGCCGCACGGTGCGGTCCTGCCAGGTCAGCATCGGGTAGCTGCGCAGCGACCCGGCCAGCCCCACGCGCACCATGTCGGCGGCGCGCAGCAGGTCTTGCGCTGGCCGCTTCCCTGCCAGCGCGTTCGGGTCGTACACCAGGCCATTGATGTAGCCCTGGCCGCTGATTAACTTTTCGCCGCTGTCGCTCGAGCCGCCGCCGCGGATGGCGTCGCGCGCGCGGTCGCTGAAGGTGCCGATGCCGGTGCCGTTCAGGGACAGCTGCGAGGCCTGCACGAAGCGTTTGCCGTCGGCCACTTCACCGAAGTTCCAGCCTTCTCCGATCAATTCCACCGTGCGTCCGGCCGCCTGGTTCACCTGGCGCTGCAGGTGCACCATCACGTCTTTGGGCTGGTGCCCCATCAAATCGAAGCGGAAGGAATCGATGTGGTACTGGGTGGCCCACAGCGCGACCGACTCCGTCATCAATTTACCCATCATGCGGTGTTCTGTTGCCGTGTTGTCGCAGCAGGTCGACTGCTCGATGGCGCCTTGCGCATCGAGGCGGTGGTAGTAGCCGGGCACGATGCGGTCGAGTACCGATTTCTGCTGCTGGCCGGCTTGGTACGTGTGGTTGTAGACCACGTCCATGCCGACCCGCAGGCCGGCTTTGTGCAGGTTCTGCACCATCTCGCGAAACTCGACGATGCGACGCGCGCCATCCTCCGGGTCGGTGGCGTAACTGCCTTCCGGCGCGTTGTAGTGGTAGGGGTCGTAGCCCCAGTTGAAGCAGTCGGTCTCCGCGGTTTTTGCGACCAGCGCTTGCTGGGCATCGCTGTCGGCCGCGCCGCCGGGTTGCGGCACGGCGCAACCGCGTTCCGGCACGCTGCCGATGTCATACACCGGCAGCAGGTGGATGTCGGTCAGGCCTGCCCTGGCCAGCGCGGAAAGGTGGCGCATGCCGTTCGAGCCCGCTTCACCGAATGCCGCGTACTTGCCGCGGTGAGGTGCGCTGACGGTCGGGTCGTTGATGGAGAAGTCACGCACATGCAGCTCGTAGACGGTCATGTCGGTCTGCGCGCGCACCGTGGCCGGCGCGGTTGACTTGTCCCAGCCGGCCGGTTTCAAGGTGGGCGCGGACAGGTCGGCAATGTAGCTGCGCTTCGAATTCGTGTTCAGGCTGACGGAATAGGGATCGGTGACGAGGTTGCGCACCAGGCCCACGCCATTCACCACGACATCGACGGCGTAGCGATAGTAGTGGCCGGACTGGTCGCCGGGCAGCGCCGCGCGCCACACGCCGGTGGCGCGGTCGAAGTCCATGTCGCGTACCGCGCTGGCTTTGGAGGTGCCGCTGGCGTAAGTGCACACTGCGGCCTGGCGCGCGGTGGGTGCCCATAGTTTGAAGGCAGTCTGCTGTTTCGAGACCGTCACGCCCAGTTGTTTGACAGCGGCGGCGCGGGCGTAGATGTCGTCCAGCGCGGCGGCAAGCTGGATGCGGGTGGCGGCGATGACGGTGCCGTCCGCAGCTTCCTGGACCAGCACCAGCTGGCCGCGATGCAGGTCCGGCAGGCGCGCTGCATCGGCGACGCGCAGGCCCGCCGCTGTCTTCGTCAACGCCAGCGAGGCGCCGCTCACCTTCGCGCCGACCTTGACGTCGAGCGTGGCATCGGCTGAGTAGTAGAGTTTAAAAGTCCCCGCACTGCTGGCGGCGGGCCAGCGCAGGGTGGCGCGATCAATCCACACCGCCTGCGCCGGCAAGGTGCTGGCATTCGCATGCAGCACCTGCTGGAACCCGGGGTCGTCACAGGAAGAAAGGGGGATGGCTGCGTGCGCAGCCAGGGGAAGCAAAGCAGCGGCCAGCGCCGCAAATCGGGATGGGAACATGGTGTACGTAGTTATCCTACTGATTATTATTCGAAAACAGCCGTCTCGATGTAATCTTACTACGCCACCTCATCCTTTCAAACGTCCTTGCGGTAGTTATCGACCATCTTGTACTTGCGTGCGTACAGCCCGAACGCCAGCGCCGCCGCGAACGCAAACGCGGCGAAGAAGAACATCTGGAACGACATCACCCCTAGTCCCGTGGCCGAGATGTGACCGAGCACCATGTCGTTCTTGACGCTGGCGTTGACGATCAACACCCACAGGCTGCCGACGGTGACGGCCAGGCTCCAGAAGGCCATGATCACGCCCTTCATCGACGGCGGCGACTGGCTGTAGGCGAATTCGAGGCCGGTGGCCGAGACCAGCACTTCACCCAGGGTCAGGATGGCGTAGGGCAGGATCTGCCACGCCATCGAGGTCGGGGTGCCGGTGTCCATCGCCACCTGGATGGCGCCGATCACGACCCAGGCCAGGGCCGTAAAGCCGATCCCGAAGGTCATGCGGCGTAACGCCGTCGGTTCATAGCCGAACCTGCGCAGGGCCGGGTACAGCACCAGGTTATTAAAGGGGATCAGCAGCATCACCAGCATGGGGTTGAGCGCCTGCATCTGGGCCGGCACGAACGTAAAGTCGCTGCCGAACAGCGAGATCGTCGGCTGGGTCATGGCATTGGCCTGCACGATCCAGGTCGAGGCCTTCTGGTCG
The DNA here is from genome assembly GCF_036688685.1 of Massilia sp. S19_KUP03_FR1. Lineage (NCBI taxonomy): Bacteria > Pseudomonadati > Pseudomonadota > Betaproteobacteria > Burkholderiales > Oxalobacteraceae > Massilia > Massilia sp. S19_KUP03_FR1. Next base: position 31,517 of record NZ_JAQQPS010000006.1, on the reverse strand, counting down.
AACAGCGACCAGAACGGCGTGACCAGCGCGAACACCACCAGGATGCGCAGGACCGCCCGCACGCCATCGACCGCTTCGTCGGGATGCACGCCGCGTGCGCGCTCCAGTTGCATGTGGATGCCGATGCTGCCGAAGGCCAGCAGCAGCACCAGCGCCAGGCAGGCGGCAATCACGAAGCCCCAGCTGAACGACATCGCCAGCGACGCGACGGCGCCGGCGGCCCCGAACAGGGCGACAGCCAGGCCCGGGCGGCCATGGCCAGGCTTGTGCGCCAGCAGCGCGGTGCGCGCGACGCGCGTGAACGAATCGGGGCTCGGTGGCGCCGGCGGCACGTGCACGTACTTGCGGCGCCCGCTCCAGAACACCACGGTGGCGATGAACATCAGGATGCCGGGAATGCCAAAGGCGACGGCCGGACCGTAGTCGCGCAAGAAAATCGGCATCAGCAGCGACGCAAAAAAAGAACCGAAGTTGATGATCCAGTAAAACGCGTCGTACACCAGTTTGGCCTTATGCTTGTTGGTCTGGTCGAACTGGTCACCCACGAAACTGGAGACGAGCGGCTTGATGCCGCCCGAGCCCAGCGCGATCAGGAACAGCCCGAAGTAAAAGCCCTTCAGGTTATCTTCGAAGAACGCCAGGCAGGCATGGCCGGCGCAGTAAACCAGGCTGAGCCAGAACACGGTGTTGTACTTGCCAAAGAAGCGGTCGGCCAGCCAGCCGCCCAGCAGCGGGAAGAAGTAGACGCCGATGACGAAGGTGTGAAATACGTGCTTGGCATCGCTGGCACGTTCCGCTTCCGGCAGGAACAGCAGCAGCGTGGAAATCAGGAAGGGCGTGAGGATGTTGCGCATGCCGTAAAAGCTGAAACGCTCGCAGCCCTCGTTGGCGATGATGTAGGGGATCTGGCGCGGCATGCGCCCGGTGCTGGTCTCCGACATGGCGGGGCCTCTGTGATGTGAATCGGTCAGTTTACTTGCGGATCGGCGTGAGCTGGTATTTTTTCAGCTTGTCGTACATGGTCTTGCGCGGGATGCCCAGCTGGTCGGCTGCCTGAGCGACGTTGCCGCCCGCCGCATCGAGCGCCTGGGTGATGCGTTCGCGCTCGTAGGCATCGACCAGTTGCGGCAGGCTGCCTGCCGGCGCCGGCTCGGACGATTCTGCGACCGGGGCGACCAGGCCGAGCACTAGCCGGTCGGCGAAGTTGCGCAGCTCGCGCACATTGCCCGGCCAGCGCGCCGCCTGCCATTGCGCCATCTGCGCCGCGGGCAGGGCCGGCACCTCGCGCCCGTAGCGCTGGGCCGCATCCTGCACGAAGTGGGCCAGCAGCAGGGGGATATCGTCGCTGCGCTCCTGCAGGCGCGGCAAGTCGAGCGTGGCCACGCCGATGCGGTAGTACAGGTCTTCGCGGAACTGGCCCTGTGCGCTCAGTACCAGCAAATCGGCCTTGCTGGCGGCGATCACGCGGAAGTTGACGGCAATCGCATCGTTGCCGCCGAGGCGTTCCAGCCTTCGCTCCTGCAGCACGCGCAGGAGTTTGACTTGCAGCGCCATCGGCATGCTTTCGATTTCATCCAAAAACAGCGTGCCGCCGTTCGCATATTCGAGCTTGCCGATGCGGCGCTTCTGCGCGCCCGTGAAGGCGCCCGCTTCGTGGCCGAACATCTCGCTCTCGAACACCGCTTCGGGCAGCGCGCCGCAATTGATGGCGACGAAATTGCCCTTACGTGCGCTGGCCGCGTGGATCAGGCGCGCCACCACTTCTTTGCCGGTGCCGGTGTCGCCGTTGATCAGGACGTCGACGCCGGCCGGGGCGATATTCCTGATCAACACCTTCAGGCGCTCGATCGCTGCGGAGTGTCCGACCAGCTGCGGCGTATCGGGATGCAGCGCCCAGGCGGTTTTCAGTCTGCGGTTTTCCAGCACCAGGCTGCGCTTGTCCTGCGCGCGCCGCACGGCGTCCAACAGCCGTTCGGCGCCGAACGGCTTTTCGATGAAGTCGTAGGCGCCGCTGCGCATGGCGCCCACCGCCATCGCCACGTCGCCATGGCCGGTGACCATGATCACGGGCAGGTCGGCGTCCAGCGCGGCCACGTGCGCCAGCAGGTCGAGACCGGAGCGCCCGGGCAGGCGCACGTCACTGACGATGACGCCGTCGAAGTCGGCCTGGATCAGCGCTTCGGCTTGTTCGGCACTGGCGCAGGCGGTAACATGAAACCCTCCCAGCTCCAGCGTTTGGGTGGTCGCCAGGCGCAGCGCGGCTTCGTCTTCCACCAGGATGGCGTGCATGGTCATGTGTTTTCCAGAATCGGGATGCGGATTTCGAAGACGGCGCCGCCGACAGGCTGGTTGTGGCCCGCCAGCGTGCCATTCATGGCCTGGATGATGGACGACGAGATCGCCAGTCCCAGTCCCAGGCCCTTGCCCGACGGCTTGGTGGTGTAGAACGGTTCGAACAGGTGCGCGGCCGCATCGACGGCCATGCCGGCGCCGGTGTCGGCGATGCGCACGACGGCGTGGCCGCCTTCTCGCGTCATCGTCACCGTGATGCGCCGCAGCGCAGCTGTTTCGACCGCGTCGAGGGCATTTCTGAGCAGGTTGATGAAGACCTGCTCGACCCGCACGGCGTCGCCGGCCACGCACAGCGCGCTGCCTTCGACGATGTCGAGCACTGCATCGAGGCGCTTGACGTCGCCCTGCAGCAGGAAGGCCGAGGCCTGCATCGAGCGCGCCAGGTCCACCGATCCCACCGTGTCGCTGCGCCGCGCAAAGCCTTTCAGCTGGCCGATGATGGCACCCATGCGCGCGCTGGCGTCGCCAATGTGGCCCAGGTTGGCGCTGGCCTGGTCAGCTTGACCCCGTTCCAGGTAGGTACGCGCATTGTCGGCAAAGGCGCGGATCGCGGCCAGCGGCTGGTTCAGTTCATGCGTCACACCGGCCGCCATCTGGCCCAGCATGGCCAGTTTGCCGGCTTGTACCAGTTCATCCTGGGTCCGGCGCAAGACCTGCTCGGTGCTTTTCAGGGTGGCGTAGCGCGCTTCCAGGTCGTCGTTGGCCTGGCGCAGCTGGCTCGTGCGTTCGGCCAGTTTCACATCCAGGTCGCGCGCGGCCAGTTGCAGCGCGGCGCGCGACGCGTGCCGTTCTTCCAGCCGGCGCCGGCGCTGGTGCAAGGCCACGACCGCCGTGCCGATACTGGCGATCAGCAGCGCGGCGCCGAGCGCCCACAGCGCGGCGTTCCTGGCGATGTGCTGGCGCGCCGGGAACAGTTGCAGCTCCCAGCCCAGCTGGCCGATGCTGCGCGCGACGTGCGGCGCCAGAGGGCCGGCGATGGGCGCGATCGGCTGGTGCGCATACTGGCGCGTGCCGGTGATTTCCTGCTGCGCTGCGGGCGTGATGGCGCCCAGGCTGCGGTATTTCCAGTCCGGGCGATTCGACAGGAACACCACGCCGGCGCGGTCGGCCAGCACGATGGTGTCGTCGCTGCCAGCCCAGTTGCGCTCAAATTCATCGAGGCCGATCTTGACGGCGATGACGCCGGCAATTTCTTTGCCATTCCTGACTGGCTGGGCGATGAAGTAACCCGGTTCGCTGGTGGTTGAACCGATGCCGTAGAAGCGGCCGGCGTGGCCTGCCAGCGCTTCGCGGAAGTAGGGGCGGAAACCGAAATTATGGCCGAGGAAGGTGAGGGGCAGGGCCCAGTTGCTGGCGGCGAGGGTGTCGCCGTTGCGGTCCATCAGGTAGATCGCGCCGACCCTGGCCTGGCGCGCGATTGTCTCGAGCATCACGTTCAGGCGGGTGCGCCGTGCCGTGTCCGACGGGTGGGCCAGTACCTGCGCCACGTCGTCCTGCAGGCCGACCACGTAAGGCAGGGTTTCAAATTTGACCAGGGCCGATTCGAGTTCCGGCGCCATTAACTGCAGCTGGCGCTGACCGCCGGCCAGCACCTCGGCCGCACCCTGGCGCGCCGCGACCAGGTACACCGCTGCCACCAGCGCGGCGCCGGCCAGCAGTGCGATCAGCCAGCCGAGTTGTCGTTTCAAATGCATGTCCGATTCTATCCTCGCGGAGGCGAGGACCCATAGCGTCTTCGTTTAATTGCAACACCAATCATACGTGCCATGGGCCCTCGCCTTCGCGAGGGTGACGGTTTTTAGGGTGATGGTGAAATGAAGTGCGACGTTCAATCCACCGCGGCAATCCGCAGTTCATCCGTATGATGCCGCTGCTGCTCCTCCATCACCAGCGCCCCCAGTTCGCGTTTGAGCGCGTTGAACTCCGGCGCCGCCGGATCGCGCAGACGCGGCAGGTCGACCAGGATGTCGCGCTTGACCGTGCCGGGACGATACGTCATGACGACGATGCGATCGGCCAGGTAAATCGCTTCCTCGATGCTGTGGGTAACAAAGATGATGGTCTTTTTTAGCTCGGCCCAGATGCGCAGCAGTTCGTCCTGCAGGTTGCGCCGCGTGAGGGCGTCGAGCGCACCGAACGGTTCATCCATTAGCATGATCGGCGAATCGAGCGCCAGCACGCGCGCAATTGCCACGCGTTGGCGCATGCCGCCCGACAGGTCCTTGGGAAAGCGCTGGCGGAAGTCGGTCAGCGACAGCATCGCCAGCAGTTCGTCTACCCGGGACGCGATTTGCGCCGCCGGTGTTCCCTTGATTTCCAGGCCAAAGGCGATGTTTTTTTCGACTGTCATCCAGGGGAACAAGGCGTACTCCTGGAACACCATGCCGCGCTCCGGACCCGGTCCGGTCACGAGGTTGCCGGCGGCCGTGATGGTGCCGGACGAGGGCAGGGCGAAGCCGGCAATCGCATTGAGCAGGGTCGACTTGCCGCAGCCGGAAGGCCCCAGCAGGCAGACGAACTGGCCGTCCGGGATGTGCAGGTTGATGTCTTTCAGGGCGACGACAGCGTTCTCGCCGGGGTTGAAAATCTTGTTGACGCTCTTGATATCGATGTGGGATACGGTCATGTCAGCTCTCCAGGCCGCGGTGCCAGCGCAGCAGGTAATTATTCAAACGGTTCATGCCGATATCGATGGCCAGCCCGAGCATGCCGATGCTGATCATGCCGGCGATGATCTTGTCGGACCAGAAGTACTCGCGCGCTTCGAGGATGCGGAAGCCCAGGCCGTTGTTCACGGCGATCATCTCGGAGACGATCACCACGATGAAGGCGGTACCGATGCCGATCCGCACACCCGACAGGATGTAGGGCACGGCCGCTGGCAGCATGATCCTGATGAACATGGTGCGCCGGTTCACGCCAAGGTTGCGCGCGGCGCGGATGTAGATCGAGTCGACCTGGCGCACGCCGGCGATGGTATTCATCAGCACCGGGAAGAACGCACCCAGCGAAATGAGGAACAGGGCTGGCGCGTTGCCCAGGCCGAACCACAGGATTGCCAGCGGGATGTAGGCGATTGGCGGAATCGGGCGCAGCACCTGCATCATCGGATTGAGCCAGGCGTAGGCCTTCTTGCTCGACCCCATCCACAGGCCGATCGGCAGGGCCAGGCCGGCGCCGATGGCGAAGCCGACCACGACGCGGTACATGCTGCCGAGCGTGTCGATCAGTAGTTCGCCGGAAAACATCCAGGCCAGGCGCGAGCCGGCGGCCGGGTCGAACGCTGTCAAGGGCAGCGCGTACTCCACCCACTTGACTGCCACCGCCCACGGCGACGGCAGCACTTGCGGGTTCACCCAGCCCAGCATGGCGGCCATTTGCCACAGCAGGATGATGACGACCGGGACCACCAGGCCGATGGCGCTTTCGCGCCAGTGCGAGATTTTCATCGTTCCGCCAATTATTTAGTTGACTGCGTGATCGACAGGGTTTTCTTGGCCTGGTCGAGCAGGTCGGTCTTGACCCAGTCAGTCGCCACTGGCGGGTTTTTCATCTTGCCGGTGCCGGTCTTGAACATCACATCGGTGGTGGTCTGGATGTGGGCCGCGGTGATGTCGTAGGTGAATGGCGAATTCTCGATCGCGTCGTTGAAGTCGTCGGCCGTGATCTGGTTTTTGAACATCGACTCGCGCACATACTTCTCGCCGGCAGCCTTGTTATCGATGAACAGCTTGGTGGCCTGCACGAAGCAGGTCATGAACTTGGCCGCCAGCGGGCGCTTCTCTTTATAGAACTTCTCGCTCATCACGAGGGTGCGCACCGGCATGCCGATCGGGGTGTCATACGGCTTCATGACTTCCATGCCGAAGCCCTTGTTGATGGCCTGCGACGACTGCGGTTCGCTTTGCATGATGGCGTCGAGGTTCTTGCCCATCAGGGCCTGGTTCAGATCCGCGAACGCCAGGTAGATCACTTGCACGTCCTTGCCCGGCTGGTCCGACATGGACAATCCCGCCTGCGCCAGTTCGGCGGCGAGCAGCACTTCATGAATGCCGCCGCGCGTGACGCCGACTTTCTTGCCCTTCAAATCCTTGATCGACTTGATGCCGCCGTCGGGACGGGCGACCAGGCGCGCGCCACCCTTGGCAAAGCCGGCGACAATGTAGATCGGCGCGCCATTGGCGCGGCCGGAGATGGCCGCTTCGGAGGCAGTGGCGCCAACGTCGAGTTCACCGGCGAGGATCGCCTGCATCACGTCCGGGCCCTTGGCGAACATGTGTTCCTCGACCTTGATGCCGCATTTGGTGTTCAGTTCCTTGATGTACGAGACGGCGCCGTAGTGGGCAAATTTGAGGTTGCCGAGGCGGATCACGTTGTCGTCGGCGGCGAAGGCCGGGGTGACGATGGCGGCGGACAGGACGGCCGAAGCCAGAACGAGGTGGGAAATGCGTTTCATGGTGTCTCCATTATGGTTTGCTTGCATGGAAGACTAATGCAGAAAACATGCCAGCAGGTGACTGAATGTTAAGTGCTTGATTCTTCAAGCAATTGATCGCGCAGGGTGCAGGCAGGGCGGCGAAAGTTCGCAAAAGCCGGCGGCGCGTGTGCGGACTTTCGCACAAGTCCAAGTCTGTAGTTTGACTACAAATTCGATGCCAAACATGCGCCGCTGATGTATATTCTCTACAAATTTTTTTGACCCCGACATCAGGCGCCTCCATGACGACTCCCACGACCAATACCACGCCCTGGTGGCAAGAAGCCATCATTTACCAGGTCTATCCGCGCAGCTTCCTCGACACCAATGGCGACGGCGTCGGCGACCTGCCCGGCATTACCGCCAAGCTCGACTACATTGCGGGCCTGGGCGTGGACATCGTCTGGATCTCGCCGTTTTTCAAGTCGCCGATGAAGGATTTCGGTTACGACGTATCGGACTACTGCGACGTCGATCCGCTGTTTGGCAATCTGGCCGATTTCGATGCGCTGATCGCCAAGGCGCACAGCGTCGGCATCAAGATCATGATCGACCAGGTCATGTCGCATTGCGCCGATGCGCACCCGTGGTTCGTCGAAAGCCGCGCCAGCCGCGATAATCCGAAGGCCGACTGGTTTGTATGGGCCGACCCGCTCCCGGACGGCAATCCGCCAACCAACTGGATGTCGGTGTTCGGTGGCTCGTCGTGGCAGTGGGATTCGCGCCGGCGCCAGTACTACCTGCACAACTTCCTGGCCAGCCAGCCGGACCTGAATTTCCACAACCCGGAAGTCCAGCAGGCGCACCTCGATGCGCTGCGCTTCTGGCTGGCGCGTGGCGTCGACGGCGTGCGCATGGACGCCTGCAACTACCACTTCCACGACCAGCAACTGCGCAACAACCCGCCGGCCAACAACCGCGATTCGACCACGGTCACCGACGTCAACCCGTACGGCATGCAGGCGCACCTGTACGACAAGACGCGCCCCGAAAACATCGCCTTCCTGCGCCGCATCCGCCTGCTCCTCAACGAGTACGATGCAGTGGCCATCGGCGAAGTGGGTGCAGACGATTCGCTGGCCGTGATGGCCGAATACACGGCCGACGGCGACAAGCTGCACATGGCTTACAGCTTCACCTTCCTGACGCCCGATTTCAGCGCCAGGCATATCCGCAAGTCGGTGGAAGAATTCGAAGAGCGCGTCAAGGGCGGCTGGGCCTCATGGTCGGTGGGGAACCACGACAGCATCCGCGTGATGACGCGCTGGGGTCGCGACAATCCCACGCCTGCGCTGGCCAAGCTGGTGCTGGCGATGCAGCTGGCGCTGAAGGGCACACCGTGCCTGTACCAGGGCGACGAGCTGGCGCTGGTGGAAGCGGATGTGCCATTCGAACTGCTGCAGGATCCGTACGGGATCACCTTCTGGCCCGAGTTCAAGGGCCGCGACGGCTGCCGCACGCCGATGCCGTGGACCGACGAAGCGCCGAATGCAGGTTTTACCACCGGCACGCCATGGTTGCCAGTGGCGGCGCCACACCTGGCGGACGCGGTATCGGTGGAAGAGCAGGATCCAGACTCTGCCTTGCACTACACGCGCAAGGCGATCGCCTGGCGCAAGTCGCTGCCACAGCTCACGCGTGGCGAGATCACCTTCCACGATGCGCCGGAGCCGGTGCTGGCCTTGCAGCGTGATCTGGCAGGCTTCCCGTCGGTGCTGGGGTGCTTCAATTTGTCGGCGCAGGCGATGACGTTCAACTGGCCTGCCGCGGCGTCGGCGACTTTGCTGGAAGGGCACGGTTTGCCGGGGTCGATCAGCGGTAGCGAAATTACCTTGCCGGCGTATGGCGCGTGGTTTGGCACCGTCGGGTAAAGCTTGCGGGTTATGGGTCCCGGCGAAAGCCGGGACCCATGCTGAGTGTGCCGAACCAGAAAAATCACCGCACCACCGGCCTGCTCGCCCGCCACTGCGCCAGAGTCAAGTTTTTATCCGTCTCAAAATCCCGCACCAGAATCTCGTCGCCCCGCTCGGCCACCAGAAATGTCTCGCGCCGCTGCAGCGCCTCTGCCCCATCCTCGGCAAACGTCAACTGCCAGTATTTTTTTCCATTGACCGTCTGCGGCCCGTCTTCCATCAGCGCCGGATGGGTCGCGCCCTTCGACGCCTGCTCGATCTGCACCGACCAGGTTTTCAGTTCCGGCAGCGCCATCAACGCCGCTTTGGCCTGCTCGGTATCGCGGCTGGTGTCGGCGGCGATCGGCTTGCCCGGTTCCACTGGCTTGTCGTCCTTGCACGCGGCAGCACCACAGGCGAGCAGCAGGGTCAGCAAAAAAGCGGTGGGACGGGCAGGGGACATGGCGTTCTCGATCGGTGCAATGGGTGCATGCTAATCCAGCCGCGGGCGGGCGGCAAGCCATGAAAAAGCCTGCAAGGCGCAAACCTTGCAGGCTGTTCAACTCTCCCTCAAGGCAATCAGGCGCGGCTGGTGCGGCGGCTGACGCCCAGTGCGACCAGGCCCAGTCCCAGCAGGGCCAGAGGTGCTGGCTCAGGCACGTCATTCGGGACGGCCGGGCCCACCCGCTCGATCGAGTATGACGTTGGAGTGCCATAGAATGTCGCGTACCCTTCCGTGCCAATCGTGATGAAATAGCCGAAACCGTAGTCTGATGCGATGGTTTGATAGTGCATCGGTGACATCAGTGCAACGCTGTCCATTGAATTGGTGTACGAATACACCCTCTGCTCCATATTTGTGTACTGACCGTTGGTCGCGGTGCCCTGGATGAACGAGTCTACCTGCCCCTGCTCGCTGCGCACGTAGCTATATTCGCCAGCATACGCCGAACTCGTCAGATCGAACAAATAGCTTTTCGTTACGCCATTAACCGTCACGGTTTGCGTGGCAGTTCCCAAAAGTATGCCGGAGCGCGAAATTTCCGTAACCATGTCCGAGTTGCTCGGCAACAGTGAACTGTCCATCGTCAGCGAAATCGAATACCCAGCCCCCACAAGGCTGCCAACGATACCGAAGACGCCATTGTCATCGGTGCCGGAGTCGATCATTCCCGTCGATGAATAGACCAGCGTTGTGGCGTGCACGCTGCCGCTCAGCACGGTGGCGAACAGGGCAGCAATAACGGCGGTGATTTTAGCGAATTTCATTTTTGATATGAGCTATGCTCAGTGGGTGGATGGTACTACCCATATTAGCTAGAATCGTGCCAATGCCAGGCCGGAAAAATTAGTCGTTTAAAATCAAGGCGGTAAAATTCCGGAAAGAATTTTATATTTCCATGTGTAAACTTTTTCGACAGCCGGCACCGACCGTTATTGTACGATTGCCCATGAAAAAAGCCTGCAAGGCATGTACCTTGCAGGCTTTTCGGGTCAAGCGAACAGCAATTACATCATGCCGTCCATGCCGCCCATACCACCCATGCCGCCCATACCACCACCCATGCCGCCGCCTTGCTTGTCATCGGCAAGTTCCGCGACCATGCAATCGGTGGTCAGCATCAGGCCAGCGATCGACGCTGCATTTTGCAGTGCCGAACGGGTGACTTTGGCTGGGTCCAGCACGCCCATTTCGACCATGTCGCCGTAGGTGCCGTTGGCTGCGTTGTAACCGTAGTTACCCGAGCCAGCCAGGACAGCTGCGACCACGACCGACGATTCTTCGCCAGCGTTTTGCACGATCATGCGCAGTGGCTCTTCCATCGCGCGCAGCACGATTTTGATACCAGCATCTTGATCAGGGTTGTCGCCTTTGACGCTGATGTTAGCGCGTGCGCGCAGCAGGGCAACGCCGCCGCCTGGCACGATGCCTTCTTCAACAGCAGCGCGGGTTGCATGCAAAGCATCTTCAACGCGGGCTTTTTTCTCTTTCATTTCGACTTCGGTGGCAGCGCCAACCTTGATCACGGCAACGCCGCCGGCCAGCTTGGCCACGCGCTCTTGCAGTTTTTCACGGTCGTAGTCCGAGGTCGCTTCTTCGATTTGCGTGCGCACTTGCTTGACGCGTGCTTCGATCGCAGCAGCCTGGCCAGCACCGTCGATGATGATGGTGTTTTCCTTGCCCACTTCGATACGCTTGGCCTGGCCCAGCTCTTCCAGCGTGACTTTTTCCAGCGTCAGGCCAACTTCTTCAGCGATCACTTGACCACCGGTCAGGACAGCGATGTCTTCCAGCATGGCTTTACGACGGTCGCCGAAGCCTGGTGCCTTGACGGCGCAGGTTTTCAGGATGCCGCGGATGTTGTTGACCACCAGGGTCGCCAGTGCTTCGCCTTCGATGTCTTCTGCGATGATCAGCAGTGGACGGCCGGCTTTGGCCACTTGCTCCAGGATCGGCAGCAGGTCACGGATGTTCGAGATTTTTTTGTCGCACAGCAGAACGAATGGATTGTCCTGGATGGCAACTTGCTTGTCCGGGTTGTTGATGAAGTAAGGCGACAGGTAGCCGCGGTCGAACTGCATGCCTTCCACGATGTCCAGCTCGTCGTTCAGCGACTTGCCGTCTTCCACGGTGATCACGCCTTCTTTGCCGACTTTTTCCATCGCTTCAGCGATACGCTCGCCGATCGAGTAGTCCGAGTTGGCCGAAATGGCGCCAACTTGGGCGATTTCTTTGGTGGTGGTGCATGGCTTGGCCATTTTAGCCAGCTCTTCGACGGTGGCAGCAACTGCCTTGTCGATGCCGCGCTTGAGGTCCATCGGGTTCATGCCGGCGGCAACGAACTTCATGCCTTCGCGCACGATGGCTTGTGCCAGCACGGTGGCGGTGGTGGTGCCGTCGCCGGCGTTGTCGCTGGTGCGGGAAGCAACTTCCTTGACCATTTGCGCGCCCATGTTCATGAGCTTGTCTTTGAGTTCGATTTCTTTAGCGACCGAGACACCATCCTTGGTCACGGTCGGGGCGCCGAACGAGCGCTCCAGCACAACGTTGCGACCCTTAGGGCCCAGGGTGACTTTGACTGCGTTGGCGAGAATGTTCACGCCTTCGACCATTTTGGCGCGCGCTGCGTCGCCGAAGATTACTTCTTTCGATGCCATTGTGTAGCTCCGTATTGGTGTTAGTTATTGGGGGAGTGAATTACTTGACCAGAACGGCCATGATGTCTTCTTCGCGCATGACCAGCAGTTCCTGGCCATCGACCTTGACGCTTTGGCCGGAGTACTTGCCGAACAGGACGCGGTCGCCGACTTGCACTTCCAGTGCGCGCACGGTGCCGTTGTCTTGCACTTTACCGTTACCGACGGCGAGGATCTCGCCCTGGTCCGGTTTTTCAGCAGCAGCGTCCGGGATGATCAGGCCGGAGGCCGTTTTGGTTTCCTGGTCGAGACGCTTGACGATGACGCGATCGTGCAGTGGGCGAAGGTTCATGCAAAACTCCTTAAAATTCAATGGTTTGGACTGACAGATACGACCGCCGCTTGGTAGCGGGGGCGGGAATCAGGTTGTTAGCACTCTCTGCCAACGAGTGCTAATTATAGGGACGACTATAGGGTATTTCAAGGCGCTTCGTGCTTTATTTAACTACAGGCACTTGATCTAACGCAAAGCGGTAGAGTAGAAATGTGCGAGGAAAACTCATCCATTGCGGTGCGATTCGGTTGACGTTGAAACGGTGTCCGCCCTATAGTGACGGATGATTTCCGAATTCCACGACCTCTCCGACAAGATCACGCAGCTCGCTGCCTTGACCACGTCCCTGCGCACCGAGAATTATCTCCTGCGCCAGGCCAATACCATCCTCGGCGCCGAAAACCTGGCCTTCCAGAATCGCCTGGCCGAAGCGCAGCGCCGCGTCGAAGCACTGCTCGCGCAGCTGCCTTCCGTGGCCGTGCCCGAAGCCAGTGCGACAGCGCCCACTACCACCGCCGAGGCGCCACTATGATCAATCTCGACGTCACCATCATGGACCAGCCCTACCGCCTGTCCTGCCAGGAGGGCGGCGAACGCACCCTGCGCGAAGCGGTGCACTACCTCGACAGCAAGATGAAGGCGCTGCGCGACTCCGGCAAAGTAAAAGGCAACGACCGCATCGCGGTCATGGCCGCGCTCAGCGTGGCCGCCGAATTCCTGTCGGTGAAATCGACGGGGCCCTTGTCGGGTCTGTCGATTTTGGAAGTCAAGGAGAAAATCGACGCGATGCATCACGTGTTGGACAGCGCACTGACGCCGCAAGAAAATTTGTTCTGACGGCCAAATTCGTTTGACATGACGTATCAAGCGAGTAAACTCCGTCTCACCCTGCGGTGTTCGAGATTGCCATATATTCCTTGAACCATTTATGTGCACCGGTTGCGGGATATGTCTGGTGGGAGTGATCGTCGCTCGTTCGATGAACCCGAAACTGCACTAACTGCGACCACCTTGAACCGTTTGGTTCGGGATGCCGGCATAGAACGGCACTGGCGGGGTAATTATTCGTAAAACGGCTGCATATGGAAATGCGCAGCCGTTTTTTTACGCCTGCTGTTTTATTTCTCCAGCCATTTTTGCAGCAGCAGAAAATCGGCCCGTTCCACCGGCGTGATCGACAAGCGACTGCCTTTTGCCAGGATGCGCAGTTCCGCCAGATCCGGCTCGGCCCGCAGTGCGCTCATCGGAATCAGGGTGCCACGGCTGACAAAGCGGATATCCACCGATACCCAGCGCGGTGTTTCCAGGGTCGCTTTCGGATCGAAATAATAGGTGTCCGGAACAAATTGGGTGGGGTCGGGATAGGCATTGCTGACGATTTCCACCACCCCGACCACGCCAATCTGCGCGCAACCCGAGTGATAAAACAGCGCCAGGTCGCCGCTGCCCATCTGGTCGCGCATGAAATTGCGCGCCTGGTAATTGCGCACGCCGGTCCAGGGGATCGGGGTTGCGGGATGGGCGGCCAGGTCGTCGATCGAAACATCGTGCGGTTCGGATTTCATCAGCCAATAGCGCATGCGTATTCCCAATCGTATAAAAGCAGCAATTGTGGCGTCCACTTGGCGCGCGGTCAAATGGTCCTTTGGATAGATTATTGCAACAATTTGTGGTTATTTAAGCGAATTTTTGAGAAATAATCACAAATTTACACGTATTGATGGTCGGTCAATTGCAATGGCGAAACATTTACGTTAGCCTGCTTTCCATCAGGCAACCTTATGTGCTCCAGGTTGCTCCGCCCCGCCTGCCTGACCCCTTCCAAGACTTCTATTCCATGAAATTCGCCAATCTTAAAATCGCCCGTCGCCTGCAGCTCGCGTTCGGCCTCGTCATCGTCGTGATGCTGGTGACCATTGCCACCGCGCTGTCGACCATGGACAGGCTGAACGACGCCAGCACGGAGCTGACCGATAAGGTGTGGCCACGAGCAAGTGCCAGCAATGCGGCAGCGCTCAGCGCCCGCAGCAGCTATGGCCGGCTGGCGCAATTGGCGGTCTTGCGTGATCCTGCCGAGCGGGCGATCGCAACCACGAAGCTGGCCGAACATACGGCCTTGCTCAACAAGTCGATCAATGAGCTCGACGGCTTGCTGGTGATAGCAAAAGGCAAGGCCCTGAACGCCGAGGCAAAAGTGCTGCGCGATACCTACTTGGCAGCGATCGGCCAAGTGCTCGTGCTGGGCAAGGAAGACAAAATGGAAGAGGCCAGCAAGCTGGCTTTCGGCAGTGCCTACGCTGCTATGCAGAAGCTGTCGCTGAACCTGACCGAGCAGAGCAAATTTCAGGAAGCCCGTTTCGGCGAGATCAACGACGCTGCTGACGTCGACTTTGCCCAGAGCCGCAACGTGATGATCGGCGCGAGCTTGCTGGCCGTGCTGCTGTCGATCGCTGCCGCCATCGTCATCAGTCGCTCGATCGTACGTCCGCTGGAACAAGCCGTGAAGGTGGCGCGCACTGTCGCTGGCGGCGACCTGACCAGCGAGATCGACGTCACCTCCAACGACGAAACCGGCCAGCTGATGCAGGCGCTGAAAGAGATGAATACCTCCCTGCAAACGATCATCGGCGAAGTGCGTACCGGCAGCGACACGATTGCTTCGGCATCGTCGGAAATTGCCAGCGGCAACCTGGAACTGTCGTCGCGCACCGAGCAGCAAGCCAGTTCGCTGGAAGAAACCGCCTCGTCGATGGAAGAGATGACGTCGACCGTGAAACAGAACGCCGACAATGCGCGCCAGGCCAATGTCCTGGCCGCCAGCGCATCGGACGTGGCGCGCAAGGGCGGCGCGGTGGTCTCGCAGGTGGTGGAAACCATGGGTGCGATCAATGATTCGTCGCGCAAGATCGTTGACATCATCTCCGTGATCGACAGCATCGCCTTCCAGACGAATATTCTGGCCCTGAATGCGGCCGTGGAAGCGGCGCGCGCCGGCGAGCAGGGCCGCGGTTTTGCCGTGGTGGCGTCCGAAGTGCGCAACCTGGCCCAGCGTTCGGCCAGCGCGGCGAAGGAAATCAAGACCCTGATCGACGATTCGGTACAGCAGGTGACGCGCGGTTCGAAGCTGGTGCACGATGCCGGCAGCACGATGGAAGAAGTGGTCACCAGCGTGCAGCGCGTGACCGACATCATGGCGGAAATTTCCAGCGCCAGCCGCGAGCAGGAAGCGGGCATCGAGCAGATCAATATGGCGATTACCGAGATGGATTCGGTCACGCAGCAAAATGCGGCGCTGGTCGAAGAAGCGGCAGCGGCGGCGGGCAGCCTGGAAGAGCAGTCGACGGCGCTGGCGCAGCTGGTGAGCCGGTTTGTCGTGCACGTCGCCAAGCCAGTGCAGCGCAGCGCGCCGCGCGCGGCAATGTCAGCGCCAGCGCCACGACCGGCGTCCGCCGGCAAGGCCAAGCCGCCGGCCGCACGCATCGCCGCGCCTGCCGCGACCGTGCGCAAGAGCGCGCCGACAGCGCACGACGAACAGTGGGAAACGTTTTAAACCTGGCGACCGTCAGAAACACCATTTTTTGACAGAAATGGAAGCAAGCAGTCTGATTTCTAACTGCAATATTATCGATTTTTCTACCTGATACTCTCATGCATCGCTTCAACCTGAACATCGCCACGCGGCTGCGGCTCGCATTCGGCGCCGTCATCCTCATGCTGCTGGCGATTGTGGCGCTGTCCTTTTTCGCCATGCAGGAGCTGAACCAGTCCACCGGCGAGCTGGCGAGGAAATCGTGGCCGCGGGTGCGCGCCGCCAACCTTGCGCTGGACAATGTCCGCGGCAGTTTCGGCCGGCTGGCGCAATTGGCGGTGGCGACCGATCCGGCCGAATTGAAGACGGCGACCGAACGCCTGGCCGCCAACACGGCCGCGTTCAACAAGGCACTCGGCGAACTCGACGCCACGCTGGTGACCGAGGAGAGCCGTGCCAGCAATACGGAAGCGAAAGCCCTGCGCGACCGCTACGTCGGCTTGAGCACGCGCGTGCTGGCGCTGAGCCAGGCCGGCCAGCGCGACGCCGCGCTGGCGCTGGCGTTCGGCGATGCGTATGCCGCCATGCACAAATTTGCCGCCAGTCTGCGCGCCCAGGTGAACCTGCAGGAAAAGCATTTCGACGCCAGCGCCGACCAGGCCGATACCGTGTTCTTGGTCAGCCTGAAGCGGATGGGCGGCGCGGCGCTGGCGGCCTTGCTGCTGGCAGTTGGCGCCGTCATCGTGATCACGCGCTCGATCGTGCGCCCGCTGGCGCAGGCAGTGCAGATCGCGCGCACGGTGGCCGCCGGCGACCTGACGACGGATATCCGGGTGGTGCCGGGCGACGAGACCGGCCAGTTGATGCAGGCCCTGAAGGACATGAACGCCGCGCTCCAGACCATGGTGGGCGCGGTGCGCAGCGGCAGCGACACGATCGCCACTGCGTGGGCGGAAATCGCCAGTGGCAACCTGGAGCTGTCCTCGCGCACCGAGCAGCAAGCCGCTTCGCTGGAGGAAACCGCGTCGTCGATGGAAGAGATGACGGCAACGGTCAGGCAGAATGCCGAGAATGCGGACCAGGCCAATGGGCTGGCATCGACCGCGTCTGGCGTCGCGCGCAAGGGCGGCATGGTGGTGTCGCAGGTGGTGCAAACGATGGGCGCCATCAACGTCTCGTCGCGCAAGATCGTCGACATCATCGCGGTCATCGACGGTATCGCTTTTCAAACCAATATCCTGGCCCTGAACGCGGCGGTGGAAGCGGCGCGCGCCGGCGAGCAGGGTCGCGGCTTTGCCGTGGTGGCATCCGAAGTGCGCAACCTGGCCCAGCGTTCGGCCAGCGCGGCCAGGGAAATCAAGACGCTGATCGACGACTCGGTGCAGCAGGTCGAACAGGGTTCGAAACTGGTGGGCGATGCCGGCACCACGATGCAGGAAGTGGTGGCCAGCGTGCAGCGCGTGACCGACATCATGGCGCAGATTGCCAGTGCCAGCCGCGAGCAGGACGCCGGCATCGAGCAGATCAACACCGCCATCACCGAGATGGACACCGTGACACAGCAAAATGCGGCCCTGGTCGAAGAAGCGGCTGCGGCGGCCGGCAGCCTGCAGGATCAGGCCGCCGGCCTGGCGCAGCTGGTCAGCCGCTTCAAAGTGGGCGACACGGCTTTCGCCTGAGTACTACATGATGGAGCGGATCCGCTCCGCATCGGCGCTGGTGGCCGGGTTGTAGACCACCAGTCCGAGGTCGGGCCTGCCGTCGACCGAAAACGATGAAAATTCCATGGCGATGATGCCGGCCTGCGCATGGCGCAAGTGCTTCACGCCGTCGCCGAAGCTGCGCACCGCGCGGTCGCGCCACATGGCGGCGAAGTCGGCGCTGTCGGCGCACAGGGCGGCCACCACCATCTCGATCTCGCTCGAAGGACCGGCACGCGCGGCGTCCGCGCGAAACGCCGCCACGGCAAAGCGCGCAACGCTCTCCCAATCGGGGTTGGTCAGGCGGCTGGCGGGATTGCAAAAGATGCGCCGCAAAATATTGCGTTCGCCCATCGCCAGCGCGTCGTAGCCGAACACCGCCGCCGCGGCGCGGTTCCAGGCCACCAGGTCCCAGGTCAGCGATTTGATGAAGGCGGGACTCACGCCGAGCGCGTCGAGCACCCGCTGCAGGCGCGGCGAGATCGCGTTGTCTCCCTGATAGCGCACGGCGGGTGGCCGCCCCAGCGCCAGCAGGAACACATGTTCGCGCTCGTCGGCCGTCAATACCAGCGCCTGCGCGATGCGTTCCAGCACCGGTTCGGATGGTGCGCCACCGCGGCCCTGTTCCAGCCAGGTGTACCAGGTAGGGCTGATGCTGGCGCGCTGGGCCACTTCCTCGCGGCGCAAGCCCGGCGTGCGCCGGCGCGCGCCCGCGAAGCCGAGGATGGCAGCGTCCAGTTTGGCGCGGCGGTCGCGCAGGTATTTGCCCAAGGCGTTGTTCTCGGCGATATCCATCGTGGTAGGCGCTATACCAGTATAAAGTCCCTACTTTACCCGGATGCGGGTGCGTCGCATAGTGGTGTCCTACTTATTCAAGGAGAATGTCATGCGGGTATTCGTAACAGGTGCGAGCGGCTTTGTCGGTGCGGCCGTGGTGCAGGATTTGCTGGAACATGGACACAGTGTGCTGGGCCTGGCGCGCTCGGATGCGGCGGCAGCCAGCGTGGCAGCGGCGGGAGCGAACGTTGTGCGCGGGTCGCTCGAAGACCACGACAGCCTGCGCCAAGGCGTGGCGGAAGCGGATGGCGTCATCCACCTGGGCTTCCTGCACGACTTTGCGAACTTCGCGGCCAGCTGTGAGCTGGACCGGCGTGCCATCGAGGCGCTGGGCGCGGCCCTGGCCGGCACGCAGCGTCCGCTGCTGGTGACGTCCGGCGTGGCGCTGGTGTCCCCGGGCCGGATGGCGACCGAGGCGGACGGCTTCAAGCCGGTGGCGCCGGATTTTCCGCGCGCGTCCGAGGCAGCCACTGCGGCGCTGGTGGAGCAGGGCGTGCATGCGTCGGTGGTGCGCCTGCCGCCGTCGGTGCACGGGATCGGTGACCATGGTTTTGTGCCGATGCTGGCCGCCGTGGCCCGGGCCAAGGGCGTGTCGGCCTATGTCGGCGCCGGCGCCAATCGCTGGCCGGCGACGCACCGGCGCGATGCCGCGTGCGTGTACCGGCTGGCTTTGGCGCAGGGCGGCAGCGGCGCGCGCTATCACCCTATCGCCGAGGAGGGGGTGGCGTTTCGCGCGATTGCGGAAGCCATTGGTGCGGCGCTGGGACTGCCGGTGCGCAGCGTCACCGAAGAAGACGCCGCGGCGCATTTCGGGTGGTTCGCCAGGTTTGCGGGCGCGGACATGCCGGCGTCGGGTGAAGAGACCAGGCGCGTGCTGGGGTGGGCGCCGCAGGAGAAGGGGTTGATTGAGGATCTCGCAACGGCCGGCTATTTGTAACGCGCGCTTTCAGCTCCGCCGTCGATCCGTCACCCCGTTGAAAAACGGGGCCCATACTGCGCACGCCAAATAGTGAATGCATTCTCAGCATGGATACCGGCTTTCGCCGGTATGACGTTTTGAAGTCAACTCAAGCTGCCACCAACCCCGCAATCAAATCGCCCACTTCGGCGGTTGTCGCCGTCCCACCCAGATCGCCTGTCCGCGGCCCGGCACGCAGCGCCTGCTCGATCGCCGCGACAATCGCATCGTGCGCCTCTTTGAGGCTGGCGTCGCCGTCCGGTCCATCGGCCAGAAAGCCCAGCATCATCGCCCCAGACCAGATCATCGCGATCGGGTTGGCGATGCCCTTGCCCGCGATATCCGGCGCCGAGCCGTGCACCGGTTCGAACAGCGACGGGAAGTTGCGTTCCGGGTTCAGGTTGCCCGACGGCGCGAGGCCGATGGTGCCGGTGCACGCCGGGCCCAGGTCGGACAGGATGTCGCCGAACAGGTTCGACGCCACCACCACATCGAAGCGGTTTGGCTGCAGCACGAAGCGCGCGGTCAAAATGTCGATGTGCTGCATGTCGACCGCGACCTCCGGATAGCCGGTTGCCATGGCCTGCGCGCGGCCGTCCCACCATGGCATCGAAATGGCGATGCCGTTCGATTTGGTGGCAACGGTGAGGTGCTTGCGCTGCCGCGCATTGGCCAATTCAAACGCGTACTTCAGCACGCGGTCGGTGCCGACGCGCGAGAATACGGACTCCTGGATGACGATTTCGCGCTCGGTGCCGGGGAACATGATGCCGCCCAGGTTGGTGTACTCGCCTTCGGTGTTTTCGCGCACGACGAAAAAGTCGATGTCGCCGGGCTTGCGGTTCGCCAGCGGGCACGGCACGCCTTCGAACAGGCGCACCGGGCGCAGGTTGATGTACTGGTCGAATTCGCGCCGGAATTTGAGCAGGGAACCCCACAACGAGATGTGGTCCGGGACTGTCTCGGGCCAGCCCACCGCGCCGAAATAAATGGCGTCCATGCTTGAAAGTTGCGCCTTCCAGTCGTCCGGCATCATGGCGCCGGTTTTCAGGTAGTAGTCGCAGCTGGCCCACTCGAAGTGGGTGAATTCGAGCGCCAGGCCGAAGCGCTTTGCTGCCGCCTCCAGCACTTTCAGCCCCTCGGGCAGCACTTCCTTGCCGATGCCGTCGCCGGCGATTGCCGCAATCCTGAATGTGTTTGCCATGCTGTCCTCGCGAATGATCAATGCAGCGATGGTAGCAACGTTTGGTTGTGTACAATCATCGTCATCGTGAATCCACTATGAACGAATCGTGAATACTATGCCGGACCTGCGCGACCTGCGCGTGTTTGTCGAAACCGCCAAACGGTCGAGCTTTGTGCGCGCCGCGGTGGCGCTGGAGGTGTCGGCCGCCTATGTCACCAAGCGCATCCGCGTGCTGGAGGGCGAGCTGGGTGTCAAGCTGCTCCATCGCAGTACCCGCAAGGTCACGGTCACCGAGCAGGGCGAGCGTATTTACCAGTGGGCGCTGCAGATCCTTGATGCGGTCGACGGCATGGTGGCCGAAGTGGGCGCGAGCCAGGCCGAACCAAGCGGGTCGCTGCGCATTTGCAGCAGCTTCGGTTTTGGCAGGAATATCGTCGGGCCGGCCATTTCGCAGCTGATCGCGCGCTATCCGCAACTGTCGGTGCGCTTCGAAGTGTTCGACCGCCTGATCGACATCACCAGCGAAGGGTTCGACCTCGATGTGCGCGTGGGCGACGAGATCGCGCCGCACCTGCTGGCGCGCCGGCTCGCCGTGAACCACCGCGTGCTGTGCGCGGCGCCATCCTACCTGGCCCGGCGCGGCACGCCGCGCACGCTGGGTGAACTGTCCAGCCACGACTGCCTGGTCATCAAGGAGCGCGACCATCCATTCGGGGTCTGGCGCCTGCGCGAGGAGGTCATCAAGGTGACCGGGCCGCTGTCGTCGAACCACGGCGAGATTGCCGTGCAGTGGGCTGTCGACGGACGCGGCATCGTGCTGCGCTCCTTGTGGGATGTGGCGCCCCTGCTGGCCTCGGGGGCGCTGGTGCAGGTGCTGCCCGACGTGGTGCAGGAAGCGAACGTCTGGGCCGTCTATCCGTCCAGACTCAGTGGCTCGGCCAAGCTGCGCGTGTGCGTCGACTGGCTGGAAGAATCACTGCGGGCCCTGAACACCGGCAAGGCGGTCGCGCCGGTAAGCCCACACCAGCACCCCGGCTCCAACAAGCATCATCGGCAATGACAGCACCTGCCCGGAGGTGATGGGCATGCCGAGCACGGTGATTTGCCAGTCCGGCACGCGGAAGTACTCGGTACAGAAACGCGCGCAGCCGTACAGCAGTGTGAACATGGCGCCCACGGCCCAGCGCGGGCGCTGGCGCGCGGCATACGGCCACATGATCAGGAACACCAGCACGCCGTCGACCAGCGCCTGGTACAGCGGCGACGGGTGGCGCGGGCCAGCGACATTCGGCCAGATCATCGCCCACGGCAGGCTGGGGTCGGCCAGGCGGCCCGGCAGTTCGGCGTTGATGAAATTGCCGATGCGGCCGCACGCATAGCCGAGCGGCACCAGCGGCGCGATGAAGTCGTACACGTCGCCCAGGCGCCGCCCGGCCTTGCGCGACCAGACCAGCATGCCGATCATGACGCCGATAAAACCGCCGTGGAAGGACATGCCGCCTTGCCAGATCTTGAAGATGGCAATCGGGTCGGCAAAGTATTTGGCCGGCTCATAGAACAGCACTTCGCCCAGGCGTCCGCCGACGATCACGCCGAGCATGCCGTAAAAGAGCATGTCATCGAGGTCTTCCTTTTTCCACGCCATCGCGGCAATGTGCGGCTGCCTGATGCGCACGCGGCCAAGCAGCAGGAACAGGCCAAAGGCGAGCAGGTACATCAGGCCGTACCAGTGAACCGCGAGGGGGCCGAGCGAGAACGCGACCGGGTCGGGGTGGGGGTGCATCAGCGGCATATTAATGATTCCTGAGTAATTCCAAAAAGCCGTGCAGGACGGGCGAGGGATTGTCGCGGCGCCAGGCCAGGCCGGTCTCCACCAGGGGCGTCGGGGCGGCCAGCGAGCGGTATTCTACGCCGGGACGCATCAGGTTCGATACCGACTGCGGCACCAGTGCCAGCCCCATGCCCGCCGAGACCAGGCCGACGATGGTTTGCATCTGGATCGCTTCCTGGCCGATGACGGGCGTGACGCCGGCGGCGGCGAAGCAGGACAGGATGGCGTCGTGCAGGGCCGGCGAGATTTTGCGCGGAAAAATAATCAGGGGCAGGGCGGGCAGGTCCTGCAGGCGCACCGGACCGCTGCCGGCAAGCGCTGCCAGTCCGGCCGGCGCGGCCAGGATCAGGGGCTCGTCGAGCACCTTCATGTAATCCAGTTCAGCGCGCGCTTTCTCCGGCAAGGGCGGAATCAGCAGGCCGCAGTCGATGCGCGCGTGCAGCAGGTCGTCCAGCTGCACGTCGGAGGTCGCTTCCTGCAGGACGATTTCCACGGCAGGAAAGGCGGCGCGCCAGGCGCGCAGGAAGGGTGGCAGCACGCTGTAGTCGGCCGAGGTGACGAATGACAGCACCAGGCGGCCGCTGGCGCCAGAGGCGGCGCGCTGGACCAGTTCGGCGAAGCCGGCCGCCTCGGCCAGCATGCGGCGCGCTTCCGGTAGCAGGGCCGCGCCGGCGGGCGTCAGCGCGACCCCGCGCCGGTTGCGCAGGAACAGTGCGGCGCCGAGCAGCGCTTCGAGCGCCTGGATCGCTTGCGACAGGGGCGGCTGGGTCATGTGCAGGCGCGTGGCGGCGTGGCCGAAATGCAGTTCTTCGGCGACCGTGACAAAATAACGGAGCTGGCGCAGTTCCAGGTTCATGCGATATGCAAATCCATTCAAAGTGGTCGGCTCGATATGTCGAACGACTCACCGGAAGGGATGATAACGCTGATTGGCAGGGATGGGTACGGCGGGGTTTATTTGCGCTTTTCGAAGGTCTTGGCGATCCGGTCCTTGCGGCGTTGCTCATCGACGTTGTGCGCCTTGCGCTTGTCGAGCCCGAATATTTTCTCGACGAATTCGAACCAGATGAATGCGACCACCATCAGCGCCACGATCCACCACCATGACAATTCGGCAAATTTCCACACTTCGAAATAGCGCAGGCCGATCAAGGCGGCAATTAACAGGATCAACGGCATGGGACGACTCCTCAATAAGGGTCCCATCTTACAAATAAAAAGTAGTGCCGTGCAGCAAAATTGAGTGTTTTATCGCATTGCGTCAACCTGAGCCAACAGAAAGCCGTTACCAGTTGTGTCGAAGGCATGAAGCTTGTCAAAGACACGTTAAAATAGCGCAAGTAAACGATACGGAGAAGTCAATGAAACGGTCCATGATGGTGTTGTTCGCGCTCGTAGCCGGCGCGTCCTCGAGTGCATTTGCCCAGGCCGACTTGGCCAAATCGAAAAATTGCATGGCTTGCCACGCCGTTGGCAGCAAGCTGGTCGGTCCTGCCTACAAAGATGTCGCCGCCAAATATGCGGGACAAAAAGATGCCGAAGCCAAGCTGGTGGCCAAGGTCATGAAGGGCGGCTCCGGCGTCTGGGGCCCGGTGCCGATGCCGGCCAATCCGCAGGTGTCGCAAGCCGAGGCGCAGTCGCTGGTGAAGTGGGTGCTGGCGCAGAAATGAATGGTGGCAGCTTCATTTCCTGAGCTGCCAATAAAAAAAACCCGCCAGCGTAAGCCGGCGGGTTTTTTTAATGGGCGTGTGTGATTAGCGCACCACGTCCAGCTTGACCTTCTTGCCGGCCTGGTACGTGAACAGGGTCAGCGCACCATCCTTGATGTCGCCCTTGGCATCGAACTGAATCAGCCCGGTTACGCCCTGGTACTTGATGGCTTTGAGTGCCGGCAGATAGACCTTGGGATCGGCCGACTTGGCGTTTTGCATGGCGGTGGCCATGGTCATCACCGCGTCGTACACGTACGGCGCATACAGCTGCACGTCGACGCCGTATTTTTTCTTGAAGCGCGCCGAGAAGTCGGCCATGGCTTTTTCCTGGTCGCCTTTCACGCCGCCTGCTTCGGCGCAGGTCACTTTGCCTTCGCCCAGGCCGTCGCCCGCCAGGCGCCCCAGCGCTTCGGTACACACGCCGTCGCCGCCCATGAATTTGGCATCGATGCCGAGCGCCTTCATTTGCTTGAGCATCGGGCCGCCCACCGAATCCATGCCGCCGAAGAAGATCAGATCGGGTTTCTTGGCCTTGATGGAGGTGAGGATGGCGGTGAAGTCGGTGGCGGCCGGCGTGGTGAATTCCTTGCCGACGATTTTGACGCCCGGCAGCTTGGCGCCCTTGACGAATTCATCGGCCACGCCCTGGCCGTAGGCCGAGCGGTCGTCGATCACGGCGATGGTTTTTGCCTTGAGCGTGTTGGCGGCGTACAGGGCCAGCGTGCTGCCCAGCTTCTTGTCGCTGGCCACCACGCGGAACGCGCCCGGGAAGCCCTGGTTGGTGTACTGCGGCGTGGTGGTCGACGGCGAAATTTCCGGGATGCCGGCATTGTTATAGATGCGCGAGGCCGGCACCGTGGTGCCCGAGTTCAGGTGGCCGATCACGCCGTTGACCTTGGCGTCGACCAGTTTTTGCGCGACCGCCGTGCCTTGCTTCGGATCGGCGGCGTCGTCTTCGGTCAGCAGCTGCAAGGTGACCTTTTTGCCGTTGATCATGAAGCCCTTGGCATTGAGTTCTTCGATGGCCATGCGCGCGCCGTTTTCATTGTCCTTGCCGAGGTGGGCGCTCGGGCCCGAAATCGGACCGACGTGGCCGATCTTGACGATGTCCTGGGCGCAGGCGCTGCCGGCAAGTGCGGCGGCGATGGCAAACGGAATGAGCTTCGTGGTGAACTGCATGGACATCCTCCAATAGTTGAGACAGGTTTTGCGTAGCCAAAAGGTACAACAATTTGGCTAGTTCGCAAAGCAATAAACGTCCCTGCGCGTGCGTGGTGCACGCGCGCGCGTGAATCGACGGCGGCCGGTTGCAGGCAGTGCGTTTTGCTGGGAGAAATGCTTAGTTTCGGTGCGGATTTTTCAGCTGCGCAAGCTCGTACGCGACCGCTTGCGTGACCGTGTCCTGGATGGCCCGCTGCAGGCCGGCGCGCAGTTCCACCGTGAGGCTGGCCATGGCGAACTGCAGCACGTCGGCCAGGCTGTCGCGCAACTGGTTGTCGAGCGTGGCGTCGATGCGCGCGTCGAGTTGCTGCAGGACGCGGCCAGCCACGCGCTGCTCGAGCAGGCGCCACTCCGATTCGGTCCAGCTGTCGGTGGCAAGGGTGGCCAGTTGCGCGCCGATGGCATCGGCGTCGGGTGGCGCTTCGTCCTGGATCAGCTCTTCCTCCAGCACAGGCGCTGGCACTGGTACCGGCGCTGGCGGTTTGCGGTCCCTATCCGAAAACACTTCGGTCAGCACCGGAATACTCTGGTCGAACGGTTGGCTCATGATTTGCCTGCGACGAAGTGGGTCAGCGGGTGGGCCAGCTTTTTATAGGCGACGTAGCGCTTGCGGCCTTCGGCAGCGTCTTCTTCGTCGGTCGAGATGATCTCGAACACGCGCGCGTAATCGGCAAACGAGGCCGGGGTGCGGCGCGTCAGGTTGATCAGCATGTCGTGGTGCGGCACCGGGTCGGTGTCGCTGGCGGTGATGATGATGGGCGTCTGGTCCGCCAGCGCATCGCCGGCCATGACATGCGGTAAAAAATCGGTGTCGGACAGGGTCCACAGCGCGGCGTTGAGCGCCGCAGCCTGGTCCGCATCCTCGGCCAGCAGCACCAGTTTCGCGTTGGCCGCATACGCTTTACGCGCCAGCCGGCAGGCGTAGCTGACCTTGTCCGGGATGTTGGTGTGGAAATCGATGCGCGTCATGCCCGCCTCAGAAGCGGATGCCGGTGGGCGACGGTGGCGGCGCGGCCGGCACGGTCGGCGTCTCGACCGGGGCGGCCGGTTTCGGCGCGGCCACCACGGCCGGCGCGGCGTGCTGCACCGGCGGATTCTGGTAGCCGGCCGGCAGCCGTTTGGTCAGCGGATAGGTCGCCTCCGTCAGCGCCGCCTGCAATTCGCCCACACCGTAGCCAGCCAGCGTCGTGCGCCCGATCGTGATGAAAGGGACGGTGTCCTTGCCGCCCGCCGCAGCCAGGCTGGCCCGGTCGGCGTCGTTGGCCACGGTTTTTTCCGAGAACGGCACGCCGCGGTCGAACAGGGCTTTGCGCGCCTGGTCGCAGGGCACGCAATTGCCCGTGGTGTACAGCGTGACCGGGTTGTTTTTCACTGCCTGCGCCAGTGCGTACGGCAGCGGCACGGCAGGCGTCATCGCGGGCGCGGAAAAATCCTTCACCTCGACCTTCTTTTCCTGCGCCGGCGGCGGGGTGTCGCTGTAGTGCACGACGCCCTGGTTATCCTTCCATTTGTACATCTGCTGGGCGCAAAGCGCGCCACTGGCGAGGGCCAGGCTGATCGCTACAAGTACCGCTGCGCGGGCCGTCATGGCTTACGCCTGCATGCCGCTGTGGCGCAGCAGGGCGTCGATCGACGGCTCGCGGCCACGGAACGCTTTAAAGGATTCCAGCGCGGGGCGGGCGCCGCCCATGGCCAGGATCTCTTGCTGGAAGCGCTTGCCGGTTGCATCGAGCGCGTCGCCCCCGGCGGCCACCGCTTCTTCGAACGCGGCATAGGCATCGGCCGACAGCACCTCGGCCCATTTGTAGCTGTAGTAACCGGCCGCGTAACCGCCGGCGAAGATATGGCCGAACGAATGCTGGAAGCGGTTGAATGCGGGCGGCATCATCACCGAGAACTGCTTGCGCACGTCGTCGATGAGCTGCTGCACGGTTTGTGCGCTGTCCGGGTTGAAGTCGTAGTGCAGGTGCATGTCGACCAGCGAAAACTCCACCTGGCGCAGCGTCTGCATCCCGGACTGGAAGTTTTTCGCGGCCAGCATCTTGTCGTACAAAGCGCGTGGCAAAGGTTCGCCGGTTTTTACGTGACCGGTGAGATCCTGCAGCACGTCCCACTCCCAGCAGAAGTTTTCCATGAACTGGGATGGCAATTCGACCGCATCCCACTCGACGCCGGAAATGCCGGAGACCGACAGCTCTTCCACTTCGGTCAGCATGTGGTGCAGGCCGTGGCCGAATTCGTGGAACAGCGTGGTGACTTCATCGTGCGTGAACAGCGAAGGCTGCAACTTGCCGTCAACGGTTGCCGGTGGCGTGAAATTGCAGGTGAGGTAAGCGATTGGGGTCTGGATGATGCCGCCCGTGACCAGGCGGCGACCGCGCGCATCGTCCATCCACGCGCCCTGGCCCTTGCCGGCGCGCGCGTACAGGTCGAGGTAGAACTGGCCCACCAATTGACCATCGCGCTCGATGCGGAAGAAGCGCACGTCCGGGTGCCAGACTGGCGCGTCGTCCGGCTTGATGGTGACGCCAAACAGCTTTTGTACCAGCTTGAACAGGCCGCCGACGACTTTCGGCTCCGGAAAGTATTCCTTTACTTCCTGGGCTGAGAAAGCGTAGCGCTGCTCGCGCAGTTTTTCGGAGACGTAGGTCTGATCCCAGGCCTGCATGTCGTCGATGCCGAGCGTGGCGGCAAAGGCGCGCAGTTCTTCAAGGTCTTTCTCCGCATACGGTCGCGCGCGGCGTGCCAGGTCTTCCAGGAACTCGATCACGTGTTCCGGGCTTTGCGCCATTTTCGACACCAGCGACACTTCGGCGAAGTTGCGGTAGTCGAGCAGCTTGGCTTCTTCGTCGCGCAGTTTCAACAGCGTGGCGATGTTGTTGGTGTTGTCCCACTTTTCCAGTTCGCTGAACACGACGCCCATTTCCGACGCCTTGGTGGCGCTGGCGCGGTAGATCGTCTCGCGCAGGGTGCGGTTGTTGGCGAATTGCAGCAGCGGGAAGTAGGACGGGAAGTGCAGCGTGAACAGGTAGCCCTCCGCACCAACGATTTCGGCGGCGGCTTTCGCGGCGGCGACGGCGTCTTCCGGCACGCCGGCCAGTTCTTCGACGGTGGCCACGATCAGCTTGTAGTCGTTGGTGGCGTCGAGCACGTTTTCGGAAAAGCGCGTGGAGACGGCGGCGTGCTGTTCCTGGATGTCGGCAAAGCGTTCTTTTTTCGCTTCAGGCAGCTCGGCGCCGCCCAGGCGGAAGTCGCGCAGGGCGTCTTCGACGATTTTTTTGCGGGCTGGCGTCAGGTTGGCGAAGTCGCTCGCCGCGCGGATGGCCTTGTACTTGTCGAACAGCGCTTCGTTCTGGCCGAGGGCGGTCCAGAACTCGGTGATTTTCGGCTGGGTTTCGTTGTAGACGGCGCGCAGTTCGGGCGTGTCCATCACGCTGTTGAGGTGATTGACCACGCCCCAGGCGCGGCCGAGGCGCTCGCTGGCTTCTTCCAGCGGGACCACGAAATTGTCCCAGGTGACGCTGTCGGCTGGCGCTTCGAGTTGCTTGACCACGGCGGCGGCATGGGCGATCAGTTCATCGATGGCGGGGGTAACGTGTTCCGGACGCACTTCATCGAAGCGCGTCAGGCTGGAAAAATCGAGCAGGGGGTTGGTCGTAGTCATGTCATATCCTTTTAGGTGCGCTCGGCGGCTTCCACGGTATTCATTAACAGCATCGTAATCGTCATCGGACCCACGCCGCCTGGAACGGGCGTGATGAACGAGGCGACTTCGCGTACGCCGGCAGTGTCGACATCGCCGCACAGCTTGCCGTTGTCGTCGCGGTTCATGCCCACGTCGATGACGATGGCACCCGGTTTCACCATGTCGGCGGTGAGCGTGTTGCGGCGGCCGACGGCGACGACGACGACATCGGCCTGGCGCGTGTGATACGCCAGGTCCGCGGTCGCACTATGACAGATGGTGACGGTGGCATTCGCTTGCAAGAGCAGCAGGCCCATTGGTTTGCCGACGGTGTTGCTGCGGCCGATGACCACGGCATGCTTGCCGCGCAGGTCGACGCCGGTACTTTCGATCAGCTTCATGCAGCCGTACGGCGTGCAGGGACGGAAGCCTTCCAGGCCCGTCATCAGTTCGCCGGCCGACAGCACCGAGTAGCCATCCACATCCTTGGCGGTGGAAATGGCTTCGATGACCTTGTGCGGGTTGATGTGACGCGGCAGCGGCATCTGCACCAGGATGCCATGGATGGCCGGGTCGACGTTCAGTGCGGCGATGCGCTCGAGCAGGGCCGCTTCGCTCAGCTCGGCCTCGTACTTTTCCAGCACCGAGTGGAAACCCACGTCGGCGCAAGCCTTGACCTTGTTGCGCACATACACCTGGCTGGCCGGGTCTTCGCCGACCAGGATCACGGCCAGACCCGGCTGGCGGCCGCTTGCGCTCAGCGCGGCTGCCCGTTGGGCGATTTCGACGCGCAGTTTTTGGGAGAGGGCAATTCCGTCGATGAGTTGGGCTGGCATGGTGGTTGTCGCTGTCAAGAATGAAAACGCGATTATAAAGCCGGTGCAGCGCGCGCGGGGTTTCGTAGCCTGCTGCGCCAAAGCAACAGTTACCATTGGAAACATTTCTATATGGATGCAAATGTTACTATGGGTAAAGTTAAGTTTGTAATAAGTTATTTAAATACATCGACCCTTACCAAAAGTGCCATGCCCATGTTTAATTTGACGCCGACTCCTCCGCTGCGCTGTACGCGGCTGGTCGCGACCACACTGGCCATCGCCACCCTGCTGGCCGCTTGCGGTGGCGGGGGCGGCGACAAGTCCGCTGCCGGCACCACGCCCGCGACCGGCACCACGCCTGTTACCACCCCGGTTACCACCCCTGTTGCGGGCGACACCCCCGTCACCGCCCCGACGGTGGCGGCCTACACCGATTTGTCGTGGCCGAACCAGCAACCGGTGACCCAGTACACGCTGGCCGACGGCACGCTGGTGACCCAGCTGGGCGGGCGCACGCGCGACCGCCATGCGCGCGAGCAGCCCAACGTCAAAGGCGAGGGCGACAATTACCTCACCTTCGCCTCGCACTATTTCGAACGCCGATCGCACCAGTTGACGATCTACGAGAACGTTTCGCCGACGGACGCCAACGCCCGCATCCTGACAGTGGTGGTGCGGCCGCAGTGGTGGTGGTACGGCACCAATTTCCGCCACAGCTACATCGGCCGGCGCGACGGCGACCCGCTGGGACCGTCGGCGGTGGCGCTGTATGGCGACAATGGCGGCATGAAGCGCTTGCCGGTCGGTGCACTGCTGTCCGGCCAGGAACTGAAAACCCCGATCGCCAATTACGATACCTTGCCGGGTGACCCGGGCGCCAACTACGACACCGACCTGAACGTGCCGCCGAAAGACGGCGAATTCGTGCTGGTCAAGCAAATCACCGTGTCCGCTGCGCTGCGCAGAACCCTGCGCACCGGCGACCTGCTCGAATTCGAACTGGGCATCTTCCTGGCCGGCAACCAGGGCGACGCGCTGGGCCGTTTCAATTACTACGCCGAAGCGCTGGTCTACCAGGTCGGCCAGGGCGGCGCCAAGCCGTGGTATCGCGGCCCGTGCTGCGACAGTACCCTGATCCCGTGGGACGCCCGCGTGTTGCCGGCTGAAGCGATGAGCGGCGGCGCCCTGATGACGCTGCAGGAAGATGCGTCCTTCATGCCGGAAAATAATTTCCTGCAAGCGGGCACGAATATCGCAGGCATCAACATCCAGTCCTTCCTGGAAGGTCGGCGCCTGTTCCACACCTCGTTCCTGACCGGCTCGCACACCGAGGCCGGCAACCCGACCCTGTTCAGCACCCAGGCCGGCAAGGCCGGTCCGAAGTTCCAGCAGGCCGCCTGTATCGCCTGCCACGTCAACAACGGCAAGAGTTCGCCGGTGCTGGGCCAGCCTTTGAACACCATGGTGGTACTCACTGGCGACAGCGACACCGCCGGCAAGCTGGTGATCGACGGCCGCTTCGGCGGCCACCTGGCGCAGGGCCTGATCGTCGAGGCGGGCAAGACGTATGACGGCCGCCAGGGCATCCTGAAAATCGGCAGCTATCTCGAGACCACCGGCAAGTATGCCGACAACAGCGCCTACACGCTGCAAAAGCCGCAATACGTCCTGACCGACGTGGCCGGCAAAACGCTGGACCTGCCGGCGCGCATGTCGGTGCGCGCGGCGCCGCACATGGCGGGCATGGGCTTGCTCGAAGCGGTGCCGGAAAGCACGCTGGCGGGGGGGGGGGGGGGGGGGGGGGGGGGGGGGGGGGGGGGGGGGGGGGGGGGGGGGGGGGGGGGGGG